>WRGF01000158.1 GCA_009787345.1 Turicibacter sp.
TTTCAAAAAACAAATTGGAAATGATTGTGCTTTAGTTAGGAGAACTAAATCGAGGGGAATTTCCCCTAAAACTGGAAAGTTTACTCCTCAGAACTGATACTTCTCCTACCGAAAAAAATGCATGTTTTGTTGAAGTTAAGAATATCTTATCAAAAATTTAGAAATATTTCAACACGAAAAAGCTCGTGAAAGCATTTTTAGATCACAAGACAAACTTCGACACAAAAAATGGCGTCTTGAAGCCTGTTTGGTCAACAGGACAAAACCCTATTGCTGTTTTATGAAAAACAATGATATTATGTTTACGTCGTGAAGAAACGGAAAGAGTTGACAGCTTTTACGACACTTAAGCAGAACAGATTATTGCATCTGTCATCACAAATTATAGGAGGAATTAAAAATGTATACGAAATTGCAACGGAATTTAAAAAATGCGGCACCAAAGGTGTTACTTGCTGGCGGCATTTTAGTTGCAGGGGGAAGTCTATCATCAACAACCGTAAATGCAATGCCTCAAATATTTTCAGTAGAATTGGGTGGAAGCATTGTTGTGGAAGAAGGGGCGGAAACCGCTTCGAAAGAAATCCAAGTGAATCTCCCTGGCTTATCACGAAACATCTACCATGGGGATTTACGTGGGACATTTAGCTCTGGGAATCAGAATACAAATTGGTTAGGTCGAGGTGGTCAGGTATGGTCGAGTGTCACAGGTAACGCTTCTGGTGCTGGTCGTGCCCGCGGACGCGCTACCGTAAGGAATGGAAACGGACAGGAAAGGACAGGCGGCTTTCAGAATCCAGGAGTAAATAGTCGTGCAGAAATTGATAGAACCAGTGGAACAAATCAGGCATTTTGGGGACTGGCAGCACCTTTAAATTAATAGATTTAAAAATATTTTAGGTACATCGAATTTGATGTACCTAAAATATTTTTTTAAAAAGGAGAAAATATGAGGAAAATCATTTGCCTGTTAATCGTTTTTCAAAGTCTAATCGCTTCAATATATGGAGTGTTATTTTTAAGAGAATACACTCTCCATTCTATCCTTAACGATGGAACATCTTCTCTATTTCTTGTTATAGATAATGAGGAGGAATATAAGTTTCTTTTAGATTTGGTTGAAAAAGAAGAATTAACTATTACTCGAACAATACATTTAAATGAGGATAATTTAATGATATATACATCCGATTTTTCATTGAATGGGAAGATTAATCTTTTAGAGGGAAGATGGCCGTCTCCATATACGAGTGAATTTGTAAGTACCGAAGCAACAAAAGAATCAACTCAGGTAGGATTAATAGAGCGAATATCCCCCAATGTAAATATTTCTATAAGCAGAATCGAAAATACTACAAACGTAGAGCTTCATGGAACTTATTTAATAAATAGTGTTGAGTTAGAATTTTTAAGGACATTCATCGAAGTATTAAATAACAACATATCAAGAGCGGAACTGCTTTCTATTAATGATAACTCATCAATTTTCCAACACTTCACGTCTACTCAGTTTATTGAAGTAGTTGTAATTTCATTTCTATTACTAATGTGCATAATAGCTACTTTAACAAATTATTCCATTCATAAATTAAAAGTAAGTGCCGTATATATGACCCATGGCTATAATAAAATATTTATACTAATGAAGATATTGTCTGAATTAATCATTTTATTAATATTTTCCTACACTCTATCGTATATTTTAATATTATCATATATGCTTTTGACAGAGTATGTCTTATTTATAATCCCATTCTCTCAGAGCTTTTTAATGATAGGTTTTATTCTCATATTTATTTATATTATACTCTGTACATTTTTCTTGGTTTTTTACCTTAATACTGTAAGAGGAATTGAATTGTTAAAGGGAAGGAGGCCATATAGACTTATCCAATTTTTCAACTTTTCTTCTAAAACCATACTCACGACAGCCGTAGTTATTTTCGCTAGTTTAGCTGTAAACACCTTGCTAGAACTCACCATTAGAAGTGAGGCACTTTCCAATTGGTCGTTAGCAGAAAATGTTCATTCAACCCGTATTTATTCTGTAGGTCAATCTAGCGACTTATCTATTGATCTTGAAATTATAGGAAGAAAACTTGATTTTTTCGATATGATGGTAAGTCAACACGATGCTTTTATAATGAATGCTAGTAACATTAGTTTTTTAGATAGAGGTATAATGCCTTACGCTGACATGAATACTGCACCGCCAATGTACTTGTCTCCTCATGGAAACAGCGTGACGATAAGTTCGAATTTTTTGAAATTTAACCCCATAGTAGATATTTATGGAAGATTTGCTATTAATCAAATTATCTATAATCCTTATGTACTAAATATACTTGTACCTGAAGATTTATCTAATTATGAAACAAAAATTACGGAATCATTTTTAGATTACTTTTATTTTAGAAGTGTCGGGATAGATAATATATACAATAGCGAACTAGGATATAGTATGAATACCACCCCACGTGAACAACTATCATTGAACATAATTTATGTCGAAAATAATCAAGAATATTTTTCTTTTGACAATAGTGTAAGGGTTCAAGAAATGAACATGATTAAGGATCCAATTGCAATTATATATACTGGAAGTTTACATCCTAGCGACCTCAGTATGCACATAGGAGGACACTTTTTCTTTATTACTGAGTCTTTCGATGCCTATAGTAGCATTCACCCTTTACTCGTGGAAAGCGGCCTTACTCATGTGATTAGGAGCACCGTATCAATATTCAATCAAAATGGAAGAGAAATATTTGAACTCAGAAACCAGCTGATAACAAGCATTTTATTACTAATTGTTCTAATAATTTCTAGTTTTGTTGTTGTATATTCATTAACTTCAAATTATTTTGAACAAAACAGATTGAAAATTTTCATTAAAGGTGTTTTTGGATATAAATTTACTAAAAGACATTCTAAATTTTTATTGATGACGTTATCTTTTAACATTGCTGTTATCGTACTATTATCTACATTATTGGGGAATCAAGCTATTATAATAGGAACATCTTTAGTTGTGTTAGAACAAATATTTATTATGGTTATAGATGGAAAATTAATGAAAATAAATTCTTCAAAAATTATAAAAGGGAGCTAATATTATGATTGAAGCGATAAATTTAGTTAAAAAGTACAATAACGAAACCGTTATTTCAGATTTCAACCTGAAAATAATGAAGGGAGAAATCCTAGCACTTACTGGAGAGTCTGGAAAAGGAAAGACGACTGTTTTAAATATGTTAGGAATGTTGGAAAGACCAGATGGTGGTCAAATAGTTGTAGAAGGAAATTCTAACTTGAGAAAAAAAGAAATAATGCACTTACAACGTCATAAGTTAGGATATCTTTTTCAGAACTATGCGTTAATTGAAAATGAAACCGTCAAAGCGAACTTAAAAATTGCATTGGGTGGCCGTAAAATATTAAATAAGATTTCGGCTATGAAGGAGGCTCTTCATTTCGTTAATCTCAAGCCTAACATTTTAGACAAAAAGGTTTATCAACTTTCTGGGGGAGAACAACAACGTGTTGCCATAGCGAGACTGTTTTTAAAGGAAGCAGACTATATATTTGCGGATGAGCCGACAGGGAATTTAGACGTGCAGAATCGTAATATAGTATTTGACCTTTTGAAAAAGATGAGCGATATGGGTAAAGCCGTAGTTTTCGTAACCCATGATTTAGAACTTGCTCAAAAATCTACACGATGGATTGAGTTATAATGATACATTTGAAAAAGTCTATAAACAAGAACCATATCTAAAATTCGAAACTCCTCCTTTCCTAAAAGCTAGCTAGCTACTCCACTTCCTTTATTTGAAACGTTAAAATTGAATAGTTCCCAGGCAGCCTGTGAGCAAATTCCAGGCTGTCTTTTTTAGCATATTAAGGAAATCTTAAGAAAATTCCCCGCAAATTATTTAGAAATACATGGTATAATTGACCCAGAAGTTATCGGAAGGAGTTAAAAATATGCTGGAAGTTAAAAACGTGACGAAGCGGTATGGCAAGAGGGTCGTGTTGGATGATGTGTCGATGGCATTTAAAAAGGGGGAGATTACCTGTTTGCTGGGGCTGAACGGTGTGGGGAAAAGCACGACCATGAAGGCGATTATGCGGATGATTCCCATCAACAAAGGGGTTATCACCATCGACGGGGAGAAAATCTCCTCCAACAACATGAATAAAATCGCCTATGTCCCTGACATCCCTATTCATGACTTGAGTTGGACGGCACTGGAAAACCTGGAATTTGCCAAAGTTTTCTATCCGTTATTCGATATGCAAAAAGCCAAAAGGTTGATTGAGTTCTTAAAGCTTCCGACGGATAAGAAGCTGAAGGAATTGTCCAAGGGTAACTTAGCCCGGTTCAACGTGATTGTCGGCCTTTGCCAGTATGCCGACTATCTGCTTTTGGATGAGCCATTTAGCGGGATTGATGTCTTTACCCGGGAAGAATTTATCAAGGCTTTAAAGTCGGATTTTCTCAATGAGGGGCAAACTGTTATTATCACCACCCATGAAATTGATGAAATCCAAAATGTGGCGGATACCATCATCCTTTTGGAAGAAGGCAAAGTATTCGGTACATTTACAAAATCGGAAGCAGAAGCGCAAGGGCTAAGCATCGTGGAAAAAATGAGGACCTTGTATCAAAGGGAGGGTTAGTCATGAGATTGGCAACGTTACTGACTTTAATTGAAATCGAATGCAAGAAATTGCTACCATGGTTGGGAGCGGTCATCGTCTTGGTCACTGGGCTCTCAAGCCTGGTCATGTATAATACCATTAATTCAATCTATCGGGAAATAATGCAAAATGTCGGCAGGGGAACAACCATCGAAGATATTGTCCAAAGCCAGGGACACATCACTTTAGGAACGATTTTTAACCACTGGAACGGTGAGCTCATTTCAGTCCTATATATTTTGGGGATACTAGCGGTTGCTGGCATCTCCTTCATCCTTTGGGAAAAAGAGTGGCTCGGGCAATCTAAGCGGATTTACCTATTGCTTTCCTTAAAAGGCCCACGATTTACGATTTTAATTTCGAAGCTGATTACCATCATTTTGGGTGCATTTATCTACATTGGCAGCCTTATCATCAATTTAGGGATTGGGGCGGTTATGCTACGAAATATTATGCCAAGAGGCTTGATTGGCGATAACTTGATTAACAGCGCCCTTTCCAGCGATCGTTTTCTCGGTGTCGTCTTACCTACAACGCCCGTGGCATTTGCCTATCGCTTTCTCTTTTTCATCCTCATGTTCTCCATGATTTCGGTTTTCGTTTTAAGCCACCATTCCAAAAGAATCTGGGGATTCGTACTAGGAATTATCTACTTTATCGCTATGATTACCATTTTTGTTTGGACCCAGAACTTGTTCCTATTCGTTGATGAGCGCCCATGGGTAGATTTCGGCTTCGTCATCGGTGGCAGCCTCATAAGTTTTGCCATCAGCTACTGGCTCATTAATAAGAAAGTTACGATATAGGGAGGGAAATAGCATGAAACTAAAATTTTCAGTAATTGTATTTGCATTGGCTGTGGCTTCTTTGGCTGCTTTGGGAATATTTGCTCCTTCTGCTGCATCATTTGAAAGTAATCAGAGTTTTGAAATGGTCACATTGTACGGCGACCCGACGGTATTGGACGGCTTTTCCTTGCAAGGGATGGTTCGGACAGGCCCCGATGACTTCGCCCGCGTCACTTGGAAAGCCGGCGTTTTTGCCATAGAGGAGACCGTGTTCGATACGAGAAATCTGGTTAACGGCTTCCAACTTGAAAACCGAGAACTGTTTCGGAATTTTTCCCAGTGGAATACTTCAGAAATTGATACGGACACCCATTTTGTTAGGATTAATTTGGATGGGATGAGTGGTTGGAATCGGGAGGAAGCCTCTATTCGGGTCGCGGTCCTTGATAAAAACACCCATACCATCAGGAACGAGGCCATTGAAGTTCCGGACATTCACAGATTTGAAACGTTTTGGCAAGCCGGGACGGCATACATCGATGGAAATATTTACATCGTTTTGCAAAGTGATGGAAATGGTTCAGAAATGCGTGTTTACGACTTGAATCCCACATCGTTCACGCTCACCCGTACCTATACCTACAACCTGCCTATCCATCCCAATAGCTGGGTGTCGGTGCAAGTGTTTGGGGAATATGTTTATTTTAGCGAATGGGGAGAGGGTGAGATTAGCCGTATCCATCTTGTCACCCAAGAAGAGTCAACCTTTGAAGTGGATAATTTTAGAGGATTGGTTGGCGAGTGGACGAACAATTCCCTTATTTTCGCAGATAACACCCCGCTAAACGCTATGCACGTCCTGAACCTTGAAACAGGGGAAACGATTCCCTTAGAAGACCCAGAATTTTTTAAAAACTATAATACGGAAATGGGGGACTGGATTCAACTTTCGGGCAACCTTCAAACGGTAGGAGACCACTTAATTGCCCAGTACATCGGGGAACGTTCAGGCCAACTACGCACCCATTATTATGTGGTCCGGGATGTCAACACCGGCGACGTGCAGTTCATCGGAAGCATCGCCATGCGAAACGACTACCGTTTTGTAGACACCTGGCAAGGGCTGAGCGTGGTGGCGAATTAGGAATATACCGCTGGGGTGAAATCATATTCATTAATAAAGAGCCAAAAATGGGGTGCTAACTTGTTAATGAAATTTGATGAATTTACTGAACGGTTTTTGGGGAACCAGCCGTTTGCGTTGCTGGACTTGGGTGTGCAAGACATTCTGGTTTCTCAAGTGGTTGCCTGCTTTGAATGGGATGACCAAACTACGGAAAACCTCGCCTTCATTAAGTCACCCTGTAGGAAATACGCTACCAAAATGGGTATGGAATCCTTCTTACAGTACGAAGCAATGGAATTTCTTAAGGCTTCTGTGGAACTTGCTATCCCCGAAGGGTATTTTGACCGGCTTGAATGGGAACTTTGCCAAGAACTTAGGGTTCAATATTCTGACGAAATTCAGGAATTGCGACTGCAATGGCAAGCATTCCACGGGGAGATTTCTCCATCGGAAGCAACCCGAAGGGACTTGCTGATTAAAAGCCGCCAATTGGATGAAAAACTCTATCAAAACCACATTCAAATGCAGCAGTTGTATCAGCATATTGCCAAAAGAGAAGGGTTCATTTAATCAAAAGGAGCAAATCTGGGATGGTTTGCTTCTTTTTCTATGAAAATACGCAATGGACAAACCCCAGATGTCCTGATATAATTTAGACAAATAACGGGGAGGGAAAGAAAATGTTGACAGGAATCAACCACCTAACATTAGCAGTAACAGATTTAAGGCGGAGCGTGCAGTTTTATCAACAGCTTCCAGGGATGGTACTCAAAGCCAAATGGGAGCGCGGAGCATATTTTGAATGTGGAGGGCTTTGGCTATGCTTATCGCTGGATAAAACCCGCAAATTTTGGGAGCCAGAAGCCAGCGACTACACCCACTATGCGTTTTCCATTGCAGAAAAGGACTTTGAAGGTTTTCAGTCTTTATTGGAACAAGCAGGTGTTATCATTTGGAAAATAAATAAAAGCGAAGGGAAATCGTGTTATTTCCTAGACCCTGATGGGCATAAATTAGAAGCCCATGTGGGCGGGCTTCAGGAACGGTTGGAAGCTTGCCGTTTAAAACCTTATGATGGGATGGTATTTTATCCGTAGTGGCAATTTATATGGTTGGTTCGTTTTTGAACGTGTAAATTAGTTTAGAAATAAGGTATAATTAGGTAAAAGAGAGTTGAGGTGATGGAATGGGAAGGTATTTGAATCCTGGCAGCGGAAAATTTCAAATGAGCCTGAAATCTGCTATTTATGTGGATAAAAGCGAATTGATAAGCCATACCAATCAAGTCCTTGACACGGATGACCGTTATATTTGTGTGAGCCGTCCAAGACGTTTCGGAAAAACCATGGCTGCACAAATGTTAGCCGCTTACTATGGCAACGGCGAGGACGCAAGCGAGTATTTCAACCCTTTAAACATTAGCAACCACCCAACTTACAAAGAGCATTTGAACCAGTATTATTGCGTAGGAATCAATATGCAGGACTTTTTAACCAAGGCAAAATCTGTCGAGAACATGATAGAAAAAGTTTGCAAAGCACTAATCAAGGAACTGACCCTTGCCCACCCGGAAGTTGACTATTTGGAGGTAGGGGAGCTTGACCAGGTCTTGGATGATATTTACCGTCAAACAAAGCGGAAGTTTGTCATCTTGATTGACGAATGGGATTGCATTTTTCGGGTCCATAAGCACGATTTGGAAGCCCAAAAAATATACCTGGATTTTTTAAGGTTAATGCTAAAAGACCAGGAGTATGTTGGACTGGCTTATATGACGGGTATCTTGCCAATCAAGAAGTATGGAACCCATTCTGCTCTCAATATGTTCACGGAATATTCCATGATAGACCCCGCCCAGTTTCTTGATTATTTTGGATTTTCAACCGAGGAGGTAAAAGCCCTTTGTGAAAGGTATGACCGTGATTTTGAGGAAGTCAAATCGTGGTATAACGGTTATTTCGTAGAAATGGAAAAAGCCATCTACAACCCAACTGCCGTCGTTAAGAGCTTAAACATGGGGAAAATCGGAAATTATTGGAATTCCACTGAAACCTACGAAGCCCTTCGTGACTACATCATGCTTGATTACGATGGCTTAAAGGTAAAAATTATCCAATTGATTGCTGGCGAACAAATCCCAATAGATATTACATCCTTTAAAAACGATATGTCCCAATTCAGGGAAAGCGATGATATTTTGTCGCTCTTGATTCACCTCGGTTATCTGGCTTACTCCCCCCAAGATGAAACCGTCCGTATTCCCAATAATGAAATCAAGCAAGAATTTATCACTTCTATCAAAAGCCTAAAATGGACAGGTATTGTCGAAGCCATTCAAAAATCAGAAAGGCTCTTGCATTCCATCTGAAAAAAGAAAGCCAGGCAGTCGCCCAAGGAATTGAAGAAGTTCACGACAAGAACCTTCCTATCTTGATTTACAACGACGAAAATTCCTTGCGGTGTGTGCTGAGTTTGGCTTTGTATGCCGCCAGTCAATACTATACCGTCATCCATGAAATGCCTGCTGGAAAAGGATTCGCCGATTTGGTATTCATGCCTCGGCCCTCACATCTTGAAAAACCCGCCATGGTGGTGGAACTGAAATACGGAAAAACCGTAGAAGGAGCCATTGACCAAATCAAGAAAAGAAGTTACCCCATAGCGTTGGAAGGCTACCATGGAAACCTTTTGTTGGTGGGTATCAACTACGATAAAGAGTCCAAAGTGCATGAATGTCTGATTGAAGAATTTGTAAAATAATTGCCAAAAAGCCCGCAATCGTAAGACTGCGAGCTTTTAGTGTTTTCAGACATAACTTAAGTTCTGTTCTGTCAGAAACATTCTTTTTAAATCATCGCAAGGGGTGGGAGTGCTTTTCTCCCACCCCTTGCATTTATCCCACAACCGCAAACTGGCTTTCATACAAATTCGCATAAAACCCATGGGCGTTTAATAATTCATCGTGTGTACCCTGTTCCACAATCTGCCCCCCGTCAAGCACCAAGATGATGTCGGCGGATTTGATGGTGGAGAGGCGGTGGGCGACGATGAAGCTGGTTTTTCCTTCCATCATTTTGGCGAAGGCTTTTTGGATCCGGACTTCTGTTAGCGTGTCGATGTTGGACGTGGCTTCATCTAAAATCAGCATGGGTGGTTGGACCAACATGACCCGGGCGATGGCCAGCAGCTGCTTTTGCCCTTGGGAGAGATTGCCCCCATCCTCAGCCAGCACCGTGTCATATCCATGGGGTAGCTGGGCGACGAAATGGTGGGCATAAGCGGACTTGGCTGCTTGGATGATTTCGCCCATGGTGGCACCTGGCTTGCCATAAGCGATGTTCTCCCGAATCGTTCCCTTAAAGAGCCACGTTTCCTGAAGCACCATCCCGAACTGGCTCCTCAGCGCTTGGCGGGTCAGGTCTGTATGGCGAACGCCGTCCACGATAATGCGCCCTGCGTCCACATCGTAAAAACGCATGAGAAGGTTGATTAAGGTAGATTTCCCTGACCCAGTGGGCCCTACGATGGCAACGGTCTGACCGGGTTGGACACTTAAACTGAAATCCTCAATCAATGGATTGCGAGCCGAATAGGAAAATTTCAAATGCTCAAAGGAAATAGCACCGTCCGCCCGAAAAGTTTCTAATAATTGCTTGTCGGCTGGCTCCTCTTTGGCATCGATTAAGGCGAACACCCGCTCTGCGGAGGCCAATGCGGCTTGGAATTCTGCTATAACCCCTGAGATTTCGTTGAATGGCTTGGAATATTGATTGGCAAATGTCAGGAGGCTGGAAAGCATGCCGATGGAGAACGCACCGTTGATGACGGAAATGGCTCCCGTGATTCCCACGATGGCATAGATAATGCTATTGACGAAGCGGGTGCATGGGTTTGTGAGTGCCGAATAGAACTGGGCAAGCTTGCCCACCGACCTTAACCGTTCGTTGACGTCCTCAAACTTTTCCTGGGCCCGGGATTCATAGGCAAAGGCACGGACCAGTTTTTGATGGGTCAGCATTTCCTTAAGGAGGCCACCTAGTTCTCCCCGAAGGTTGGATTGTTCCCTGAATTTGACGGCAATCCCTTTGGCGATAAACCCAGCAACGAAGATGGTTAGCGGTGTGAGCACCACGACGATGGCGGTCATCCACCAGTTAATCATGAGCATGAGCACCAAAGTCCCTACAATGGTCATGACCCCAGAGAACAGTTGGATGAACCCTTGGAGCAGGCCGTCGGAAATCTGCTCGATGTCGTTGATGACCGTATTGATGACATTGCCGTGGGGGTGGTTGTCGATGTATTTTAAGGGGACAGCCCCTAGTTTCCCGAAGGCTGCGTTGCGAAGCTCGAACACGGTCCGAAACGCAACCTGGTTCATGCAATAATTCATGAGCCACTGGAAAATGGCACTCATAACGGTTGCGCCCGCGATGTAAATCATGTAGCGGGACAGACCTGCAAAGTTGACGTCATTTGGACCGAGGATGAAGTCGATGGCCTCCCCAATCAGGATGGGAATATATAAGGATACCCCGACCCCGATGATGGTGGACACAATCCCGCCCACTAGGAAGCCAGTGTATTTCTTGGAATAACCCAGAAGCCGCTTTAGTATTTGAAAGCCTTTCATGATGCCACCCCCTGGGATTCGCAGATTTCTTGGTAAATGGAACAGCTTGCAAGAAGGCTTTCATGGGTTCCCAGTCCTGCAACCTGCCCTTCGTCTAGGACTAAAATCAAGTCGGCATGTTTGACGGAGTTGGCCCGCTGGGAAACAATGCAGACGGTGAGCCCTTCCTTGTAATGAGCCAAGGCGCTTCTAAGGGCTGCGTCAGTGGCATAGTCCAAGGCGCTGGAAGCGTCGTCAAGGATGAGGATTTCAGGATTTCCAACGAGGGCCCGGGCGATGGTCAGGCGCTGCCGTTGCCCCCCTGACAAATTCCGCCCCCCTTGCTCCAAGAGGGCATCCATCCCTTCTTTTGCTTCGATGACATTGCGGGCCTGGGCTGCCGCTATCGCACGTTCCAGTTCCTCCAAGGTGGCATTTTCATTTGCCATGGTCAGGTTCTCGTGGATGGTGCCTTCAAATAATACAGCTTGCTGGGCGACAATTCCGAATTTCTTCCGCAAGGCAGTGAAAGCGTACTCCTTAACGTTGACCCCATCTATGAGGATTTCCCCGCTGGTAACGTCGTAAAAACGGGGCAGCAAATTAACGAGGGTGGATTTACCTGCTCCTGTCCCTCCGATGATTCCAAAAGTCATTCCTGAAGCCACTTTAAAATTAAGGGAGTCAAGAGCCACCTCTTCCGAAGCGGGATACTTGAACTGGACGTCCCTAAATTCAATTTTGGGGCTCTCAGCATTCCCTTCCAAAAGCGTCCCTTCGGTCATTGCGGGCTTAATGTTGAAAATCTCTGCTAACCGTTTGATGGAAGCGCTGGCGCGGGTGAAAATAATAATCAGGTTGGCGAGGACGATGAGCATGAGGGAAATCTGGGTGGTGTAGGAAACCAAGGCGATAATCTGCCCCTGGGTCAAGCCGCCCACGTTGACTTGGACACCCCCGAACCAGAGAATGGCAAGGATGGCACCGTTTAGGATAGTAAAAATCGCAGGATTCAAGATGGCACTCAAATTCCCCACATGGGTTGCGATTTTTTGGACTTCCCCCGCCGATTGCTCGAACCGCTCCCGTTCCGCTTCATTTTTGGAAAACGCACGGATGACCCGGCTCCCTTCCAGATTCTCCTTCGTAATCAGGGAAACCGTGTCCAATTTCCGTTGCCGCTGGTTGTAGTAAGGGACCGCGCGCCACATGACCAGGTACAAAACCAGGCTCACGAGGGGGATAATGACCACGAAAATCACAGACATGGTGCGGTCGATGAGGAGCGCCATGACAGCGGCGCCGATAATAATGAAAGGGGCACGCACGGCAAGGCGGATAAACATGGCAAGGGCCGTTTCCGCTTGGTTCACATCGTTGGTCATGCGGGTGATGAGGGAGTTGGAGCCGATATGGTCCAGTTCCTCGTAGCCCAACTTGCCGATATGCTCAAAAAGCCGGCTCCGAAGTGTTCGGCTAAATCCAGTGGAAGCCACCGCCGCCGCATACTGGCACAGCAGGGCAAAAATCAGCCCGAATACGGAAAGCCCTACCAGTATCGCGCCCATCTCATAAATATGACGGGTATTCTCTCCCCGAATCCCCAAATCAATCATGCTGGCCATGACCAAGGGGACGAACAGCTCCAAAATCGCTTCGAGCCACTTAAACAAGGGCCCCACAATCAGTTGCCGCTTAAATTGCTTCAAACAGGTATTAATTTCGCTCATAATGCTCTCCTTATTTATAGATACCTCAATTATACTACTGGTTGAAAGGCACGGTCAAACTTATATTGGAATCAACTGGGAATAATATGGTAAAATAAGAACATCACCCAAAAAGGAGCACACGTTATGAAACTAATTGCCATCGACATGGACGGGACCTTGCTGTCTAGCGACAAAAAAATCTCGGCTGAGAATAAATTAGCCCTTCAGGAAGCAATCGATGCGGGCCACCAGGTCATGATTTGCACCGGCCGCCATCACGATTCCCTTCTCACCTTTTTAAAGGACGAGAATTTGAGTTTCCCAATCTCCGCCAGCAACGGGGCCTTCACCCAGACCGACGAAAAAATCATTCACGAAACGTCTATGGAATATGCTACTGCCGCCCGTTTATTTGAATGGCTTCAAAGTCACCGCTATCCTTTCAAGTTTTACACCAATAGGGGCGCATTCAGCGAGCGGGATTTCTTGCAATTAGCAAAGGAGGCAAACCAAAAAGTGCCCGTTCAGGAGGGGGAGCACTGGGAGTGGGAAGTGTTCCTAGACCATCAACGAAAATCCAACTTAACCCCTATTTCCAGCTTCAACCAAGTCGAAAAGGGCAACATCCGAATCTATAAATTCTTCGTCTACACCCCGGAAATTGAGAAAAAATCTGCTCTTAAAGACTGGCTACAAGAGTTAGGTGGCACCCATTTCACCTCCTCCATGGATGACAATGTGGAAATCATGGGAGTGGACGGACACAAAGGGACGGGAATCACCCAAATGGCTCAGCACTTCGGAATTCCCCTATCAGACACCATTGCCATCGGCGACAACCACAACGACATACCCATGCTAAAAACCGCCGGCACCGCCATCGCCATGGGAAATGCTGAACCCGAGGTTAAAGCATTGTGCGACTATACGACAAAATCCAATGATGAGGGTGGGGTGGCATTTGCCATTCGGGAGTTTGTGTTGAAATAAGGCGAAAAGTGCACCTCCTCCCCGAAATTCGAATAGGTAGTGTACTTTTGTATCACAGTCCCCAAAATAAAGCAAAATAATTGAAAATCCCCTAAATGTCAGTTATAATTTAATCATCGCTTGGGGAGCCAATAAATTCATTGACGTATAAGTTAGGGATTTCTCTCTGACGAATACGTCATTTTTTTATCAAAAAGGAGAGAGCCAATGAAGCCATTTAAAAGAACCGTCGTCACCATAGCACGAAACCCAGGGAAAAATTTTGTTATCTTCTTGGTTATTTTTATTCTCGGGGTTGTCCTATCAGGGGCGATTTCCATTCGGAGGGGCATCCATAACACGGAAGGGCAGTTGATGAGGGGGTTGCCGCCGATTGCCATGATTTCGGATACTTTTGTGGGTGATGAGCGGGTTGTTTTTTCTGGAAACCGTGAATTATGGGAGGGCGAGTTAACTGCCGGAATTTTAACGGAGATTGGGGCATTGCCATATGTGGAAAGCTATCAATTGTCTGGATTTTCGAGTGTTTTCAGCACTGATTTAAGCCCTTTTGGAGATATGCCAGATGGGGTTAGTACATGGTATGGAGCAGAAAATGTGCCATATGAGATATTCACTTTAACGGGTGTTTCTAACCATGAAATCCCCAGTTTCACGCTCGGGGTGAACCAGTTAATGAGGGGGAGGAATTTTGCGGAAGGCGAACGAAACGCTATGGTTATTTCCAGTGAATTTGCTGAGGTTAATGGGCTTGATATTGGTTCGACAGTATCCGTGGAAGCCCTTGTTTTTGATGTGAGCGGTATAACGGGATTATTTAACTGGCAGGAAATTTTTGACCACCATATTCATGACAGTTTACCCCGTGAACTGGAAGTAGTGGGGATTTTTGAAACGGTTGCAGAACTCTCCGATGAATTTAGGCATTCTTGGGAAGGGATTTCACCTGCTTTGGGGATGGCCAACACTATTTATGTCCCATTTTCTCTTATCGAAGAACTGAATGCCTTCCGACGTGAAGCTGAAATAGGACTATGGGGCTGGAGCGATTTGAGAGAAGTTGAGGGGGCTTATTTCTTGCTTTCTGATAGTTCCTACCTAATCCCTTTCATCGAAACTGCCAATAATTTACTGCCATCCACTCATCAGATTTATACCTTCAGCAGTACCTTCGGCAATCTTTTAGTAGCCTTCACCCACCTTCGCGACATTGCTGACTGGATTTTATACGGTGCAGTTTTTGCCACGATTGTCATTTTGGGGCTTTTGATGACACTGCTATTAAGGGAGCGCAGTTATGAAGTGGGGATTTATCTGGGACTTGGAGAGAAGAAGCATGTGGTATTTGGGCAAATTTTAGGGGAGCTTTTTCTGAATTTTACCGTTGCCCTGACCCTATCCATTGCGGTGGGGAATATTTTTGCGGGCATTCTCACGGACCGGCTGATACAAGATAGCCTGATTCAGCAAGAAGAAGATTGGAATCCCTTTGGCTTTCAAGGAAGCGTATACTCGCCATTAGTTGAGTCCTTTTTCCCCGGGGAGATGTCACAAGAAGTAATGCTCGAAGCGTTTGATTCCTCCTTGGACGGGCTGACCATCACCCTCATCGTTTTAATCGGCGGCACAGCGGTCATGGCTTCCACCCTCGTGCCATTCCTATACCTGCTCCACCTATCTCCAAAAGATGTCCTTCTAATGAAAAATATTTAAATCTTCTCCCTGGAAATATGCTAAAGCCATCTTTGCTTGGAAAGTGTTTCCATAGAAAAAAATCAACACAATAAGGACAGAAAATCACACACGATATGAGGGAAATCCGCTTTAAGGCATTTTTGAGGTTATTCGTGGGTTTCCGACAAGATGAAGAAAATTTTCCATTATAGTGACAAGATGTCCCTCTTGTCAAAATGTCTGGTATAATTAAAAAGTCCAAGAGAGAATATACTTAAAAGGGGGGATATATCATGTTTGAACTTCTAGGTTGGGAAACAGTTTTATCTTTCATTTTGGCGCTTCGCTGTTTTACATGGGTAAATCGAATTCTAAATTTGTGTTTTCGAGGTAAATCATCGCTATTAGGTTGTTGATGTTCCTAAATCCCCTG
>WRGF01000159.1 GCA_009787345.1 Turicibacter sp.
AAAGACTTCCTTCTATTCTTGGAATATGAAAAGCGCTACTCCCGCCACACGCTCAAAAATTATGGCATCGACCTGTCTGAATGGCTCGCCTACTCCAAAAAACACCCCCAGGATTCCAAAGGATATTTAAAGCACCTTTACGACCAAAAGTTTTCCCGTGCATCCGTCAGCCGCAAATTATCGGCGCTGCGCTCGTTTTACGATTACCTGATGCAACTCGGGCTTATTGGCGCCAACCCCTTTGCCGGCCTCCGCAGCCCTAAAAGCAGCCACTTGCTCCCCAGTTATTTGTACGAAGATGAGATGGCGGCCCTATTTGAAAGCCTGCCCAGGGACAACCCGCTGGCGATCCGGAATTATGCTATTTTAGAACTCCTTTATGGTACTGGTATCCGGGTCTCCGAGTGCGTTGGCTTAAAGTTGTCCCAGCTGGACCTCGGGTCTAACGCCTTATTGGTCCATGGGAAAGGGGGTAAAGACCGCTACATCCCGTTAGGGGAATTTACCTTGCAGCCACTGGAAGCCTACCTTGTGGGGGCCAGGCCGTCCCTCCTTAAAAAATCAGGCGAAGAAACGGACACCTTGTTTTTGAATCGATTAGGAAAGCCGCTGACCGATCGCGGGGTACGCTTTATCTTAAAGTCCATGATCCAAAAAACAGGGCAGGCCATGAAGCTTTCCCCTCATAAAATCAGGCATTCATTTGCGACCCATCTTTTGAATGGGGGTGCTGACTTAAGGGCTGTCCAGGAGCTTTTAGGCCACGACCACCTGTCAAGCACCCAGATTTACACCCACATTTCCGAGGAACGGATGACCAGGGCTTACGACTCCGCCCATCCACGGGCACGAATTTCCCCAAAATAGCCAGTTTTAAGTATGAAAGTGCTGGTCCGGGGTATATAATAAAGAGGAAAGGGGGAATCGTCATGTTTGGATTTGCTTTGTCACCGATCTTGATTTGGTTTATCCTGGCCGTTGCCTTCGTTTTCATTGAGGCGGCCACCGTTGGGATTACCTCCATTTGGTTTGCCATTGGTTCGCTGGCGGCTATGTTGTCAGCCGTCTTGACGGACTCCATCTGGATCCAGGTCCTTGTATTTATGGCGGTCTCAGCCTACCTGCTTTTAAAGACCCGCCAGGCAGTGGCCGAAAAGCTGAAAATCGGCACCGAAAAAACCAACCTGGCCCTGCTCGTGGGGGAAGTTGCGGTTGTCACGGCTCCCATCAGGCTCCATGAGCCCGGGGAAGTCAAGATTGATGGGAAAATCTGGCGTGCCAAAAGCGAGTCAGGGACGCCTTATGAAGTTGGCGAGGTCGTTACCGTCCTCCGTATTTCTGGGGTTACCATCATCGTTAAATAAAGGGCCCCTCTAATAACTCCAATTCACCCGAATTTGCGGGCTTCTTCCACCCATCCAACGTCTGCAAAAATGCCATGAATCTCCACTTCACTGCATTTTCACTTCCTCGGCTGGACGAAAAAATCCTCGCAAATTCGGGCAAAGCGAGTTAATAGAGGTACCCTAAAAGGAGCGTGAATGAAAATGGATGTTTTCCAGTGGATTATCCTCATTATTTCCCTATTTTTGATCTTGGCCATCGTTGCGACCAACGTCAAGATCGTCCCCCAGGCCAACGCTTACGTCATTGAGCGCTTCGGTGCCTATGTTGCCACTTGGGGCGTGGGCCTCCATTTTAAGCTGCCTGTCGTCGACCGCATTGCCAAACGGGTCAACCTAAAAGAGAATGTCATCGACTTCAAGCCGCAGCCCGTCATTACCAAAGACAATGTCACCATGCAGATCGACACGGTCATTTTCTATCAGATTACGGACCCGAAGCTTTATACTTACGGGGTTTCCAACCCGTTTTCTGCCATTGAGAACCTGACCGCCACCACCTTGCGAAACATCATCGGGGAGCTTGAGCTGGATGAAACCCTGACTTCCAGGGACATCATCAACACCCGCATGCGCTCAGTGCTTGATGAAGCCACCGATCCGTGGGGAATCAAGGTCAGCCGGGTGGAAGTCAAAAACATCGTCCCGCCCCAGGACATCCAAGAAGCCATGGAAAAGCAGATGCGCGCTGAACGCGAACGCCGTGAAAAAATCCTGCGGGCCGAAGGGGAGAAAACCTCGTCCATCCTAAAAGCCGAAGGGCAAAAAGAATCCCAGATCCTTGAAGCCCAGGCAGCCAAGGAAGCCATGATCCTTTCAGCCGAAGCCGATAAAGAAGCCGCAATCCGCCGGGCGGAGGGGGAAGCCGAAGCCATACTGAAAATCCAGCAGGCAACCGCTGAGGGGCTAAAGATGCTGAACCGCAGCACGCCAACCCCGGAAGTCCTTGCGCTAAAGTCATTCCAAGCCCTGGAAAAAGTGGCCAACGGGAAAGCCACCAAGCTCATCATCCCGTCGGAAATCCAAAACGTCGCAGGGCTTGTAGCATCACTCGCAGAAGTGGTCAGGGAAGGGGAATAAAACACGTTATCACCTGAAAAAAACTGGGAAAGCCAGTTTTTTTCATTTCCCCCTTGCAAAGCACCTGGATTTGTGTTAAAGTAGATTCTGGCTAAAAAAATCGACACACAGGGCCGAGCTGATTGCCAGGTGCCGCAACTTGCGGTGGGGTCAGTGCTGACGCCGGTGGATGCCAAAAACAAAACTTAGGAGGAAACAACAATGGCTATTATCTCAATGAAACAATTGTTGGAAGCAGGGGTACACTTCGGTCACCAAACACGTCGCTGGAACCCAAAAATGAAGAAATACATCTACACAGACCGTAACGGGATTTACATCATCGACTTACAAAAAACGGCTAAGAAATTAGACGAAGCTTACTACTCTTTACAAGAAGTAAGCAAAGACGGTGGGCGTGTCCTTTTCGTTGGTACTAAAAAACAAGCTCAAGAAGCCGTTAAAGAAGAAGCAACACGCGGTGGGCAGTACTGGGTCAACCAACGTTGGTTAGGTGGTACTTTGACCAACTTCAAAACAATCCAAAAGCGTATCCAGCGTTTGGAGCAATTAGAAACTATGGAACAAGACGGGACTTTCGAAGTACTTCCTAAAAAAGAAGTTATCACACTTCGCAAAGAAATGGAACGTTTAAATAAATTCTTAGGCGGGATCCGTGAAATGAAAGACTTGCCAGCGGCAATCTTCGTTATCGACCCTCGCAAAGAGCGCATTGCAATCGCAGAAGCCCGCAAACTTAACATCCCTGTTTTCGGTATCGTTGATACGAACTGTGACCCTGATGATGTTGATTTCGTAATCCCTGCAAACGATGATGCTATCCGTGCGGTACGCTTGATCGTTGGTAAAATGGTTGATGCAATCATCGAAGTAAACCAAGGTGCAGCCCAAGAAACAGCTGAAGAAGTTGTAGCAGAAGCAGCAGCTGAGTAATGAAAATTTACCTTTGCCTCCTTGGGCAAGGGTATTTTTTTTCGTCAGGTTGTTTACAAGGGACGGGTTTAACCCATAATATTTTAGAAAAAGCAAAAAAAATGCGAAGAAAACGGCGAGATGTCGCCAGATGCTTGCAATATGTGCGATTATTTGTTATTATCTAAAAGGAATAAATAGATCGCAGTAAAATTAGGAGGAAGTAAAAATGGCAGTAACAGCTACTATGGTTAAAGAATTACGCGAAAAAACCGGTGCCGGTATGATGGATTGCAAGAAAGCTTTAGTTGAAACAGCAGGTGACATGGAAGCCGCTGTAAAATTCCTACGTGAAAAAGGAATGGCAAAAGCTGCTAAGAAAGCTGACCGCGTAGCGGCTGAAGGATTGACTGACATCTTCGTTGACGGAAATGAAGCGACCATTATCGAAATCAACTCTGAAACTGACTTCGTTGCGAAAAACTCCCAGTTCATCGAATTGGTTCAAGAAACTGCAAAATTGATTGCAAAACATAAACCAGCCAATAATGAAGAAGCATTGGCCATCAAAAATGAAAAAGGGCAGACTTTGGAAGACGCTTTGCTTGAAGCGACCACTGTCATCGGGGAAAAAATCTCTTTCCGCCGTTTTGAAGTCATCACGAAAACAGATGCTCAGGTATTTGGTGCATACAAGCATGCCGGTTCCCGTATTTCAGTAGTAACCGTAGTGGAAGGTGCTGACGAAACGACTGCTAAGCAAATCTCCATGCACATTGCTTCCATGAAGCCAACCCACTTATCTTACACTGAGCTTGACCAGGCATTTGTTGATTCAGAAGTAGCTGCAAAACGCGCTGAAATCGAGAAGGAAAACGAAGAGCGCCAGCGCCTTAAAAACCCTGATAAGCCAATCTTGCCAGTACCACAATTCGTTTCCCGCCTACAATTGACTGAGGAAGCCATGGCTGAAGTGAAAGCTAAGCTTGAAGCAGAATTAAAAGCGGAAGGCAAGCCAGAAAAAATCTGGGATAAAATCATTCCCGGGAAACTTGAGCGTTTCATCAAAGACAACACTGACATTGACCGCACTTACACATTGCTGGCACAAGACTATGTCCTTGATGACAGCAAAACAGTTGAAAAACACTTAAATGATATCAACGCTTCCGTTATCTCTTTCACCCGCTTTGAAGTAGGGGAAGGAATCGAAAAAATCGTCACTGACTTCGCAGCAGAAGTAGCTGCACAAGTAGCAGGAAACTAATAACACAAATGTTAAAAGGGACACATCGCTGTGTCCCTTCATTTAGATAGTCAAAGAGATGGTGGTGTCAATATGTCAACGTACAAACGTGTAATCCTAAAACTTAGCGGCGAGGCAATGGCTGGAGGGAAAGGCTTTGGCATCGATGCTGAAACGGTCCAGTCCATCGCAGAAGAAATCAAGGCAGCCTATGCAACCGGCGTGGAAATTGCCATTATTGTTGGGGGCGGCAACATTTGGCGCGGGAAAACCGCTAGTGAAATCGGCATGGAGCGTTCAAGCGCAGACTACATGGGGATGCTTGCAACCGTCATGAATGCCCTTGCCCTGCAAAATGCCCTGGAAGCCTGTGGGGTACAGACCCGGACCCAAACTTCTATCCACATGAACCAGATTGCCGAACCCTATATCCGCAGGCGTGCCATGCGCCACCTGGAAAAAGGCCGGATCGTCATTTTTGGCGGGGGAACTGGAAATCCTTATTTTTCCACGGATACAACAGCAGCCCTTCGGGCAGCAGAAATAAATGCAGATGCTATTTTAATGGCTAAAAACGGGGTTGACGGGGTTTACAGCGACGACCCACGCAAAAATGCAGCTGCCACCAAGTACAGTGAGCTTTCCTACTTGGAAGTCTTGAACCAAGGGCTTCAGGTCATGGATTCCACAGCGGCATCCCTTTGCATGGACAATAATATCGAACTGCTGGTTTTCAATATGAACGAAGCAGGAAACATTAAAAAAGCTGTTTCCGGTGAAAAAATTGGGACAGTTGTGAAAGGAAGGTAATTATGCAAGTTCTTAAAAATGCTGAAACCCGGATGGATAAATCCATCGAGAAGCTTAAACGCGATTTAAGCACCCTTCGCACAGGCCGCGCCAGCGCCTCTTTAGTGGAAAATATCAAAGTGGATTATTGGGGTACGCCAACGCCTATCCCTCACGTGGGCCAGGTTACCGTGCCTGAGGCGACCCAATTAGTCATCAAACCTTATGAAAAACCATTGCTTAAGGACATCGAGCGGGCCATCCACGAGGCCAATATTGGCCTTAACCCAAACAATGATGGGGAAGTCATCCGCATCAACGTACCGGCACCAACCGAAGAACGCCGCAAAGAGTTGGCTAAAAACGTCAAAAGTTTTGCAGATGACGCAAAAGTTGCCATCCGAAATGTCCGCCGGGATGCAAATGATGAACTCAAGAAAATGCAAAAAAGCAGCGACATCACAGAAGATGAACTAAAAAGCCTTCAAGATGACGTGCAAAAACTAACCGATAAAAAAATCAAGGAAGTCGATGCGGTGGCTGCTTCTAAAGAAAAGGACATCATGTCCCAATAATCCGGGCTTTGGCCTTATTAAAAAAAGACAATGAAAATTGTCTTTTTTTCATTTTTTTCGCTGCATCTGCGTACGATGGTAGTAGGGGGAACCGTACCCTGCAAATCATGTCCCACGCTTAAAAGGGGATGACAGCCATGTTTGAATTTAAGGAACTCCCCCGGCTGACAGACGGGGAATTGGAATTGGTCCTGGTCAAGCAGATGCCGGCCAAGTATGAATTGTTCAAAGTGCCGGCATACTACTTTAAGATTTTCAGACTGAAAGGATACGAAGAAATCGGGGTCCTCGAAATTCGCATTGGCAGCAATGAATTCACCTTTTACGCCGGGCACATCGGTTATGAAATCTATCCCTCCTTTAGGGGCCATCACTATGCGTCACAAGCCTGCCAATTGGCAAAAACAGTTGCTTGCCTCCACAAAATCAGCACCCTTTACATCTGCTGCCTTCCGGATAACATCCCTTCAAATAAAACGATCAAACGGCTGGGAGCCCAATTCATTGGGACTTACCTTGTTCCTTTTTATCATGAAATGTATCTGCTGGGCATCGACAGGGTCAATATTTATGAATGGGATTTTTCGGATGAATGCTGCTGGCCGAAGGGTAAAATGAATTGGCTTGGACGGTAGCATCCGCCCTGAAAACTTTTGGGGCGGGTATAGTTTTTGGAATCGGAGGAATAATAACGTCGTCCCCATCCGTAAGGAGGAATCGACATGGTGAAAAAACAAGTTAAAAAACCAAACAACCATTGCATGGATATTGAACTGGGTGAAGACTGGCTTGACGGCTGTGAAGCGGTTGTAGAAAAAGTTGGCACCCGGGTAAAGACCTCTGCGTTAAGGTACGGTTTTTTCGAAGATAAGGAATAAGTCAATTTTTTATCTTATCGGTTAGCATTCGTCGTGAATTTGTTCGAAATGGATGGCGGCAACTCCGAGGGACTGAATTTTCAGTCCCTTTTTTGGGAATTTCCCAAAATAATGCCCCTAATCACCATAAAAATTGGAAATTAGTAAAGAAAATGGTGTATCGGGTGGAAAATACCGGACGAATATATTAAAATATAAGATAGGTTAAAGTTTTAAGCCACCAACCACGGGAAAGGCGGTTGACATACATGTTCTTCAAGAAGAAAATCAAAGCGCTCATCAACCGGGAAGAAGTCATGAAAGGGCAGCTCCCAAAACATGTCGCTATTATTTTGGACGGGAATGGACGCTGGGCCAAAAGCCGCGGGCTCCCAAGGACGGCAGGGCACCAGGAAGGGTCTGTCAATGTCAAGGCGATGTCCATCCTTTGCGCGGACCTTGGCATCAAGGCGCTGACCGTCTATGCTTTTTCAACGGAAAACTGGAAACGCCCAGTAGAAGAAGTCAAATTCCTCATGAAGCTGCCCATCCGCTTTTTTGATGAATGGGCCCCAGAGCTGATGGAAAACAACATCCGCATGAAAATCATCGGAAATGAAGGGGAACTCCCGTTGGAGCTTCAGGAAAAAGTCAGGGAAATCCAGGAGCTGACCAAAAACAACACCAAAATGGTCCTTACCATCGCCCTTAACTACGGGTCGCAAGATGAAATCAAGCAGGCCATGCAGGCTATTGGCAGCGACGTGGCCAATGGGGCCATTGCCCCGGATGAAATCGATGAAAAACTTATCGAAAGCAAGCTGATGACAGCGGGCCTTCCCCCCCTTGATTTGCTTATCCGTACCTCGGGGGAAGAACGCATCAGCAATTTCTTATTGTGGCAAATGGCTTATGCGGAACTTTACTTTACAAGGACGCCATGGCCTGACTTCAAGGAACCCCAATTTTTAGAAGCCCTTGTGCAGTACCAGTCAAGGAACCGCCGGTTTGGCGGCTTATCGGAAAAAAAATAGAGAGTCTTGCGAATGCATGCTAAAGGAGATACAGTCACATGAAGCAACGCCTGATTACCGCAGCCATCATCATCGCGGTGGCTCTGCCCGTTATTATTATCGGCGGGTTGCCCATTTATTTGCTTGGGGCATTCCTGGCCCTCACAGCCGCATGGGAAATGATTGCCATGCGTTCGACAGCCACTCCGTCTCCCATTGAGGTAAAGCTGCTTGTTTATCTTTTTACCCTATGGATTGTTTTTCATTCCTATGATTTCGGGTTTATCCCCCCGGTCGCTGAAGTGACCCTTGAAATGCTGGCCGCACTGCTGTTTTTCTTTTTGATTGTGGTGGTATTAAGGAAAAACTTCAAGGTAGCGGACGCTGGGTATTATTTAATGGCGATTATTTACGTGGGGACCACATTCAGGTCCATGCTTTATTTAAGGCATATCGACCTGAGCCTGTTCATCTTTATGATTTTGGTCGTTGCCATAACGGATGCCATGGCTTATTTTGTGGGGCGCAAGCTCGGCAGGCATAAGCTGGCACCCATCATCAGCCCCAAAAAAACGGTGGAAGGTGCCATTGGGGGAACCATCGGGGGAATGATTGCCGGGACAGTTTTTGGCCTGGCAACAGGCATGAACGTGCACCTTGGGCTGCTTGTTTTCTTGAGCCTGGTCTGTGCGGTCGTAGGACAGATGGGCGATTTGATGGCCAGTTCCATGAAAAGGGAATATGGCATCAAAGACTACGGGAAAATCTTCCCTGGGCACGGTGGGGTTTTAGACCGCCTGGACAGCCATTTATTTGCTTCCCTTGCCCTGTACTTGGTCATCAGCTTGTTTAATGTGGTGATTTAGATGAAAAATATTTATTTGCTGGGGGCGACAGGGTCCATCGGGACACAGACGTTGGATGTCATCCGCACACATGCTGCCGAATTTTGTTTAAGGTCCTTTTCATCGGGCTATAATATAACCCTCACCCGAAAAATCATCCAGGAGTTTAAGCCGGCATACGTTTCTGTTGCCCGGGAAACGGATGCCATGCAACTAAGGCAGGAATTTCCCGGGATTGCCTTTGGCTTTGGGGAAAATGGGCTGGAAGAAGCTGCAACCTACCCTGGGGACGGTGTCCACAAAGACTTGCTCATTACAGCCGTAATGGGTTCAGTGGGCCTTCTGCCCACCTTAAAAGCCATTGGGATGAAAAGGGACATCGCCATAGCCAATAAAGAAACATTGGTGACCGCTGGCCATCTTGTCATGGAAAAAGCCAAACAGGCGGGGGTTGCCATCCTCCCGGTGGATAGCGAGCATTCCGCTATTTACCAATGCCTGCAAGGCGAAGACCCATCAGCGGTCAAAAAATTGATTATCACTGCCAGTGGCGGCAGCTTCCGGGACCTTGGCCGCCGCCAGCTGGAAGGGGTAAGCGTGGAACAAGCCCTTTCCCATCCAAACTGGTCCATGGGTTCCAAGATTACGGTCGATAGCGCCACCATGATGAACAAAGGGCTTGAAGTCATCGAGGCCCATTGGCTGTTTGGGCTGCCTTATGAAAAAATCGAAACGGTGCTCCATAAGCAAAGCGTCATCCATTCCATGGTTGAATTTCATGACACGAGCGTCATGGCACAGCTGGGGACGCCGGATATGCGAATTCCCATCCAATTGGCCATGGGGTGGCCCGACCGCCTCCCCATGAATTCAGCAAGCATCTTGGACTTGGCCAAAATCGGTACCCTGGACTTTAAGGAAATGGATTTTGACAGGTATCCTGCCTTGAAGCTGGCTTATCTCGCGGGAGCCGAAGGCGGGACGCTGCCAACCGTTTTGAATGCTGCCAACGAAGAAGCCGTGAACCTGTTTTTAAACAGGACGATCCCTTTCCTCAGCATTGAAGACATCGTAGAAAATGCCCTTGGGCAGCATAAGACCATTAAAAACCCAACATTGGAAGAAATCCTGGCGGTGGATGAAGAAACCCGCCGCCAAGTAAATATGCGGTATAAAAAATAGTAAGTTATTAGGAGGAGCAATGATATGATTGGTTTGCTTAGCACCATTTTCGTCCTGGGGACAGGGATCTTGATCCATGAAATCGGCCATTTCATCGCTGCCAGGCGCTTTGGAATTTTGTGCCATGAATTTGCCATTGGCATGGGGCCGGCCATTTTTAAAAAGAAAATCGGGGAAACCGTTTATTCCTTAAGGTGCATCCCTATCGGTGGCTATGTTTTGATGGCAGGGGAAGATGCCGAAAAAGAAATGCTGAAACCCGGCCAGAAAATCTCGTTGGGGCTTAACCCTTCAGGTGTTGTGGATACCATTTACCCCGCAACAGGACCTGGGGACGTGACAGGAAGCGCAACTTTGGTGGATGTCTATGAAAACCTGCAAATCGGCATTGAACTGGAAAGTGGGGAGCAACAGGTTTACCAGGTGGCGCCCGATGCCTTTTACGTCAATGAGAAAGATAAGCTGCGCCAACAGATTTCACCTTATGCCCGGTGCTTGGAGTCTAAGTCAAAATTAGAACGTGTCATTGTTTTGGCAGCGGGTGCCATGATGAACTTTATCCTGGCATTCGTATTCGTCTTATTGGTTGGGCTCATCCAGGGCGAGCCGGTGATGACCAATCAGCTGCAAACCGTGGATTCCGGGCTCCCGGCATATGAAGCAGGCCTGCGCCCAGGGGATGCCATCATCCAGTATGGGAACACACCCGTTGGGGACGGGGCTGAGATCATCCGCATCATCAGAAGCTACACGGAGCCTGTTGAAGTAATCTTCCTTCGGGATGGCGCCGAGCACACTGTCACTTTGGTGCCCAACATCATTGAAACCACCGAAGGGCCAGTCGCCCAAATCGGGATCCGTCCATTGGCGGACTATCATTTTTCAGTGGCTTATGCCTTCATGGCTGGCTGGGCCCAATACCGCAGTTATTTCAGCCAGATGCTCATGACGTTTGAAATGCTTTTTGTCACCCATGAAGCTGGGGTCGGGGATTTGACAGGGCCTGTCGGGATTTTCATGATGACGTCACAAGTAGCTGCCCTGGGAATTTTCCCCGTCCTTTTACTAGCGGGCCTTATCAACGTCAACTTAGGGCTGTTAAACTTGTTGCCGCTGCCGGCGCTTGACGGGGGACGCATTGTTTTCATCTTAATTGAACTTATTTTCAGGCGGCCCATCCCAAGAAAATTCGAAGGGTACGTCCACATGGCCGGCTTCTTGCTATTTGCCGGGTTGATGGTCTTTGTATTCTTCAACGATATTTCCAGGATTATGGGATAACACTTGAAAAATAGGGCTAAATGTGACATAATGAAATAAACCAGGGGCGATTTGATCGTCCCTTTTACTAGGATTTTAAGGAGGTGTGCGGTTAAGGGATTGGGAGTTTTGCCAATCTTTTGCCGAAAAGATATGAAACAATCACAATATTTTATCCCAACACTTAGGGAAGTACCGAGCGACGCTGAAATCCGTTCCCATCAATTTTTGCTGCGGGCAGGGTTTATCCGCCAGGTGGCAGCCGGGGTTTATACGTACCTGCCCCTTGCCAAGCGGGTCTTGAATAAAGTGGAGGGCATCGTCCGGGAAGAGTTGGAAGCCATTGGCTCCAATGAACTTTTGATGCCTGCCCTTCAGCCTAAGGAACTTTGGGACCAAACCGGCCGCTGGGATGTCTATGGCGGTGAGCTTGTCCGCTTGAAAGACCGCCACAACCGTGATTTTGCCCTTGGCCCAACCCACGAGGAAGTCATTACCGAAGTCGTGAAGGATTATTTGAACTCTTATAAAAAATTGCCTTTGAACGTGTTCCAGATCCAGACGAAATTCCGGGATGAGGCCCGTCCCCGCTTTGGCCTCATGCGTGGGCGCGAGTTTATCATGAAGGATGCCTACACTTTCCATGCCACCGAAGAATCGCTTGACGAGGCTTACCATAACTTTGTGAAAGCCTATACCAATATTTTCACCCGCTGCGGACTACATTTTCGCATGGTCGAAGCGGATTCCGGGCAAATCGGCGGCTCCCAGTCGGCGGAATTCATGGCACTTGCAGAAGTTGGGGAAGACACCATCGTATACTCCACGACCGGAAACTTTGCAGCAAACAGCGAAGTGGTAGACCTTCCAGTGGGTGCGCCTTCTCCTGATGGCAACGGGGAAATCGCCCACGCCAAAGGGATTGAGGTCGGCCACGTGTTTAAACTGGGGACGAAATATTCCGAGGCGATGAACGCTAATTTCTTGGATGAAAACCAGAAAAAGCAGTCACTTATCATGGGATGCTATGGGATTGGGATCAGCCGTGTGTTAATGGCTGCCCTTGAGCAAAACAACGACGATAATGGCATGATTTGGCCAAAAGCCATTGCCCCGTTTGATGTGCATGTGGTAGCGGTAGATATGAAAAAGGCCGATCAGGCGGAAGCTGCTGAAAAACTATACGCTGATTTGAAAATGGCGGGATATAGTGTCCTCTTCGATGACCGCAAAGAACGCCCAGGGGTTAAATTCTCCGATGCTGATTTGATTGGATTGCCAATACGCATTACCGTTGGGCGCGGTGTTTCCGAAGGAACAGTCGAGTTGAAAGTCAGGTCCACCGGGGAAACCTTAGACGTCAACTTATCAGAAATTGCCCAAGTGGTCAAAGATAAATACAGCGAAGCAAAATAAAGAATGGATGGGTGAGAGGGTGGTTTTCCCTTTCACCTTTTTTTAAATAGGAGGAGCTATGCAAAAACAATTACAGATTTTACTTGAGCAAATTGGCTTCCCTGAACATCAAGCTTCACAGCTTGCCAATGGGCAGATTGAAAAAGTGGATGTATTCCGCCAGCAGCGGGAGCTGCTTTTTCATATGGTGCTAGAAAAACCATTGGTACCGGCAGCCCTTTTTGAATTTTTTGACCGTTTCCACCGGACATTTGCCAGTATCCATACTTTAAGCCAGGCCAGTTTTACCATCCGTTATTTAAGCGAGCCAAAAACAGAGGACATTATCGGGAACTGGCCCCTGATGATTGAACTTTTAAGCCGACAAAATGTCATGATTAGGGCTCTGGAATCTTTTGAAGTCCGGATGGCGGGCGGGGAACTCCTGATCCCCGTGCGTGAAAATAACTATTTTCAGGAAATCGAGCAAAATTATGCACCCCAAATCAAAGGGCTTTACCAGAGGCTTGGCTTTGGGGTGGAAGCCGTCAAGCCTGTTATCTCCGATGCGGCCAAGTCTGACGAGGAAATTTTAAACGAGCGCCTCAACGCCTTGGCTCCCATTATTGAAGCACCAAGGATGGATTCACCTCCGCCGCCCCCCCCACCTAAGTATGAAAATAATTACGGTGGTGGTGGGCGCGGGAATTATTCCCGCAAGGAGCCAGAGGTCACGGATACTTCCATTGGTCCGCCCATTAATTCCCAGCCCATGAACTGCCGGGACATTGATGAAGAAATGAGCCGCTGCGTACTTGAAGGCTACATTTTCGATGGGGAAACCCGGGACATCCGGGGTGGGGAAATGGTGTTGGTCACTGCCAAGTTTACCGATTATACGGATTCCATTTACTTAAAAATGTTTGCCAAAACCGATGCCACCAAAAAAGGGGTGCCTAAAATCCTGAAAAAAGGAAACTGGGTCAGGGTCAGCGGGCGTATCCAATACGATACGTTTTCCAATGAACTGTCCATGATGGTCAACTCGGCCCAGGTCATTGAAGTCAAGCAAGAATCACGCAAGGATTTGGCACCAGAGGGGGAAAAGCGGGTAGAGCTTCACCTCCACACAAAAATGAGCGCCATGGATGGGGTAACGGATATTGGCGATTATGTCAAACAAGCCGCCGCCTGGGGGCATAAAGCCATCGCCCTGACAGACCATGGGGTCGTCCAGGCCATTCCCGATGCCTATTGGGCGGCCAAGAAAAATGGCATTAAAATCATTTACGGGCTGGAAGGCAACTTGGTTGAGGACTGTCCACGGCTTGGCTGGAAAGACCAGCCCATTTCCTTGGAAGATGCTACTTACGTGGTGTATGACGTGGAGACCACAGGATTTTCCACCCAACATGACCTCATTATTGAAATTGCGGCAGTCAAAGTCAAAAATGGCTCCATCGTCGACGAGTTTTCTGAATTTGCCAATCCCCACCGCCGCCTAAGCCTCAAGACCATCGAGCTGACCCATATCCTGCAAAGCGATGTGGATTCGGCGCCCGAGCTTGAGGACGTCATGACCCGTTTCAAAGAGTGGGCGGGCGACGCGGTTTTAGTTGCCCATAATGCGGATTTCGATATGGGCAACTTGGAGGAAGTTTACCGCCGCTTTGACTTGGGTGAGTGCAATAACCCGGTCATGGATACCTTGGCCCTTGCACGCACCCTGTACCATCACCAGCATGGGGTCTATTGGCGCTATGCCACCTCTGCCGACATCGACGAGAAATTCAAGCGGAAGATGAAGCGTTTCAACCTAAAAGCCCTCTCCAAGTTTTTCAGGGTCGATTTGACCCAGCACCACCGGGCGATTTACGATGCAAGGGCGACCGGGCAAGTCTTTGTCCTGATGCTGAAGGATATCTTGAAACTGGGGGTTACCCAACACGACCAATTAAATACCTTGGTCGACCCGGACCAGTCCTTTAAGCTTGGCTTTGCCGACCACCTCATTATCCTCGCCCAAAATGAAGTGGGCTTTAAGAACCTGTTTAAAATCGTGTCTCAGTCCATGACCACGGATTTGTACGGCCAGCCCCGCATCCGAAGGGGCTATCTCATGGAGAACCGAGAAGGCCTCCTCATCGGCAGCAGCTGCGTCAACGGCGAGGTCTTTCAGGCCGCCCTCAATAAACCTTACGGGGAATTAAGGGAAAAAGCAAAATTCTACGACTATTTGGAAGTTCAGCCGCCGGAAGTTTATTCCCATCTCATCGACCTGAATTCCAAGGAAATGGCGGATTACATCATCGTCGCCATCGAAAAAATCATCAAGGTCGGCAAGGAACTGGGCATCCCGGTAGTGGCAAGCGGCGACGTCCACCACCTGAACCGGGAGGATAAACTGTACCGCCAAATCTACACGAGGACACCTATGGTGGGTGGGGGGCGCCATCCCCTGAATAATCCCGACATCAAGTCCATACCTAGCATGCATTTTCGCACCACGGATGAAATGCTAAATGATTTTCATTTCCTACCGGAAGCTGTCAGAAAAGAAATCGTTGTGGAAAATCCCAATAAAATCGCGGATTCCTGCGAGAACATTAAGGCGATCAAGGACGAGTTGTTCACCCCATCCGATGATTTCTTGAAAGACCGTGGCATTCCAAGCATCAAGGACCGGTTAAGCGAAATGTGCTATGCCCGCGCCCACGAGCTTTATGGGGAAAACCTGCCCCAGTACGTGCTGGACCGGTTGGAAAAAGAACTGAAAAGCATTATCGGCAACGGGTTTGCAGTCATTTACTATATCTCCCACATGCTGGTTAAAAAATCCCTCGACGACGGCTACCTGGTCGGGTCACGGGGGTCGGTAGGTTCTTCCTTCGTGGCGACCCTCACCGACATTACGGAGGTCAACCCCCTGTCGCCCCATTACCGCTGCCCAAGCTGCCTGTTCACCACCTTCAAGCTAAACGAAGATGAGAAGAACCGTTACGGGGTGCGTCCGGAAGAAGAGGCGTTCCAAAAAATACTTGCCGAGTCGGAGTCGGGCTTTGACCTGCCCGATGCTAACTGCCCCCATTGTGGGACCGGCATGAAAAAAGACGGCCATGACATTCCCTTTGAAACCTTCCTTGGCTTTAAAGGGGACAAGGTTCCCGATATCGACCTTAACTTTTCAGGGGAATACCAGCCCATCGCCCATCTTTATTGCCGGGAAGTGTTTGGGATGGACTTTGCCTTTCGGGCGGGAACCATCGGTACCGTCGCTGAAAAAACCGCCTTTGGTTATGTGAAAGGCTTCCTTGAAGATACGAAAAAAGACATGCGCAGTGCCGAAATTGAGCGGATTGCCAAAGGCTGCGAAGGGGTTCGGCGGACGTCGGGGCAGCACCCCGGCGGGATAATCGTCGTCCCCGATTACATGGACATTTACGACATTACCCCCATCCAGTACCCGGCTGATGACCCCACCGCCGAGTGGCGG
>WRGF01000160.1 GCA_009787345.1 Turicibacter sp.
AAATAAATTTTCATCGGCATTTTTTTACGCTTCACCCCATAAAATTAAGGGTACCCGACTGTTTTTTAGAAGGAGGTCATACGATGCCACCTATCCATCAGCGTTTTTTTGCCTGCGCCCATACCTTTGCCGGTTTCCATCAATTTTTCAAGGATAACCTGGAAGGATTTGACCATGTTTATTTGCTTAAAACAGGTCCCGGCCCCCAGAATTCCCAGCTCATCCACCGCCTCGGCATGTATTTTTCCAAGTCCGGTTACGAGGTAGGATGGCTTTGTAGCACGACCCAGCCAGATGTCCTGGATGGTTTCTTGCTCCCGTCCCTTAAAGCCGCCGTCCTCATTGCCAGCGGTCCTAGCGCCTTGGAGCCTGCCGCCCCGGGTGCCATCGAGCATTACGTGAATTTGGGTGCCGCTTGGGACACGAAAAAGCTCCACCGACAAAAAGATGTGATTTTGTCCCTGAATGAAAAATTAAACGAAGCTTTCGATGGGTTGTATGATCATTTTGAAAAAGCTTCCATCACCCAGGACGACTGGGAGAAAATACTGGAAAAAAATCTGGATTTAGAAAAGGGAACAGCTTTAGTGGACCTTTTGGGGGAAGCAATACTCAACTACCCGAGCATTGGAAAGGACGCTAAAGTCGCCCACCGCTTTGCAAGCGCTTATACGGCAATCGGTTTCGTGGATTACTCCTTGGAATTATCGGCTCCATCTAGTAAGCGTTATTTCATTCGGGGAAGCTGGGCCACCGGAAACTCCAATCTTTTGAAAGCATTCCTTGAACGGGCTTCCCATCTGGGATATGACGCTCAGGCCTATCACTGCCCACTGGATCCCGACCAGCTGGCCATGGTGCTCATCCCCCAACTGGGCGTGGCATTTTTGGTGACGGAGGACCTCCCTGAAAAAGAAGGCGATCAATTGATTGACACCGATAAATTCTTTTTCAAATCAGGCAAGCATGGGAAAAAGCAAGACCCCCTCCCCCATTGTCTGGAAATGGAAAAAACCCGCCGAGTATGGGAGGAAATCCTCACCCTCCAGGGACAACTGAACGATATTTACAGCAAAGCCACCAATCCCGATGTGGTGGACGGGTTTTATGAGTATTTGCGGGATCAATTGGATGAACTACGAGATAAGGCTGAGCACTAAAAATCGGTGCTTAGCCTTTTTGCGATATAATTTGGGGTCAATAACATAAGCTACTGAGCTGTTGCGAACATGAAATGGTTCCTTTCGTCTCTTACGCCAGTTTTGAAATTCAAAACTAAAAAGGGCAGTTGAAAGTGGTTTCCTTTCAACTGCCCTTTTTATAATTGCTAACGTTTCTTTTTGTTATCCACTGGTTTTTTCAGCACGGTGGCTTCCATCTTGGCTTTGATGAGGTTGGTCACCCCCGGATCGAAAACCTGGTCGTTCCAGATTTTGACCTTGTTGTCCCTTACCCCGCAAACCACTTGCTGGATGCCATTTGGGCGGCAGACGACGCATTGCTGTTTGTGCCTGTCGATTTGGGCAATGACCTGCTCTTTGTTTTTGGTAATCAGGTTGGCGGTATAACCGCCTTTAGTATCTTCCCACATGAGAAACCCTCCCCACAACCGGTGTAATAAATAGTACCTACTTCACTATATGGGGGGATTTGAAAGTTTATGACTAAGATTGTAGGGAAGGAACCAATGAAAGTGAAGCATTTTCATTGGATTCTTCCCTACTCTGCTAAAAGACTGGCTTATCGTAAAGCCATCATAAAAAAATCCACAAACAATCACCGGGATTTGGGATTGTTTGTGGATTTTATATCATTTATGCCGAAGCATTGGGTTTCTTTTTATGGTGCGCTCGACAGGGGTCGAACCTGCGACACCAGCCTTCGGAGGGCTGTGCTCTATCCAGCTGAGCTACGAGCGCATTTTTGGTACCCTAATATCATACCAAAAATAACAGGAAATTGCCAGCATTTTTCGAAACTTTTGCCGTTTTTTTATCATTTTTTTTTGTTTAGCTGGTTTTTTAGGACGAGCCTGCGGGCAAATCCCCTGGGAATGAAGCGGTTTAAGAATAACAGGGTCCGGTTTCGCTGGCCTGGGACGATTAAGGGCTTCCCTTTGAACCATTCCTTGATTCCGTAATTTGCCACTTCCTTGGCGGTTTGCAGGCGGCCGCTTCCCTTTAGCCCTGCCCGCTCATGGAAACCGGTTTGCACGGGACCTGGGGCCAGGCAGCTGATGGTGACGTTTTTGCCCAAGTGACGGGCTTCTTCTGCCATGGCTTCCGTCAAGGACAGGACGTAGGCTTTGCTAGCGTAGTAGCTTGCCATAAAGGGGCCTGACTGGAAAGCGGCGGTGGATGCCACATTCAGCAACATCCCTTTATCTGCCTTTAAGAAATCCTTGAGGAAGTATTTGCTCAACTGGTGGACGCTTAGGACATTTAACTGGATGAGGGGAAGTTCCTCTTCAAGGCTGATGCTGGTGAAATCCCCGAAGAGGCCCATGCCGGCGTTGTTGACCAGGCCTTCCACTTCCAATCCGTGACAGGCTTCGTAAACCATTTGGGAGCTGCTAGGATTGGACAGGTCTGCGGCGATGGTTTGGCAGGTGATTCCATAACGGTGGGACAGGGCTTTGGCGGCTTCTTGCAACCGGGTTTCGTTTCTTGCTACCAGCACCAAGTGGTAACCTTTTTGGGCTAGCAACCGGGCGATTTCATGCCCGATGCCGGTGGTTGCCCCTGTTACCACGAAATAACCCGCCACCTTAGACGATGTCCTGATGCTTGGCCAGGATTTCGATGGCTGACTTGGCTGCCCGCTGTTCTGCTTCTTTTTTCGTTTTCCCATCGCCCCGGCCCAAGATGATTTCGTCTAATAAAACGGCGGATTCAAACAACCGGTTGTGGGCAGGCCCTGATTCACCGACGATACGGTATTCGATGGCCTTTTTGGAATCCGCCTGGACAAGTTCCTGAAGGGTGCTCTTATAATCAAAAATCTGGGATGCCATCCCTTTCGTATAAGCCTCATGGATGATGCCCTGGACGAAGCCCCGTACCACATCAAGGCCAAGGTCCAAATACATGGCTCCTAGGAATGACTCAAAAGCATCCGCAATCACCGTTGGCCTCTCGCGCCCGCCCGAAAGTTCCTCGCCCCTTCCAAGCAACATTAAATCACCCAAGCCAAGGTTTTTAGCATAAGCTTCCAAAGAAGCTTCACACACAAGCTGGGCCCGGGTTTTCGTCATTTCCCCTTCGTTTAATTCCGGGGTAATCTGATACAAATAGTGTGAGACTGTCAGTTCAAGGACGGCGTCGCCTAAAAATTCAAGGCGCTCATTATCCTTTATTTTCAGCTGCCGGTGCTCGTTGACATAAGACGAATGGGTGAATGCCTGACAATAAAGGTCCAGGTTTATGTAATCCACGCCATTAGCCGATAAGAATTTTTTCAAGTTTTGCTGGTAAGGCATGCGCCCACCTCCTTAGGTATTTTTAGATTGAAGGGCTGTCTTGATTTTACCGGTGACATCTTGCTTCACCGTTTCCCTGGCCTGCCTGATGGCGTTCATCATGGCCCGGCTGTCTGAGGAACCGTGTGCCTTGATGACCGGGGCGTTGATGCCTAAAAGGATTGCCCCGCCCACAGATGAGGCGTCCATGTGCCCTTTGATGGATTTAAAGACGCCGCTGGCAAAGACGGCCCCTATTTTTCCGAGCAGGCTGCCCATGAGCTCTTGTTTTAGGAGCTTGAAAATGGAAGATGCGGCTCCCTCGACGGCTTTCATGGCGATGTTTCCAGCGTAGCCATCTGCGACGATGATGTCCACTTCCCCTGAAATCATGGATTTTGACTCGATGTTGCCGACGAAATCAAGGCTAGCGTCTGCGCTAATTAGCTTAAATGCCTCTTGTTGCAGCTCCCCGCCTTTTGATTCTTCTGTCCCAATGTTCAAAAGACCGATTTTAGGGCTTTTTACCCCTAGGACCTCTTTGGCGTAAATGCTGGCAATCTTCGCATTTTGGTACAGGTATTGGGGTTTGCCCTCGCTGGTGGCGCCGGCGTCGCACAAAATGGTGTATTTGCCTTTTTTGATGGTAGGCATCACCGGTGCAAGAGCCGGGCGGTCTACTTCTTTCAATCGCCTGACAATAAGAGTCCCAGCAGCAATCAGGGCACCCGTAGCCCCGGCAGAAACCACGGCATCGATGTCCCCGGTTTTGGCATCCTGGCAAGCCCTGACCATGGAGGCATCCTTTTGGCTTCTGACCGCCTGGGCAGGCTCCTTCACATCCATCGGGAATGCATCGCTGCAATGGACAATTTTCAGGCGGTCATGGGATTTAGGCATGCATTCCAAAATTTTTTCTTCTTGCCCATAAAGGTAAATTTCAATATCTGAAAATTCCTCAAGGGCCAGAAGCGCCCCCTGCACCGCAGTTTCCGGCGCAAAATCCCCCCCCATGGCATCTAATCCGATTTTAATCATGAGTTAATCCTCCTCTATAAAAAGTGCAATAAGCCTGCTTACGCAGAGGAAAAATTTGTACCTGTAGAGGCGGCGAAACTAGGTGGGTTTCCTAGTATCGGCGACTCGGAGGGTCAAGTTTTTCCTCGGAGTGGCTTACAGAACTTAATCCAATTGGTAATCCTCGCTGGCCACCGTGCGGTTGATGTAATCTCGCAGGGGCAAGAAGTCGTTGTTTGTTTCAAATTCATCCGATGATAGCAGCTCCCTGGCGTCTTCCATGGCAATTTCAAGTATTTTATAATCCTCAACCAGGTTCGCCATTTTAAAGACTGGCAAGCCCGATTGCTTCTCGCCGAAGAAATCCCCTGGCCCCCGAAGCTTCAGGTCGGCCTCCGAAAGTTCAAAGCCATCTGTCGTCTGGGTCATGATTTTCAGCCGTTCCATGCTCTGCTCAGTTTTTGAGTCACTTAGGAGGAGGCAATAAGCCTGTTCGCTCCCACGGCCGACCCGCCCCCTTAACTGGTGAAGCTGTGAGAGGCCAAAGCGATTGGCATCATAAATGAGGATGAGGTTGGCATTGGGGACGTTGACCCCAACTTCGATAACCGTGGTGGAAATGAGGATCTGTGTTTCGTTTTTCACGAAGGAATCCATGATGGCATCTTTTTCAGCCTGGGAAAGCCGCCCATGCATCAAGCCAACCTTCGCCCGTCCTTTGAAATGATGCGCCCACAGGGCATGGACTTCCACCGCATTTTGCACATCCAAAGATTCAGACTCCTCAATGAGGGGCGTGATGACATAAGCCTGCTGGCCTTTATCTAAAATGGTTTTTTGGATAAAACCCATAGCCCGCTCTAGGCGCGAGGTATCAAATAAATAAGTTTCCACCGGTTTTCTTCCTTTTGGCATTTCGTTGATAGTGGACACGTCCATATCCCCAAAGGCCGAAATGGCCAAAGTCCTTGGAATCGGCGTCGCAGTCATCATCAGCACATCCACAAACTCCCCCTTTTCACGAAGCATGCGGCGCTGGTTGACCCCGAAACGATGCTGCTCATCAGTAATGACCAATCCTAGGTTTTTATAAACGACTTCTTTTTGGATCAGGGCATGTGTCCCTATCAATAGATGGATTTCCCCTGCCGCAAGCCCCTGTAAAATTTCCTGGCGCTTTTTGCCCTTGACGGAACTGCTTAAAAAGCCAATCTTAAATTCTGGATAAGGGGCGAACAGCTCAACCAGTGACTTATAGTGCTGGCTGCCCAAAATTTCTGTCGGGACCATAAGCGCCGTTTGATAGCCCGCAAGCATGACCAAGTAAAGGCTAATGGCCGCCACAATGGTTTTCCCGCTTCCCACGTCCCCTTGAAGGAGGCGGTTCATCCGGCTTCCACTTAATAAGTCGGCTTTAATTTCCTTAAGGACCCTCAACTGGGCATCTGTCAGGGAAAATGGAAGCCCGTCAATGAATTTTTGGGCCTTTTCCTCATCGACTGTTTTTTCCGCCCCAGCTTTTTTGGCTTTGATTTGACGGCGGAGGTACTGGATTTTCAGCTGGAATTTTAGCAATTCCTCGTATTTGACCCGCCTTTGGACTTGGCGCACCTGTTCCATGTTTTTCGGGAAATGGGCGAAGGCCAGTACGTCTTCTTGGGAGATCAACCGGTATTTTTCCTGTAAGATGCGGGGAATGTCATCCCTAACCAAAAAGCTCCCTGAGCCAAGTGCTTCTTTGATCATTTTTTGGAACGTGGGCGTGCGGATGTCCTTTAATGAATAGACCGGCTCTATGGTGCGCCCATTATTGGCCCCGATTTTGACATCAGTGGCCGTGATGGAGCGCCGGCCTATGTCCCATTTCCCTGTGACGGTGACGAGGGTGTCCATTTCAAGCTGTTTTTTTAAGAACGTCCGGCCAAAAATAGAGACTTTCAAGACTTCCGAACCGATTTGGATGCTGAACACCAGCCTGGACTTCATCTTCCCATAATACTGGACGGAAACGCCGGTCACAACTTTGCCCTCGACAGTTATTTTTTCATCATGGGCCGCCCTTTGGATATCGCCCAACTCGTAATTTTCGTAACGGTAGGGAAAATAATTCACCAAATCATCGACGGTATAGATTCCCATGGCCCCTAACTTTTCCACGACTTTGGGGCCGACCCCTTTGATCTGGCCAACTGGCACGCCGGATTTCATAATGGCATCCCTCCCTTTTTAGCATTTTTAACCAACAGAAGCCAGCCTTAGCCCCTCATGCTAAAACTGGCTCCCTAAGTTTGCTACTCTACCGATAAAATATAAGAATATACCGGTTGTTCGCCACCGATGACAGTGACTTCTGCGTCCTCGAATTTGGATTCAATGTATTCCGCTAAGCGGCCCGCTTCATCTTCATCGGTCCCCTCGCCATAAAAGACAGTAACCAGTTCCGAGTCTTCATCAAGCATCTTATCTGCAAGGGCACAGACGCTTTCGAAGCGGTTTTTGGCAGCAACGACAATTTCCTTGTCCAAGATGCCGATAAAATCATTTTCCTTAATATCTACGCCGTTCATGCTAGTATCCCGCACAGCATAAGTGACCTGGCCAGATTTCACTTCGGACAGGGCCTGGTTCATGGACTCGAGGTTGTCCTCCAGGTTTCCTTGGTCGTTGAACATCATTAAGGCGGTGTATCCCTGAGGGATGGTCTTTGATGGGATGACGACCACGTTGGCCGCTTCCGTCACCTCTGCCGCCTGGTTGGCTGCCATGATGATGTTGGAGTTGTTAGGGAGGATGATAATGTTCTTCGCATTGACCCCTTCGATGGCTTTTAGGAAGTCTTCTGTCGACGGGTTCATGGTCTGGCCGCCTTCGATGACGAAGTCTGCCCCATTTTCCATAAACTGTTGCTTGATGCCCTCGCCTGCAACGACGGAAATGATGGCAAATTCCTTTTCTTTTGATGCCTGATGGGCTTTTTGGGCGTGGGCCTGGTCGCTACCGATGATCTCGTTATGCTGCTCCGTCATGTTTTCGATTTTAAGGGTCAAAAACTCCCCGTGCTTTTGCCCCAGGTTCAGGGCTTCCCCTGGTGTCAACGTGTGGACATGGACCTTGACGATGTCCTCATCTTGGACCACGACGATGGAATCCCCTAATTTGCCTAAGCGGTCCCTAAAAATGTCTTCCTTGAACCGCATTTTTGCAGGGTCCACCTTCAAGATGAATTCCGTGCAATAGCCAAATTCAGCATGTTCCATATCAAATGCAGCAGCTGAGGACGTTACCGCCAAAGACTGGTCCTTTAAGGAAATGGTTTCGCCTTTCAGGGCTTTTAGGAAACCTTCAAAAATGTAAACGAGGCCCTGCCCACCGGAATCGACGACACCGACTTCTTTTAAGACCGGCAACAGATCTGGCGTGCCATCGAGGGAGATTTTCATTTCTTCAATAATCATTTCGTAAAACCCGGTTGCCGTCTGGCAATTAGCGAATTTCTTAAGTCCGGCTTCCGCAGACTGGCGGGCAACCGTCAGGATGGTCCCCTCAACTGGGCGCATGACAGCTTTATAAGCCGTTTTTACCCCTTGCTCCAAGGCATGGGCCAAGTCTTCAATGGTTGCTTCATCCTTGCCTTCAAGGCCTTGGGCAAAGCCACGGAACAACTGGGATAAAATAACACCTGAATTTCCCCGTGCCCCCATCAATAATCCCCTGGAAAGGATTTTTGCCACTTTCCCAATGGATGGTTCTTCAAGGTTTTGAAGCTCTTTGGCGCCGGCATTGATGGTCATGCTCATGTTGGTACCCGTATCCCCATCCGGTACTGGGAAAACGTTTAGTTCGTTGACGTATTGGGATTGGTTGGTCAGGTTGTTGGCACCGTTCAATACCATTTGCCTAAATATATTTCCATTTATATGATTTACCGACATGTAAATAATCCTCCTAATTGTCCAACCCTTTTACGCCTTGTACAAAGACGTTGATTTCGTTGACATGCTCTCCAAAAGTTTTTGCAAAAACATACTGTACTTTTTTCTGGATTTCCAGGCAAACTTCCGATACTTTCACCCCGATGCTGACGATGACGTAAAGCTCAACCGTCAATTTGTCGGATTCTTCTTCCATGCGAAGCGTTACCCCTTTGGCATAGTTTTCTTTCCCGAGGACAACTGCCAAGCCGTCTTTGACGATGTTCTTGGACGCCATGCCCACCACGCCGTAACATTCTGTCGTGGCATTCCCGATAACGGTTGCCAATGCTTCTTTGGAGATGTCGATGCGCCCATATTCATTCTTGATTTTTACGGTCATAAGTTATGTCCCTCCCGATTTGCCAAAGGATGCTCGATCTTTTTGGCACCTGTTTGTCATTTACTCTAATTTTACTATATTTTACCGATTTTGTACACTAATAACAGCTACAAACCCCCGTAACGCCCCTTTTATTTTGCCCAATTAACGGCAATTAAAACATGAACCCTGGTTTTCATGGCCCAAAGTGCCCAACCACAAGGAAACTTCCCAAAAAGTAAAATTCAGCAAATCCCCAAAAAAACTTGCGTTTCTTGTTGAATCATGGTAAAATAATAAGAGTTTTGAAATGAGCATGGTGAGGAGGTCATCTTATGGCACGCGTTTGTTATGTAACAGGTCGTCGTACTACTTCTGGAAATTCACGTTCCCACGCAATGAATTCCAGCAAGCGTACTTGGAAAGCCAACGTACAGAAAGTTAAAATCATGGTTAACGGTAAAGTTAAAAAGGTTTATGTTTCTGCACGTGCGCTTAAATCAGGTAAAGTAGAACGAGTATACTAATAGATAGTTTAAAAAAGCACCAAAAAAGCCCACATTCTCGGAATGTGGGCTTTTTTGGTGCTTTTTTATTTCTTTTTGAAAACACTAATGCAACCGGAGACGATTACACTTAACCACTTTGGAAGTTTCACGGTATAAAATCTCATAACATCGCTCCTCTGACTTGATATTTCTTTACACTATATGCCTAAGTAGATAAAGATATAACTAAGCCTGGGGATTTTTTACGGGTCGCTGCTTTGGATGGCCAAAAGGTAGCCACTGTCAAATGACACCGTGAAAGTCTCTGATAAGATTTCGTTAGAGGTGCAAAGGGGATCGTCCTGGGCTAAAAAATAATCCTTTAAGGGGTATTTCACACCTTCAAGGCCCAGTCCCGCCACATCTTCCCCGATTGAAAAAAAGGAAAGGTATTGGCAGCCGGAACTTCTTATTTCATAAGTGCCGGGTGCCAATACACTGAGATGATTGTTTCTTTCAAGGAGGGTAACCGGCACGCCTTTTTTCACGTACCGAAGCATCAGCCAGATGTTGGCGATGGAATGGTCCATGCGGCCGCCAAGCCCGCCATAAAGCAGGATATCTGTGGCTTTTTTTTCAATAGCAAGGTTCAGCGCCAGTTCTGTGTCCGTTTCATCTTTTTCCGAAGCAACAGCATCCATGGCTGCACCTGATTGCTTAATGCGCTCAAATTCTTCCGGCGTCACGGAATCGAAGTCCCCCACGGCAAAATGGGGGGAAATCCCATGCTGTAAAAGTGTCAGGGCTCCCCGATCAGCTCCGATGACCAGTAAATCCTCCCCTAAAAAATCCCGGGGATCAAGGTGTGTGCCAGGAGCGCCGCTAACGATGGCTGCCCTCATCCCTTGATGTCCTGGATGGCCTTTTGGCGGTCCGGTGCGCCAAATAAGGCGGAACCTACCACCACTACGTCAGCTCCCGCTTCTTCACAAAGCCTGGCTGTCTGTGGGTTGACCCCCCCATCCACCTCAATCAAGAAATTCAGGTTTTGGCGCTCACGCCAGGCTTTAAGGCCTTTGATTTTTTCAAGGGAGGACGGGATGAAGCTTTGCCCGCCAAATCCCGGGTTAACGGACATGACCAATACCCAATCCACTTGGTCGATGACAGCTTCAAGGCTCGAAATTGGTGTGTGTGGATTTAAGACGACGCCACATTGGATGCCATAAGATTTAATCAGTTGCAAGGTCCTGTGAAGATGGCGGCAAGCCTCGATGTGCACGGTTATGACATTGGCGCCTGCATCCACAAAGTCCTTGATGTATAAATCCGGCTGCTCGATCATCAAATGCACATCAAAAGGCAGCGACGTATGCTTTTTCAAGGATGCAATGGTCCCTGGACCAAAAGAAATATTGGGTACGAAATGGCCATCCATCACATCCAGATGCAGGTAATCGGCACCCAAGGCTTCTACTTCTTTAACATCCTTTGCCAGTTCGGCAAAGTCAGCGGCCAAAATCGATGGCGCAAGTTTCAACATAAGGACCAGCTCCTTTCCAATTTAATATTTCGGTTTTCTCGCTTTGATTTCATTTAAGAAAACGAGGTAGTTTTCATACCGGCTTTCCAAAAAGTCGCCTGCTTCTGTTTTTTCCTTAATTGCGCAACCAGGCTCATTTTCATGGAGGCATCCCCTAAAACGGCACCCTGGGGCGGCTTTATCAAATTCCAAGAAAGCAAAGGATAGTTCTTCAACTTCCATTTCGTCAAGGTCCAGGGAAGAAAACCCTGGCGTGTCAGCCACCCTGGCATCCCCCAGTGAATGAAGCTGCACATGGCGGGTAGTATGCTTCCCGCGCCCGAGTGCCCTTGAAATCTCATTGACTGCCAAGTCCAGGTTGGTGTTCAGTTCATTCAAAAGGGACGATTTCCCAACCCCGGACTGGCCACAGATAACAATGGTCTGGTCTTTAATAAACCCATCCAGTTCCCTTAAGCCTTGATGGTCTTTGGATGACGTCTTAAAAATCCGGTAACCGATGTTTTCATAATAATCCCAAATGGGGGTCAATTCCTTAAGTTCCTCCTCAGAAATCAAATCCATTTTGGTGATGACGATGACAGGTTCGATCCTTTTGTCTTCGATGACAGCTAAAAAACGATCTAATAACTTTACACTGAAAGAAGGCTCAGAGGCGGAAAATACGACTAGGGCCAAGTCAATATTGGCGATGGGCGGCCTGACCAGTTGGTTTTTTCTTTCCCCAACTTCCATCACGTAGCCATCATTGCCTTTTTCAACTGTATAACTGACGTAATCCCCTACTAGCGGGCTGATGTTTTGTTTGCGGAACAGCCCGCGGCTTCGGCACTGGATAACGGCTTTTGTCAACTTGTCCTCAACATAATAAAAACCCGCCAATGCTTTTACAATAATTCCTGTTTCCAATATTCCACCTGCTTTATTATTACTCACCCGGCTGCTGGGCTATACGGATGGTCACCTGCGAATCCGCTTTGATCCTTGTCCCGATGGTGGGCACTGTTTGGATAATGGCGCCCACTTCGTGCTCAGTCGTTGGGAAATATTGTATCGTCACGTTATTGATGCCTGTTTCGTTCAAGATCCCCTCAGCCTCGGCAACGGTCAAGTCCCTAATATCAGGAATGCGCACCTCCGCTGTTTCATCGCCTACCATAGAAAAAACCACTAAATAATAAAGAAGCATGGCCAGCAAAATAAATGCGGTGTAAGCTGCTGCTATTGAGTAGCTTAAGGCACCGACTTTATATTTTCTCAATGCTTTTGCCCGTGCATCCATTTCCGTAACCTCCTCAACCACTGGGGATAAATCCATGGTTGCCTCTTCGATATCTTCTTCTTGTTCGGCTATGAGTTTTTCAGGATCCAGTTCAAGATGGTCCAAATCAGCTAAAAATTCCTCACAGCTTGCGTAGCGTTCAATAGGCGCTTTGCTGGTGGCCCGCTTGATGATGTAATCCAGCCCGTGGGGCAGGGTTTCATCCAAAGATAAGATGGATGGCATCGGCGCTTCCAGGTGCTGAAGGGCGATGTTGACTGCCCCTTCCCCTTTAAATGGCACGGTCCCGGTCAACAGCTCGTAAAAAATAATGCCCAGAGCATAAATATCAGAGCGGTTAGTGGCCAGATTGCCACGTGCCAGTTCCGGTGCCAGGTAATGGACCGAGCCCATAATGGTATTGGTCTGGGTCATGTCTGCCTCATTGGAGGACAGGGCAATGCCAAAATCTGTAACTTTCACAATAAGCTCTTCCGTCACCATAATATTTTGGGTTTTCAGGTCCCGGTGGATGATTTTATTTTCGTGGGCATAACGGACCCCTTCCAATAGCTGGCGCATGATGTAAATGGCATCACCAACATCAAGGGCGCCTTTTTCCCTTAAATAATCCTTAAGGGTATGGCCTTGGACATACTCCATTACCATAAATGGCTGGTCGTTGTCATCTTCTACGGAATAAACATGGACGATGTTGGGGTGATCCATGTCAATAACCTGCGAGGATTCGCGCTTGAAACGCTTAATGAACCGCTCATCTTTAGAGAGTTCGTAGCGAAGGGATTTTATAGCCACGTGCAGGTGCTCTTTAAGGTCATAAGCAAGGTAGACGTTTGCCATGCCCCCATCCCCAATAAGCATTTTGATTTCATATCTTTCGTTGACTGTCGTTCCAATGATCATTTTTGCACGCTCCCTTTGCCAAATTCATAAAGAGCTGCCGTTACGTTGTCCCTACCGCCCTTTTCATTAGCTAAATCAATGAGCCTTCCAACCTTTTCTTCCACCGGCAAGTCCTTTTCCAGCACTTCTTCAATGTCCGGGTCCTCAACCATGGAGGTCAGGCCATCGGTGCACAAAAGCACACCCTTCAAGTCAAAATTCTCCAAAAGCAGGTAATCAAATTTCAAGGTTGAACTGACCCCCAAGGCATTCATGATCACATTCCGGTGAGGATGGGACTTGGCTTTTTTCTTGGACAATTTGCCTTCCTCGATCAGTTTTCCCACAAAGGTGTGGTCCTTGGTGATCTGGCGCAAGCCAGAGGCCGTCATCAAATAAGCCCTGCTGTCCCCCACATGGCCAAAGGAAATAAAGGTTGGGGCCAAAATAGCGATGACCATCGTCGTCCCCATTCCTTTTTCTACCTTGTTTTCTTCAATGTACGAAATGATTTCCCCATTGATCTCTTGCAGGACTTCCTTTAACCACCGGCGGGCGGCATCCTGAACTAAAAATTGAGTGTCTGCGTTAAACTTTGCTTTTACTTTTTCGATGGCAATCTGGCTCGCAATATCACCGCAGGCATGCCCCCCCATCCCATCCGCAACAGCCATGACCGTCACAAAATCATTGGAAAAAATCTGGGCGGCATCTTCGTTATGGGTCCTTACCTTGCCAACATCGCTTAGGCAGTGCATCTGATTCATATTAAGCCCCTTCTTTCGCTCGCAACTGGCCGCAGGCGGCATCAATATCGCTGCCCAGTTCCCTCCTAACCGTTGCATTTACCCCATTTTTATTTAGGATTTCTTCGAATTTTTCTATATGTTCCACTGGTGTCCGGTCAAATCCCCGCTCCGGCACATAATTGATCGGAATCAAGTTGACATGGCAATTCATGCCCTTTAACAGCCGGGAAAGTTCCTGGGCGCATTCCACCGTATCGTTCACGTTTTTAATCAACCCGTATTCAAAGGTCAGGCGGCGGTTGGTTTCCCGGATGTAATGACGGGACGCTTCCATCAACTTGCTCAGCGGGTACGCACGGTTTACCGGCATCAGGCTGGTACGAAGCTCGTCATTTGGCGCATGAAGCGAAATAGCAAAAGATACCTGCGGGTGGTCTGCTGTAAAATCGTAAATTCTAGGAACGATCCCACTAGTGGACACTGTAATATGCCGGGAGCCGATGTTCAAGCCTTTTTCATGGTTGATGACGTGGATGAACTTGCTCAGGGCTTCATAATTTTCAAAAGGTTCCCCGATGCCCATGACCACAATGTGGCTCACCCGCTCATCGGTTTCATCCAAGTGCTTCTGAACTTTCATGACCTGTGCCGTAATTTCCCCGGCTTCAAGGTTCCTGATGAGCCCGCCTAAGGTTGAAGCGCAGAACTTGCAACCAATACGGCAGCCAATCTGAGTCGTCACGCACACGGAACAGCCATATTTATGGTACATAAGGACCGTTTCAATCAAGTTGCCATCGGCCAGCTCAAATAAAAATTTGGTCGTCTTATCTGTTTGGGCCACTTGCTTCCGGCGCTCTTTTAAGGTCGTGAAATTAAAGTACTCCCCTAACAGGTTCCTTAAATCGGCAGGCAGGTTCGTCATTTCCTCGACGGTTTCCACCCGTTTCTTATACAGCCAATCAAAGACCTGGGCGGCCCTGAATTTCGGTTGCCCCTGCCCTTTCAGCCAGTTTTCCCAATCATCCAGTCCAAAGCTATAAATTGATGTTTTATTCATGTTGTCCTCCTTACAGGCCCTTCCTAAAAGAGCCTGCTCTCCATTATACTTTTTTCATAAGTGATGCTATAAAAAATCCATCCGTGCCGTACATGCCGGGAAAGAGTTGGATCATGCCGTCTTTAGCCGCCTCGCGAAGCGGTTCTGGCAAGCGTTCAGGCAAGGTGCCGTCCAAGGAAAATTCCGGGTGTTCCCGTAAAAACCGTTCCACCTGCTTATCGTTTTCCTTGCGGTTGATGGTACAAGTGCTGAATACAAGCCGGCCACCAGGTTTTAAAAGGGAAGCAGCCCCGTCAAGGATCTGGTAGCTAATGGCCCCGACCCCGTCCAAATCTTCCGGGCGCTTCGTAATCTTAGCCTCGGGATGGCGCCTTAAAATACCAAGGGCCGAACAAGGGGCATCCACCATCAAGTAATCAAAGCTTTCTTTCTGGTATGCTTCATGAAGCAGTGCCGCATCCTTCAAGGTGGCCTTGACATTTTCCACACCCAGGCGGGCGGCATTATCTTCAATCAGCTTGATTTTATGGGGATAAAGATCGTTGGCAACTACTTCCCCGCTGCCATTCATCAGCGCCGCTGCATGAAGGGCCTTGCCACCAGGGGCCGAGCAAGTGTCCAAGACCCGGCTGCCGGATTTTGGGTCAAGGGCTTTGGCAACCAGCATGGAAGCCTCGTCCTGGACGTAAAATTCCCCAGCTTCAAAGGACCTGGTCCGCATGGGGTTGCCTTTGGTCACAATCAGCGCTTCCTCGTTCAAGGGGCTTGCCACCGTCTCGACCTTGGCAGCCAGCAAGTTTTTCTTCAACGTTTTACGGTTGGTTTTACTGGTATTGACCCGCAAGGTTAGTGGCACTTTCTCACCATTGGCCTTTAAAATGGCTTCCGTAGCGGCTTCCCCGTACTGGCTATTCCATAGCTTCACCAGCCAAAGGGGATGGCTGTACTCGGTTGCCATGCGGGTCGGGACATCCTCGATTTCTTCCAGGTCGCGAAGTGGGTTTCGGCGAAGCTCCCTTAAAATCCCATTGACCAAGCCACCATTGAACTGCCCACCCCGTTTTTTAGCTATATTCACAGCTTCGCTGATGGCTGCGTGTTCAGGGATGCTATTCAAATAAAGGATTTGGTATAGTGTCATATAAACCAAAAGCTTCATCCAGCTTTTCACCTTGCTCTTGAAATACGGTTGGACATAAAAATCCAGCAGTTGGAAATGTTCCAAAGTCCCATAGACGATTTCCGTAAAAAGGGCCCGGTCATGTCGCCCCAGCTTATTTTTTTCAATTAATTCGCTAATGGTCCGGTTACTGTAGGAATTGTTGGTAATTATATCGGAAAGGGCTGTTAAGGCCGCTTCACGGACATTGGCCACAAAAAACACCTCACTCATCTTAGTTGCATAATTCCATATCCTACTTATTATAACATATTTCCATCATTTTCATGAAAAAAAAAGACCGGTTTACCATCATTGTGGTTCTAACCGGCCATTTCTAATCAAGAACTTACCTTATCG
>WRGF01000161.1 GCA_009787345.1 Turicibacter sp.
CTGTTGCCGGTTCGGCTTGTGGTGCTTCTTGTTCAGCTACCTCTGCCCCCTCTTGGCAACCTGCCAGTAATAAGGCGGTTCCCGCCATTAAGCTAAGTGAAAATTTTTTAAACATGTGTCATACCTCCTAATTTGTTAATGCCTTATCAGTATATCGAAAACTCTGGGGGAAGGCAATAAAAAAACTGTCTAAAATTGTAAAATTGGCATGTAAATGGTTGTTTTTATGACTATATTTGTTTTCAGTCCAGCTTAAAATAGAGAATTAACGGGTTATGGCTGTAAGATGGCTGCTTTTGAAACGCCGAAGTCCCGGGTTAGGAAGTCGCTTTTTTCAATGAAATCCCGAATGGTTTCATAACCCATTCGGTGGAGCATTTCCAAAATAAAGGGATTATCCAGGGGCGTGGCATAGGCTGCATGCTCCCCATAAGCCAAGGCCGCCTCTTTCCCGGCGGCCGAGTCAACCAGTTTCTTAGGGCCACCGACGCAACCGCCCTTGCAGCCCATGCCTTCGTAAAAGTTGGCGGTAGCCTCCCCTGACTTGATTTCTGCCAATAATTTTTTGCATTCCAGTGCACCATCGGCTTTTTTGGCACGGATTGCCACATCCCCTTCACGGTTCAGCTGGCCAAGGGTGGCTTGCACGGCTTCGCTGACCCCACCGGCGAAAGCATAGATGCGCCCGCTCCTTGAAGAGTGCTCTTTTTCATCCCCGTCCATGTCCGCTGGGTGGATTTCAGCCAGTTCAAAAATTTCTTGGAGTTCTGAAAACGTGAGGACATAGTCCACGGCATCGTCAATGTCCACTTCTTTCGCTTCTTTTTTCTTGGCCATGCACGGCCCGATAAAGACGGTGGTAGCCCCTGGGTGCATGTGCTTGACGACCCGCCCTGCTGCGATCATCGGCGAAACGGAGGCTGGCATTTTGTCAAACAGCTCCGGGCATTCCCGGCGGACCATGGAAATCCACATGGGACAGCAGCAGCTTGAGAGCATGAAGTCCTTGTCATCATGAATCTTATGGTCGAACTCAAGCGCCTCTTTCAACGTCAGGATATCGGCGAACGCTGCGGCTTCCACCATCCCTTTGAACCCGATGGCCTTTAGGGAACTACGGATTTTTCCGGGGTCGGCCACCCCTTCGAACTGGCCGGTGATGGCGGGGGCAATAATGGCAAATACCTCGCCCGGCTCCTCGCTGAGCACCTTTAGGACCGGCAACACGTCCTTGCTTGCCTGGACATCCCCGCTGGGTTCATACAACCGGTCCCCAGCCTCAAACCCCGGGTCAAGGAGGCAATCCAACTGGGCCTGGTCAAACCCTTTGGGATTTTCCCCATCCGCGGCTTTTTGGGTACTCATTTCTTCATATAATTGGCGAACCGTTTTCATCAAACCACTCCTAACTTTTGCTTTGGATATTATGCTCGAAAACCCAGCCCTCCATTCATGAAAAGGCAGCTTGCAATTTACATTCCAATTAGGGGAAATTTCTTTAGCATTTTTAGGACATGGGGAAAAAATTGTGTTATAATATGTGTTGTGTGAAGTTTGTTTAACCAATAAACTAACTAATCAAATCTGACCTTAGGGGGCACTGTTCATGGAAAACAAAAATGTCAAACAAAACCAGCCATTAGTGACGCATATGTACACGGCTGATCCATCGGCTCACGTATTCAACGGGAAAATCTACATCTACCCATCCCACGACTTAGGAAACGACAATCCGGATGATGGGTCTGGCGACCACTTCTGGATGGAAGATTACCATGTGTTCAGCATGGACGGGATTGACGGGCCGGTCGTTGACCACGGGCAAATCCTTCACATCAAGGACGTGCCATGGGCAAGCGAGCAAATGTGGGCACCGGATGCCAACACGAAAAATGGGAAATACTACTTCTACTTCCCGGCAAAGGACAAAGACGGGATCTTCCGCATCGGTGCTGCCGTATCCGATACACCTGAAGGGCCGTTCACGCCTGAGCCTAACTACATCGAAGGGTCTTTCTCCATCGACCCAGCTTGCTACGTAGACGAAGACGACCGTGCTTACCTTTATGTTGGCGGACTTTGGGGCGGGCAGCTTGAAAAATGGCAAACAGGCCAATTCGTTGAAGGCGCCCCTGCCAACATGCCAGGGACTGACGGGCCACAAGGTGACGAGCCAGCGCTTCGCCCTTGGGTTGCAGAGCTTAACGAGGACATGGTATCCCTTAAGCACGAACCTCGCTACATCGACATTTTAGATGAAAATGGTGAGCCAATCAAGGCCGGCGATACGGACCGCCGCTTCTTCGAAGCCCCATGGATCCACAAATTCAACGGGAAATACTACTTGTCTTACTCCACTGGGGACACTCACTTCCTTTGCTACGCGGAAGCGACAAACCCTTATGGGCCATTCACTTACAAGGGCCGCATCCTCGAGCCGGTTGTTGGTTGGACGACGCACCAGTCCATCGTCCAGTTCAACGAGAAATGGTACTTATTCTATCATGACAGCACCATCTCCGGTGGGGCTACGCAGCTTCGCGGGATGAAATTCCGTGAAATCCAAATCGCTGAGGACGGGACGATTACCACTGAAATCCCTTACCAAGATGAGGAAGAAATCGTAACGGCTGCGCTTTTGATGCTAAACAAAGGCGCTGATTTGAAAACGGTCACCGAAACGTTCAACTTAAACGACGAATTATTGACTAAAATCCAAGCACAGACTGCTTAATTGGCAATATGGGCCCGCTCCCCTTTTGGGAAGCGGGCTTTTTCTTATCCAAAATCAAAAAAAACCGCCGCCAGGGTTTTGGCAGCGGTATTCATAAATAATTAGCCCAATGCTTTGGATTTGGCATTGACAGCCTTTGCAGGCTTATCGGAACGGTAATATTTATCCAGGTCCAGCCCGCCTTCGCTTTTAGCAACGATGGTAGTAACGACGCAATCCCCCATGACATTGACCGTTGTGCGGGCCATATCAAGCAAGCGGTCGATCCCCATGATGATCCCTACCCCTTCCACTGGCAGGCCAACAGAAGTGAGGACCATGGTCAGGGTAATCAGCCCCACACCTGGCACGCCAGCCGTTCCGATGGATGCCAACGTAGCGGTCAAAACAATGGTAAGCAAAGCACTCATCCCCAGTTCAATCCCGTAAATCTGGGCAATGAAAATACAGGCAATCCCTTGTTTGATCGCTGTCCCGTCCATGTTGACCGTCGCCCCCAAAGGCAGGGTAAAGGCTGCGATGTTCGAATCGATTCCCATCTCTTCCATTTTATTAATGGTGACAGGAAGGGTGGCGTTGCTGGAGGCAGTTGAAAATGGGACCGCCGCCATGCTTCCGAATTGCTTGAAAAATGGTTTTAGTTTCAAGCCGGTCATCACTTTCAGCAAACCACCATAGACCACGAAAGCGTGAAGGGCCAAGGCAAGGAAAATAGCGCCCATGTATTTGATCAATGGGATAATGGCATCAAAGCCGGTTGTAGCAAAAGTAGTCGTAATCAATCCAAACACCCCGATGGGCGCCAATTTCATGGAGAGGTCGACCAGCTTCATCATGACTTCATCCAAATTTTTGACCAGCGTTCGAAGGGGCTCTACTTTTTCACCCAGCATGCTCATGGAGACGCCAATTAAAATGGCAAAAATGATAATGGGCAACATTTGCCCGTGGGCCAGTGCAGACATCGGGTTGGTAGGAATCATGTTCAAGAACGTGTCCACAATCCCGGTGGCTTCGCCAATGACCGGCTCTGCGGTCACCACATTGGAAAGGTCAAGGCCAACCCCTGGGTTGATGACCAATCCCACGCCTAAGGCCAAGATCAGGGCAAACATGGTAGTCCCTAGGAAAAATCCTACCGTTTTTCCGCCGATGCGGCCCAGTTTCTTGATATCGCCCATCGAGGCCGAACCATTGATCAATGAAATGAAAACCAATGGCACGACAAGCATTTGAATGGAACGGATAAAACCAGTCCCCAAGAACCTGATGATCCCATGCAAGAGCAGCTCATCCCGGATGAATCCCCCTGGCGTTGCCTGAATCCCAAGGCCTGCAACAATTCCCAGGCCAATCCCAATAAAAATCTTTTGGGTCAAACTCAATTTTTTCTTCATAACTCATCACTCCTTCATCTCCAAATTATACCAAATAAATGTGTGAATGGGATGTAAAGAATGTAAAATAATGATGTATTACCTAAATAAGTAGGGATTTCTTGAGGCCATTCAAATAAGGTGCGGAAAAAGCATTGGGCTTCATGGAAAGGGTTGAAAGATTCGCATCAATGGTTAACCGCCAAATTAGGAGCCCATCTGATTAATGGTATTTGAATAAAAATGTTTTTATTGGAATTTAATAGAAAAAGTCTTGCCCTTTCATTTGGAGCGTGTTACAATTCTAAAAACACTAGAAACCAATAATACCTAAAGGGGCGATGTAAATGGAGATGCAAAGAAAGAGCAAAGGGAATTTCAGCAGTAAGATCGGTTTTGTCATGGCGGCAGCCGGTTCGGCAGTAGGGCTTGGGAACGTGTGGCGCTTCCCTTATTTCGTAGCCACCTATGGCGGGGGAACGTTCTTATTCGTTTACCTTCTATTAGCTTTGGTATTCGGCCTAATGATGATCATAGCCGAAGTGGCATTTGGGCGCAAGACAGGAAAAAGCCCGATTGGCGCCTTTAAGAGCGTCAATCCCAAATTTGGGATCTTTGGGTTTTTGGCGGCGTTGGTGCCAACTGTCATCTTCCCTTATTATAGCGTCATTGGGGGATGGGTTACGAAGTTTGGCTTCCAATATTTGCGGGGCGGGGGCTACTATGCCTCCCATGATGGTTTCTTCTCTAATTTCAACTCCACGTTTTGGGATCCGATTTTTTGGCTGGGGCTATTCATCTTGATTACGACGGCGCTGGTCATTACGGGTGTTGAAAAAGGGATTGAGAAAGTCAGCATGTACTGCATGCCCGTATTTTTCCTGATGTTGGTGGGTCTTGTCATCTACGGATTGACCATCCCGGGCGCTATGGAAGGCCTGCGCCATTACCTAGTGCCAAACTTTGACAATTTATCGGTGATGACCTTTATCGCAGCAGCCCGCCAAATTTTCTTCTCCTTGTCATTGGCCATGGGGATCATGATCACTTACGGCTCGTACGTCAAAAAAGAGCAGAGTATTGAAAAGGCAGCCCTGCAAATCGGGTTGCTGGATACCGGGATTTCCGTTATCGCCGGTATGTTGGTCGTCCCAACCGTTATCGCCATTTTTGGCGACGAAGGCCTTGGTCAAGGGGCTGGCCTTATGTTCATTACGCTGCCACGGGTTTTTGAGCAAATGCCAGGAGGGAATGCCATCGGGGCAATCTTCTTTGTGATGATGCTGATTGCGGCCATCACTTCCGCAGTTTCCTTAATGGAGGTCGTCGTCGCCTCGGTCATGGAATGGTTCAAACTGGGACGTAAAAAAGCAACCATTGCCGTTGCTATCGGATCTTTCTTATTGGCCCTTCCTACAACCCTTGGATTTGGTGTTTGGAGCCATGTCCGCTGGGCGGGGATGAACATGCTTGGGATCATGAGCTTCATCAGCGACACAGTGTTGATCCCAATTGTGGCACTTTCACTTTCAATTATCGTCGGCTGGGTCCTTAAGCCCCATTTTATCCGCGACGAAGTGACCGCCGGTGGCAAACATGAATTCAAGACGGAAAAACTGTTCTTCTTTATGATTAAATGGGTAGCTCCCTGCCTAATGCTTTTGATTTTGGTTACTTCCATCCTTAACACATTCGGTTTCATCACGATTTAAATACGAAAAAAGACCCGTGGTTGGTTGAGCCAATGCTCAACCAACCACGGGTCTTTTCGATAAAAAACAGTTTACCCTGGAAAGAATGGCTCCCTCGACAGCTTCACCGTCTGGGATGCCCAATCTTTCACTCACTTAAAATATCCTTCGTACCTTACCAAAAGCGTCCTTAGCTTGCGCATCGCTTTGGCCTCGATTTGCCGGATGCGCTCACGGGTGACGCCCCACGCCTCCCCGATTTCCTCGAGGGTTTTCTTTTCCTTGCCATAAAGCCCGAACCGGTGGGTCAGGACAAACTGCTCCCGCTCATTGAGCTTTCGCATCACTGAAAAGAGGTGACTTTGGAGTTCTTGGTCCATCATCCGCTTTTCAACCGCTTCAAAATCCGAAGTCCCACCATCTGGGGAGGTCAGCTCGTTGTCGTTGGTGATGAGGTCTTGAAGCTCCGTGTCGTCATCGTCGCGGCTCAAGAAACCATTTAACGACTTAGGTTTTAGGATGTAGGTCTGCACCCGCTTCACCGCATCGTACTTTTCTTGGGCGATTTCAAGTTCCCCGAGCAGGTCGTCCACATCTATCTCTTGGTTTACCATGCTTTTTTTCGCCTCGTATTTGGAAACTTGATTGATGGATTCAAACATATGCACGGGAATGCGGATGGTGAACCCCTCATCTGCGATGGTCCTGGTGACCGCCTGCTTGATCCAGTAGGTTGCATAAGTAGAGAAATTATTATCGAAGCTCAAATCAAAACGGTCGATGGCTTTCATGAGCCCTTCGAGGCCCACGGAAAACAAGTCGTCATAATCAAGCTTATGGTTGTATAGTTTCGTGTAACGGCCCACGATTTTATGGACAAGGTTCGTGTTATTGATGATCAGCCATTCCAGCGCCTCTTGCGACTGGCCCGTGCGGTACTCCTTTAAGACTTCCAAGTTGTTGTGGTAATCGTTGCTATTGTTTTTTAAAAGCATGCTGGATGCATTCGCCGTCATCTGGCTATCCATAAGTTTGGTCGTATTCATCAGATCCACCGCCCCTTCCTTAACCTTTTCCTAAAAAAGTGCCTTTCATCTGTTGCTTTTTCAAATAGAATCGGTATTAACACATCTTATTAGCAATTTCCACTAATTATTCCAAGAAAGCGTTCCCTTTCATTTGGAAACTTCACCCCGGTTAATTCAGCACCGATTTGGGCAAGCTAAGATTGTGCCCCCACATGGGGCGCATCCACCCATAAAAAGAGGAGGAACTGCTTCCACAGGCGGGAAGCAGGCTGATGACCATGGCTAAAAATAAATGTCCTTTCCAGCATGGCAAGAAAGACGAGGAATTTGCCCACGGGAACGTGGACGACTGCAACTTAGAGGTGAAAAAATCCTTGCCCCAGGCTGCGCGCTTCACAGAGCCTAACCAAAACAGGATGAGCCGCCACCGGGGAAATTAGCCCCTCAAACCAAAAGAAGATACTCCCGAAAAACGTTGGGGGTATCTTCTTTTCCTATTGGGATGACAGGTTGCCAATCATCCCTGCCATGTCCTTTGGGATGGGGATTTCAAAAAACAGGGCCTTCTTTGTCAACGGATGCGCCATGGTGATTTTCCAGGAATGGAGGGCATGGCGGCTGATTCCCCGGTTTTTGGGACCGCCATAAAGGCTGTCGCCAAGGAGGGGATGCCCTAAATGGGCTAAATGGGCCCGGATTTGATGGGTGCGGCCAGTTTCAAGGGCAAGGGCAATAACCGACAGGGTGTTATCCGCTTTCAACGAATGGTAATGGGTGATGGCAACGTCCCCGGATCTTGCGGCCCGGCGCCGCCCGCTGACATGCCTGTCGGCTGCAAGTGGGGCGTTGATGGTGCCCGACCCTTGGAGTTTCCCGCTTGCCAAGGCGATGTATTCCCTCTTGATAAGATGCTTGCTCAACCAAAAATCCAGCAGGCTATGGGCCATAAAATGCTTGGCAAAAATAATGCCGCCGCTGGTTTGGATGTCCAGCCGGTGGATGTAGCGGACCCGCCTCACTTCCCCTGTCCTCTCATAGTGGCCGGCGACCAGGTTGCAAAGGGTGCCCGTCCCCCCTTTTGTATCGGGATGAACTAAGATGCCGGCCGGCTTGTTGACGACCAGAAGATGCTCATCCTCAAAAACGATGTCGAGGCGCCCCTGCTGCGGGATAAAATCAATGGACTCATCCTTTAGCATCGGCACGCTGAACACATTATCTGGCGTTATGCCATAATGGGGCGGTACCGATGCGCCGTCCACCAAAAGCTCCCCTGCCATATATAGTTCATGGATGAGTTTTTTGGATACCTGAAACCCCTGCAAAAATTCCCTGACCGTCTGGGGCGTGTCGGCCTTAAATAAAAGCCTGCCATCCTTAACGCTTGCTAGCATGCCACACCACCCCAATCACGTCTTTTAATGGGACTGGCCCAAGCTTCCTGGAGTCCAGGCTATGGTTGCGGTTATCCCCCAGCACAAACACCGTGCCCTCAGGGACAGTGACCTCCTCCATCGCTTTCGTCCGCATGATTTCTTTCAAATACGGCTCATGGGCGGCCTGCCCGTTGACATAAAGCCTCGTCAATCGCAGGCCCACTGTATCGCCGCCAACAGCCACCACCCGCTTCACCAAATGCTTGGGTCCCTCCCCCCGGTTCTTAAAGGCCACCAATTCACCTTTTTTGGGCTGGGATAAACATGCTACTAAAACCAGCTGGCCGTCTCGTAACGTGGGCTGCATGGACTCCCCTGTCGTGTAGGCAATCCTTGCAATATTTCTTGCCAGCAGCCCAAGGCCTGCCCCAATGGCTAAATCCATCCATTTTAATTTTCTCATCCTTACACCTCAAATCCGGCATGCTGCCATTCATAGGGAAATAATTTCATGTATTCCGGGGTGCCATAACGGCTGTCGATCAATAAAACCCGTCCTTTATCCGATTCCGTGCGGATGACCCGCCCCACTGCTTGCATGACTTTGTTGAAGCCGGGGAAGGTATAGGCATAATCAAAGCCCTGCCCAAAGGCCTCTTGAAAATACTGGCGCCGCTCTTGGGTGAGCGGGTTGATTTGCGGTAGGCCCACGCCAACGATGGCAGCCCCTACCAGGGAATCGCCAATGAGGTCGATGCCCTCTGAGAAAATCCCCCCAAGGACGGCAAATGCAGATAGCCCCACCCTTCTTGGTGCATGAAACCTTTCTAAATAAGCGGCCCTTAGGGCATCATCCATGGACCGCCCCTGGATCATGACTTCCTGTTCCCCGTCAACAAGCAGGCGGTAAGCCTCATACACTTCCTCCATGTACTGGTAAGAGGGGAAGAAAAACAAGTAATTCCCCATTTCTTTTTGTGTCATCTGGTACAGGTGTTTGATAATAGGCAGGATGGAGTTTTTCCTTGCCTGGTATTTCGTAGAAATGCCATAATTCACCGTCAGCTGCAAGTTTTCCCGCTTAAAGGGAGAAGGCAAAAACATTTCTTCACAAGGCTCATTATTTAAAAGAAGGGTCTTAAAGTAATCCATGGGGTGCAACGTGGCTGAAAATAACACGGCCGCCCCAATCCGTTTCAAATCCGCCACTAAATGGGGCGCGGGATTCAAACAGTGGATGGTGATCACTAAGTCCCCGAATACTTCTGCGTACTGGGTCTTAAAGGCGTCATCGTAATAATCGGCTATCCTTAAAAACTGCACCAGTTCAAAATAAAACTCCGTCAGCGGGTTTTTAAGGCTAGGTTCCAGTTCTTCGTCGGCAAGGTAGCGTTCAATCACTTGGGAGGAGTTTTGTACCTGCATTAAAAAACCTTGGTCAAGGGACTGCTTGAACACATCGTCCACACCAGCATCTTCCATGTCATGGCGAAACTGGATGAATTTCAAGTTAAGGCTATTGAGGGTTTTTAGGATGCGCTGGCTCTTCCCTTTAAAAAGCAACCGAAGATCCATGACCGACTGCTTCTTAAGGCTGGCCGTGTACATGCTGCAAGCCCGCTCATAAAGGTTATGGGCCTCGTCAACCAGCACCAAATGGTCGCTCTCTTCATCAAAAAAACGTTTCAGCCTCGCTTTCGGGTCAAAGAGGTAATTGTAATCGCCAATGACGCTGTCGCTGATTGATGCCATGGACAGGCTGTATTCAAAAGGGCAGACCTTATGTTTTTCGGCAAATTCCCTGATGGTGTCCATAGTAAACAGGTTTTTTGACTGGAACAAATCGGTCACTGCGCCGTTTATCCGGTCAAAATAACCTTGGGCATAGGGGCAATAAGACGGGTCGCAGCGAACTTCCTCCATAAAGCACATCTTCGCCTTGGCCGTTAGGGAGGTAATTTTCCCATGCCAACCTTTTTTTAGGCTGATATCGAAGGCGTTCTCGGCAACGGTCCGTCCCACGGTCTTGGCCGTCAGGTAAAAGATTTTTTGTTCCCCATGCTTAAGTGCCTTGATGGCGGGAAAAATGGTTCCCATGGTCTTGCCAATCCCAGTAGGCGCACGCAAGAGGAGGCGCTTTTTTTGGTCCAGGCAGTGGTAAACCGTCCCGGAAAGTTCGCGTTGGTACTGGCGGAAAGCCCCAAAAGGAAAGGTGAGGGCTTTGGATGCCGCCATTTTCTTTTGCTGGCTGAGGGTGAGGATTTTGAACCAGGCCCCATAAATTTCAAGGGTATTTTGGACAAAGGGTTCCAAGACATCTAAGGTAAATTCCTGGTCGAAAGCCCGTTTAAGGCTCCCTTCCAAGTCGCAATAGATCAATCGGATGTTGATCTTTGAAAGGTCCGGGAATTTCTTCAACAAAATATAGGCATAAAACTTAGCCTGCGCCCAGTGGTCGGGCCGGTCACCTTCTGAAATATGGTCAAGGTTCCTCGTAGTGGACTTGATTTCCCCGACGGTCCAGCCCTCATGTGATTTAAGGAGCAAATCCATCCGACCCGCCATCAAAAATTCGTCCTCCCCGATGGTTTTAGCATATTCCACATGGACCTCGCACTCTTCTTTTTTGTAATCCTTTTGGACCGCCTGATGGGCCTGGGTCCCCTGTTGTGCCCGTGCCATGGAAAAATACTCCATGTTGAGGTCCCCACTTTGGTAAACATAACTCACAATGTCTTTGATGCCTTTTTTAATAATCATGCGCCTAAGTGAAAATCGGGATGCCTGGCTACCCAAACACCCCGATATTTCCTGATCCTTTTAAGATTTCAATTACTGGCCAAAGCCTTCCAAAAGCCCTTCAAATTCCCCGAGGCCGTCTAAGGAGCCCACTTGCTGGAGCAAGAAGTCGCGGACTTCTTCTCCTGTAACCCCGTCACGCTGGGCAAATGCTTCAAAGTTTGCCGCAACCTCAGCCGGGATGACCGGCAGCTGGGTTTCAAGGATTTCCTGGATCTCTGCCAGGCGCTCAGGGTCGTTATTGATGATTTGTGCCATGTTGTCATAGTCGATGCTTGTCCCGTCGATAATGTCGTCTAGGCTGCCCATGGCTTCCATGGTTTCATACAGGTCGGCAAAAGGCTGTGCCATGTCATCCAAAAGTGGGGCCCCCACCACATTGGCATTGAATGCAAAATCTGAAAGGGATCCTTCCGGGATGATATTGAAAAATGGCAGGGATAAAAATGCCAGGAAGAAAAACACATACGTGTAGGCATGAAGAAAATTAAGCCCTCCTGCCAACAGCTTTGCGGCAACTTTCGGCATCGCCCGCTTCGGGAACACAAGCTTGTGCCATGCCCGGCTTTTGGCAAAGGCAAACAAAATACTCCCCAAAAGGGCGTAAATGAAAATCCCCACCAAAAGCATCAAGACTGAAGAAAGCATCTGGACCACAAGCTCCCTTGGCATAAAGGCCAGGTTGTGTTCAACAAACCCAATTCCTAGAAGGGGGCCTACAAGCCGTGGGGCCGCCAGTGCCGCCAACAAAAAACCAAGCCCTAGGCAAACCCATTGCACCAAAATCGAAACGACCGTGTGGCGCCATGCTTTGAACGTTCCGATAACAAATGCCAAAAGCAGCACCGTCCCCACTACTAAATCCAGCAAAAACGGGCGGACCCGTTCAAAATAAGGGGCCACGGTTTCCAAAACATCCCCAATGATGTGAATATCCATATCCATGTTCTCGCCTCCCAAGTTTTATTTTTCTCCTAATGCTTCACTTAAACCAGTTTCGTCGTCCAGGCTTCGCCATCCCAAATTTCCGTTGCCACTTCCTTGTAAAAGTCAGGCTCGTGGGAAATGAGGAGGATGCTGCCCTTGTATTCTTTCAGGGCCCGCTTCAGTTCTTCCTTCGCATCCACATCCAGATGGTTGGTTGGCTCATCGAGGATGAGGACATTGGACTCGCGGTTTTGAAGCTTGGCCAGGCGCACCTTCGCCTGCTCCCCACCGCTGAGCACCATGACTTTGGACTCGATGTGCTTCGTCGTAAGGCCGCACTTGGCAAGGGCTGCCCGTGCTTCCCCTTGGGTCAAATGCGGGAATTCATCCCAAAATTCCTGAAGGGTCGTCTTGTCCTTGGCCCCTTTGAATTCCTGCTCGAAATAGCCCAGTGCCAGGTGGTCGCCTAATTGGACACTGCCGCCTAAAGCCTTGATTTCCCCCATAATGGAGCGAAGCAAAGTCGTTTTCCCAATTCCGTTAGCTCCCGTAATGGCGATTTTTTGTCCACGTTCCATCTCAAGACTAAGGGGCGCTGATAACGGCTCGCTATAACCGATGACCAAATCCTGGGTTTGGAAAATATAACGCCCGGGGGTGCGGGCCATCTTGAAGTTGAACTGGGGTTTCGGTCGCTCCGAGGCCAGTTCGATCATGTCCATCTTGTCCAGTTTCTTTTGGCGGGACATGGCCATGTTGCGGGTCGAGACCCGGGCTTTATTCCGGGCGACAAAGTCTTTCAGCTCAGAAATTTCTTGCTGCTGGCGCTTGTATGCGGATTCCAGCTGGGACTTTTGGGCTTCATAAATGCGGACAAAATTATCATAATCCCCCACATAGCGGCCCAATTCCTGGTTGGCCATGTGATAAATCAAGTTGATGACGCTATTTAAAAATGGGATGTCGTGGGAAATAAGGATAAAGGCATTTTCATATTCTTGAAGGTAGCGGCGAAGCCAGTTGACGTGGACTTCATCCAAATGGTTGGTCGGCTCATCCAAAAGCAAAATATCCGGCTTTTCCAATAGGAGTTTTGCCAACAAGACTTTGGAACGCTGCCCGCCCGAAAGCTCTGCCACGTCCCGGTCAAGGCCGATTTCACCAAGCCCTAGCCCCTTGGCAACTTCCTCCACCTTGGAATCAATCAAATAAAAATCGTTGCTGTTGAGGATTTCCTGCATGACGCCGACATCTTCCATCAGCTTGTCCATGTCGCAATCGGGTTCTGCCATGGCCATGTACATCTCGCCAATTTTCGCTTCCATATCGAACAAATACTGGAATGCGGTCTTAAGCACGTCGCGGATGGTCATGCCCTCTTTTAAGGCGACATGCTGGTCAAGGTAACCGATGCGCACGTTTTTGGACCACTCCACTTTCCCGTCATCGGGGGCGAGCTTGCCCGTAATAATATTCATAAAGGTGGATTTCCCCTCACCATTGGCGCCAATCAAACCGACGTGCTCCCCCTTAAGTAGGCGAAACGACACATTTTCAAAAATGGCACGGTCTCCAAAACCATGGCTTAAATTCGTAACATTTAGCACACTCATCGAAATAATTCTCCTTATTTAAACAGTTTCCTCCTCCATTATACCAAATTCCGCCCCCTTTAAACAAGCCCATTGCGGACGTCTTGCCAATGTTTTAGCATCACATCCCGTTCTTTGGAGGTAATAATGGTAGGACTTAGGCGCATTCCCTTAAATTTCATGTCCGACAGCCCATAAGCCGAATAAGGTTTCGTATAAGGGACGATCCGCGAGACGGCGTAGGAGCCCCCGGAGGCATATAACGGGATGAAATAAGCCTGGTTGATGGCGTAAGCTTCCGCCTTGGCGTATAAATCATAGCGCAGGTCCAGGTCGGTCGCCTCCGCGGCTGCTAAATCCTTAAGCTGCTTGAAATGGACGAGCCCGGACTCTTCCTTGATTCCCTGTTCCCCGGTTTGTTGGAGCCCGAAGTTTTTGAGCAGGTCCCCATTATAAGGATCCAAAATATCAAGGTAGCTTTTCGGGTCGCCATAATCCGGGCTCCAGGCAGTGGCAAAATAAATATCCGTATTGACCGCCTGATGGTTTTTTTGAGCCAGGAAATGGTGTGCGGTGGAGACAACCAGGTTGATGGCCACATCCCCTTTCAGGATTTGCTCCACGCTATGCTTGAACGCCTGGGCGCCCCGAAAGGACATTTCCGACTCGCCATTGACCAAGACATCCAGTTGGACCGGGAAATCGGCCCCGGCATCTTTCAACTGGGTTTTGGCTTTTTCCATGAGGCCTTTGGCCAAGGCGGGGTCATAAAACGCCATCTGCCCGTCCTCTAAGGAAAAATCCCCGGGATAAAGGCCGGCGTCCATGGATTTCAGATGATTTTCCACCAATTGCCCGTAGCCTTTATAATCGGACGTTTTTACAAATCCTGGTTGGGTCAGCATATTCCTTAGGGACGTGTATTTCAGGTCAGTCCCCACATACTGCCCATTGATGGCGGAAGTGTCCACGGCCCTAAGGATTGCCTGGCGAAAAAACGGGTTTAAAATGGCTGCTTTGGTATCTTCCCGCTCTTTTTCGTTTTTAGGGGAAACATCGGTCGTGGCGCTCACCGGCGAATGGTACTGGGTGCGGTTGAGGACAAACGTGGCAAAAATGACGGCGGCGTTGGTATCTGTGACGAAAATGCTGTCCCCATACTTCTTGCGGGCGGCACTGACAATGGACGGGTTGTTCACATCGATGGGCGCCGACACGATTTCCCCCCGGTCAAAAGCCAAAAACAAGTTGGACGGGTCGGTGTTTCCCGAAAACAGGAGCTTGATGTTTTTGACATGGACGTTGGCATAATCCCAGTAACCTGGGTTGGCCTCGTACTCCATCACCGACTTTGAGGTAAGATTTTTCAAAAGGTAGGGGCCGTTATAAAGGATGGACTCCGGTGCCAGCCGCCCAAACCCGGCGGTGGCAAAATCAGGCGACCCGAGTTTGTTCCCTGGTCCCTGGGACTCCAAAAACTGGCGGTTGACCGGCAACAGGATGGAATAAGTGGTCAGCGTAGGAAAATATGGGGTGGGCGTTTTTAACGTATATTCAAGCGTATAATCATCCAACGCCTTGATGCCCACCTCTTCAAATGAAACCAGACCTTTGGTGTATTCGTCCAGGTTTTTGATCAGGTCCGTCACCAAATACAAGGTCTGGGACTGAAAATCCGCCGCATGTTGAAGCCCCGCCACAAAATCATCAGCAGTGACGGGGGCATAAGGAAGCCCTTCGTCGGTGTACCAATCCACCCCCTGGCGCAAATCGAACGTCCAGACGGTGGCATCCTCATTGGCATGCCAGTCCGTCGCCATAGCCCCTACTAAGTTTCCATAAGCATCATGCTCAATGAGCCCGTCGATGAAGTTGGCAAAATGCCGGGAATCCGAATGCTTATAGGTGTACAAATAGTCAAACGTTTCCGGATCGCCCCCATAAAAACCCACGAAGGGCAAGTCCTCCGGATTTTGTGCCATTGCCGTAAGGTTGGTTAAACAAGGGAATAGCATGGCCAGGGCTACTAGCCCGCTTATCATTTTTTTCATTAGATTGCACCTCCATTTTTCCTATTTTTCCCTTTTTTGAATGAAAATATGTATCTTAGGAAAAAATAGCAGGAAAAGAGGCTTGGAGGCAATGCTGAATAAATGGAAAAAGGGGGGAGCCGCGGCTCTCCCCTTTTTCCATTTATTTAGATTTCTTCATCGTCACGAACTCTTCCGAGCCGGTTGGATGGATGGCGACCGTGTTGTCAAAGTCTTTTTTGGTCGCCCCCATCTTGATGGCCACGGCAAAGCCTTGGAGCATTTCGTCCACGCCCTGCCCGATGCCATGAAGGCCGATGATTTTTTCTTCAGGGCCCAGGCAGACCAGTTTCATTTCGCATTTTTGGCGTTTTTCGCCAAGGGCAAAATACATCGGGGTAAACTTGGAACGGTAAATTTCCAATTGACCTTCCCCGTATTTTTCAATGGCTTCTTCCTCGGTCATCCCAATGGTGGCGATCGGCGGATGGGTAAAGACGACGGTCGGGACGAGGCTGTAATCCAGGAATTCGTTGGTTTTCCCATTAAACAGGCGCTCTGACAACCGCCTTCCGGCAGCGATGGCCACCGGCGTCAATTCGATTTTCCCAATGACATCGCCCACGGCATAAACCCCGGGGACGTTGGTGTTTTGGAATTTATCGACGGGCAGGTACCCTCTGCTGTCTTTGGCAATGTCCGTATTTTCCAAACCAAGGATTGCCGTATTTGGCACCCGCCCCCCCGCAAAGATGACACACTCAGCAGTGAGCTGTTCCCCATTTTCGAATGCAACGGTCAAGAGGCCGCTATCCGCTTTCGTGATTTCCTTCGGGACAAAATTCGGATGCAGGTGCATACCCCCTTCAGTGTACATTTTCACTAGGTTATCGGTCAGCATCCCATCAAAAGACCTAAGGGGCTTATCTTTTCGGTAAGCCCAGTGGACTTCGGTGCCAAGCCCGTGAAGGACGCCGCTAAGTTCTGCGGCAATGTAGCCTGCCCCGATCATGATGGCGGACTTAGGCTGCTCCTTGAGTTCAAAGAAGCCATCGGAAACCAAAGCCAACTCGCCGCCCGGTATGTCAAGCTTGGCAGGCATGCCGCCCGTTGCAATCAGGATATGGGGCGCTGTGTAGGCCTCGCCTGCCACTTCGACGGTGTGGTCGTCCCTAAACGTTGCAAAACCGCAGGCTACCTCGACCCCATTGCCGGAAAGGCCCCTTTCATAAGCACCGTGCAAGAACTTAATATAATCGTCGCGGCGCTGGGCCAATTGGGTGAAATCGAAGGCCTTTAATTTTGCATCGATCCCATAGCCCGCCGAATGGTGCCGGATGGCTTCGAGCATGTCGCTGGCCTGCCACATGATTTTTTTCGGGACGCAGCCGACGTTGACGCAAGTCCCGCCAAGGGCTTCCCTTTCAATCAATAGGACTTTCGCCCCATGCATGGCGGCGCGGTTGGCAGAGGCAATGCC
>WRGF01000162.1 GCA_009787345.1 Turicibacter sp.
ATGGCCGATGCCCCAATCATAGTTCCGGTTAGTCTGAAGAATGACGAAGTCCCAAAATCAAACCGTCAGACGGAACAAAGAAATTCCCTGGCTTGCCGGGTCAGGACCAAGGATTTGGAAATCCGCATCTTTAACGGCGCTGACCCAGCCATTCTCGCAGCAGTCATGAAGGAGGTGCGCTATGCACGTTGATTACTAGAGGGAAAAGCATATCTTCATTGTTTGTGGGAAATCGGACATGCGTAAGGGTGTTGACGGTTTTGCCGCCATCATCTTTGCCAAGTATGGCATGGATGTCTTTGATGATGCCATTTTTTTATTCTACGGGGACCGAAAAGACTGGTTCAAAGCGCTCTACTTCGACCGGGACGGGTTTTTGTTACTGTACAAGCGGCTTGAAAACGGCAGGCTCCAATGGCCCAGGGATGAAAACGAAGTCAAAGAACTCGGAACTGACTTCCCAACAGCTGCGGTAGCTCCTAGAAGGGCTGGCGGTCTCTCAGCCGAAGTCCGTAAAGCCAGCCGTGAAAGGTCGGATTACCTGAATCATTTCCCATTATTTGTAGGTTGACTAAAACTTGAAAGACGATAAATTGTCAAAGAGCATTGGAATCACGCTTTTTGAGTCCTCTCAACTAGCGAGCGTGACCTCCCCAAACCTTATCCTGAAACGATGTGGCAACCTCGCTACGAACTCCCCTAAAATCCGGTCAATTATTTTTTCATCTAAAAGCGTGTCGGATTCCAGGGCATCTGTAAAAAGGCTCACGAGATATGAGATGGCTTCGGCGTAGCTTAAATCCGAGATTTCTGCGGTCATCAGGTAAAAGAGCTCGCCTATGGTTCGCGGATCCGATTCCTCACGCTGCTTAAGTGCCAGGATTAAATATCCTACCGTTACCGTCGCCGTATGAGCCACGATTCCATCATAGGAAATAGCCTGGTATTTGGCCAACCTCAGGTGGGACTTACACATCTTGAAATAAACCTCGATGGACCAACGCTTGCCATATGTCTGGATAACGACATTTTCTGAAAGCCCGGTTGCCGTCGTTCCCAAAACAAGGTACTCATTTCGTTTATTCCTATTGCGGGCATAGACTAATCTGACAGGGATCCGCTCCCCATTTACTACTGAATGAACAGTGACCGATAGGAGGTACCTGGAGCGCCCAGGACGCTGTGGTGAATTTCAGCCAATTGATGCGGCCGTTGTTAAGCAGGTTGCGGAAGGTTTTATCCGAAAAACCCAAGTCTTCTCCGGAGGAAAGGTATTCCCAGTAGGCGGATTTGTTTGAAAAGATAGCCCCCACCAGGTAACAGAAGAGTTTTTCGAAAGGAACGCCCTTGGCTTTTGTGGCATTTGAAGCCCTGGCAATAGTTGATCATTTAAACCTCGAATAAAATTTTAACACTGATGACTGGTTTTTATCTGATTTGGTTTGGTTTTGTGTTATAATTTTAGACATGACATGAACAATTCCCTTGTTGGTTATTTTGTGGTGATTTAATTATACCAGGGAGAATTGCTTCATGTCATTTTTTACGCTTGCAACATTGCTGTATCAACGTTCGTAGCCAGATTTTATCTTTCAAGTTTTAGTTACACAGTGCTTACACAAAAAAAGGAGTACATCCAGATTTGGAAGCACTCCCGCTAAAATATTAAGCCCAGCGAAGGATTTCACTGACTTCTTTTCTTTTGGTCATCGCTGGATGGCCATCCTCTTTACCGTAAACGATAATCGCCCCAACTGTTTCTTCTTCAGGCAGGTTGATGATCGTTGCAACGCTATCTTCATCGATTACCCCGAAAATACAAGTAGAAATCCCTTTGGCATAAGCGGCTAGGCAAAACGTCTGGCAGGCAATCCCGGCATCGAATACTTCCCATTTTCCGGCATTGGCATCTTCCATGCCATACTGCTCAAGCTTGCCGCTTTTTCCTTTGACGAAAGACAAGACAGCAACGCCAGTGGCATTTTTCAAGGTATCCATGTTGTAGACGAAGCCTTTTACCGCATCGTTGGCAATTTTTTCGATGACCGATTTATTGTCGATCAATGTCCAGCGGGCAACTTGGAAGTTTACCCAAGACGGTGCAAAGCGGGCAACCTCGATGATTTCCTCCATCACTTCACGGTCGATTTTCTCATCTAAAAACTTACGGGTACTGCGGCGTTCTTTAATTGCTTGAATAGCGTCCATCATCTCATCCTCACATTCTTTAAGTATATTTACATACTAACATGAAAATTTTACATTTGCAAATAAAATGCTATGCTGTTAGGGTTTTCAAGTGCTATAATTTTTCTATGGGGATCTGCTGACAGCTATCCTTGCATTTAAATGGAACTTAGGAGGGCTCAACCATGAAAAAGTTTTTTGTATTCGACATTGATGGCACGCTCCTCGATGAAAATAAACATCTGCCGGCAAGCACCAAAGAAAGCATCCGTAAATTAAAGGAACTGGGCCATGAAATCGCCATCGCTACTGGCCGCAATTACACCTCAGCCCTGCCCATCATAAAGGAACTGGAGCTGGATACGTACATTGTCTGCAACGGAGGGGCCGGATTCATCGACCACGAAAAAGTCTACGAGACCTTATTGCCAAAAGAAGCGGTCGGCGAACTGATCCAAAAGGCGTCCGAGCATGGGGCAAGCCTTGTCATCAATACCATCGACGACCATAGGCGGCAATTCAAGGAATTTTCAGGGGCTGCCAAAAAAGTCTTCCAGGGATTTTTGCATCTGCAACCAGAATGGGATGAAGAATTCTGGAAGCATAATGACGTTATCCAGTGCAATTTATTCTGCGACCCGCAGGACATCCCTAAATTTGAAATCGACGCTTTCCGGCTGGTCAGCTGGCATGAATACGGGATGGACGTCATCCACAAAGACATGTCCAAAGCCAAGACCATCCTTCAGATTGCCAAGGATAAAGGCATCGATCAAGAACATGTCGTTTTCTTCGGCGATGGCCATAACGACATCGAAGCCTTAGCATTAGCCGGGCTCGGCATCGCCATGGGAAATGCCTCCCAACAAGTCAAGGAACACGCCAATTACATTACCGCACACGTCAACGAGGACGGTATTTTCAAGGCTCTGAAGCACTTTAACTTGATATGAAAAATAGCTCCCTCTTTCAAACACTGGAAGGAGGGAGCTATTTTAATCCTGTTAATTGTTGGATTCGGGAAATGATGAATGGTTCATTGAGGTGGTGATGTTTGCCGAGGAGCCTTCCCATGGTTTCGTAGGGGTTGCCCTTATGATTTGGCATCTTTTTTTAGTAATAGCGGGCGTTTCTTTTGATGGTTTCTTTGATGTGGATGGGCAAGTCGGTGCGTTTTTCCAGTTCTTTTTGTTTTTTGCGGGCTTTTTCCTTGTCCACATAATAACTTGAAATAGACAGCTCATAGTCCAAAAGATAGTCGTACACGGGATAGCTGATGAACAAGACGTCATTGACGGGGTAGGGGATTTCGCTTCCAAGGGATGCGTATAAGGTGGCGAGGTGGTATTTCTTTTCCTGGCGGTATAAACGGCTGAGTTCGTAAAGTGGCTCGGCCCGGCTTGGGTGGTAGTTCCAGGCATCAAGGTAGGCACACGCCGCTTTGGCAAAATTGTGGGCTTTTTCGGCTGGGGCTCCATGCTCAAACATGGCACGGTAGCATTCCCCGATGCGGTAATAAGAGTAATACACTTCTTCGGGCCATCCACCGGCTGCGATGCGTTGCTGGTACCAAAGGATGGCTTTTTCAAACTTGGAGGTGTCATGGTAGGTGTTGGCAAGGTAAAAGAGGTAGCGGGCTTTTAGGTGTGCGTCTAGGTTTTGATCTTTTAGGGCCTCCAGCAACAGCTTTTCGTCTCGGATGAATTTATCCCCTTTGCTGCCCCCATCGCCGAAGTCCTTCACTGTCAAGGTTGATAATTTCCCAGTGGAATGGGCGCCCTTGGCGTGCCAATACTCATGGGTCACACCGACGCATTCCCATTTTTTTGCCGTTCCCAGCAGGCGGTGGTACCAATACTTTAGGCTTCTGTTGTATTGAAGGGTCATGTAACTGTCCGCTTTCAATTCCCCTTTCGAGAATCCAGGCTGCACTTCCAGCACTTCGTCCGCATCCAAAATAAGCAAATAATCCGCATCCGGATAAGCTGCTGACGCATGGTTGACCGCAGATGTTCGGTTGTAGCCGAAATTTTGGAATGGCTCCTCAAACACCTGGCCTTCGATGCCATTATTTTTCAACCAACCGCTTATGAGCTGTTGGGTGCCATCTGTAGAGCCGGTATCAATAATAAAAGCATAATCCAAAACGGGCTTCGCACTGTCCAAGCACCGTTCGATAATGGCGGCTTCGTTTTTGACGATCATGCATAAACAAATTTTCTTCACAGTATCCCCTCCGTAGGTCATTATATGTGAAGAGGGAGCGGACTATCACAAGCATTTGAAAAAAATGTCGAAGGGGGCGGTGCCATGTTTGCCCCGTGGGAGGCGGTTGTGCTATAATCACAGTATAAATAATGGGTGATGAAGGTGAGGCCTAGTTCAATGAAGCGTTTGATTATAAATTCGGATGATTTTGGGATGACGGAAGGGGTGACCTTGGGCACTATTGCAACCTATCTGGATAAAGGGCTGAGTTCAACAACCTGCATGATGAATATGCCCTATGCAGGATATGCCCTCCATGAGGCTGCGAAACATCCCGGGCTTGGAGTAGGTATCCACTTGGTGCTGACCATGGGAAAACCTATCTTGGGACAGGTAAATAGCTTAACTGATGAACAAGGATTTTTTCGGAAAAAGGATGAATACTATGAGGGCAGCACAACAGCTGACCATGAGGAGTTATACCAGGAATGGAAAGCCCAGATTGAGAAGTTCATTCAAATTGCAGGCAAACTCCCGACCCATATCGATTCCCATCATCACATGCACGGCCAACCAGAGCACCAGGCAGTTTCCCTTCGTTTAGCTGAGGAATACGGTTTAAGGCTTCGCCAGGAAACCCTCTTTGACGGACGTTATGATTTTGTCCGCTGTGAGTTTGGCTATTACGGGGATGATGTGACGGTGGAGTCATTGATTGCATTGCTGGATGCCTGCGATGACGAGGTGATGGAACTGATGGTCCACACCGCTTTTGTGGATGAACTTTTATGCGAGGTTTCAACTTACGCACTCCCTAGGATGAAGGAGATGGCTGTCCTTCGCGGGAAGAAGTTCCAAAACTACCTGGCAGAGAAGGGAATCCAGCTGATTAACTACGGGGATTTGTAGCATTTTTTAGAAAGATTCTAAAGATTCTAAATATAATAGGTGATCATCCCAACGATTTTAGGGATGGTCACCTTTTTTTATATTACCGGCTGCCTCCGCCCCCGCCACCGGAAAAACCTCCTCCTCCCCCGAAGTTGGCGCCGCTGCCGCCTGAGGAATCCGAATAGGATTGGGAGTGGCGGTGGACGGAATGGTTGAAGGTATGGTTCCACCACATCATCTGGTAAAAGATGAGGGTGTCGTCAGTGAAGGAATCGGGGTAGCGCTGGGTAAAATCTTTCATGCGGTCGTCAAGCCCTAACAAGATGGCCATGATGAAGTCGCCTTCTTGCAATTGGTTGCCCCCGTCAAATTCTTTTATGTATTTTTCGTAACCCCAAAATTCCAGCAGTTGCTCAAAGCCATACGGGGTGTAGCGGATTTTCCCATTGGGTGCAACTCCGAGGATGCCCAAATCCAGGAGTTCTTTTTCTCCGGCTTTGACTAGGTTTTGCTGCCAGAATTGGTACATCTTATCGTTGCTGACCCATTTGGCTAGCTTCTTGGCCGATAACACGCCATTTTTATTGGCTTTATTTTGTAGATGCCCCAGCAACCGGGCTTCGATTTCTTCTAACTGGGCTTCTTTATAAGTGAAGGTAATTTTATCGTCGTCCCCTTCGATAATCCCCTCGCCATGCCACTTCAACAAATAGGCACCCAGTGCAGCCGAGTTGCCCATGATTTTGGAGATGGCTGGGATGCTCCCATTCAGGGGAATGTGGTGGGTTAGCATTAAATCCCGCGGCTTGCGCCTGATGGACCCGTCAGTTAGCTTGTAGCGGCCATGGAAGAATCCGATGAACCCTAAAATGGCAATAACGATGGATGCCATGGGAATAAAGATGACCCAGAATGAAATGGGTTCGGGAACGATATGGAAGTCATCGAAGTAAAGGTCGTTTTGAACACCCGGAGAGAAAGTTTCTGGAGCAAATTGGCTCCTGACAGTAACAAAATTAGGGCTGGAAGAAGCAAAGGCAATAGTACCGTTGTCAAGGATGGCATCACCCCGCCCCCAGGTTTCAAAATAGGTATTTTCAGTAGTAAAGGGTACTGGCCCGTGGATGGTCACTAAAACCCTGCCAGGCGTAGAAGATAAATCAGAGGAAATAAATACGTGTCCTGGGATGCCGGGGCCATCTTCAAAGCCTTGGACGAGGCCGTCTATTACGTAGCTGATAGTAAAGACCCGGTCACCGAATTGGCTAATCCCCCACGCCAGCTCATAGCCATCATTGGTGGAAATGATACCGGAACGAAATGCCTTTTCCTCGAAACTTGCATTGATGTCCCAATTGAAGGTAGGCGTAAATTCACGGCCAGATTCGTCGCTGACGGTGAGGGAGTGGACGTTCATGGAATCCAATAGGGGCATGCCAATGTAGTACTCGGTGCCATCATGGACATTGTTTATGTCCCAAACCTCCGTGATGTTGGCAGAGCCATCTGGGTTTAAAAAGACGTCCACCGTGATGGAACGGATGCCATCCTCTGCTGCCAAGCTGGAGAGTCCGGGGATGAAGAGGGCTAAGATAATTAAGAGCAATTTTTTCATGGCTGTCCTCCGATTCAGGTAATTTTGTTTGTTAATATTATATCATGGATTTTGGGAATCAGGTAGGAAATGCCGATGTTTTAACAGTGGAGGGAAGCGGAACCTGAGCGGTGTTGATTTTTTCGTGGGAAGTATCATAAGATTAAAACTATTTCCTCTGGAATAGCGAATATATAGGCGAAGGGACGGGACACTAAAAGAAAAATGAGTTTTGAGAGGAAATATATGGAGAACAAGTGGATTCAAAAAATCATCAAGAAAAACGACCCCGAGGCGGCGGATTCGCTGATTTCCCATTATTATAAGGAAATCTATGCCTACGTTTACAAGCAGACGACGGATAAGGAGCTGGCCATGGATTTGACTCAGGAAATTTTTATGGGGATGCTAAAGTCCCTCCCGGGCTATGATAGCAAAAAGGCTGGTTTTCGAACGTGGCTTTATAAAATTGCCACCTACCGGGTGGTGGATTACTACCGTTCCCGCGCCTATAAAATGCGGCAGTTATCCGGCGAGATGGAAGTGGAACTGGCGGATGCTTCGGATTTTACCTTTGATTTGGAGAACCGGATGGAACTGGAGCGGGTCAATGAATTTGTCAATGGCCTCGACAGTCAGGCCCAGCAAATCTTTCGCCTGAAGCTTTACGGGGAGTATGCCTTCCATGAGATTGCCAAGTCCCTGGATATGCCGGAGTCCTCCGTCAAGACGAAATATTATGGGGTTATGAAGCAGATAAGGAGTGAATTTCAATGAACCAAAATAAATTCAAAATCGAATACCCATCCAAGGAGGAAATCGGTGGGCAGGTCCGGTCGATTGTGGGGGCGATGCCGAAGGTGAAGCGGTTTATCCCTTTTTTGCGGGACATGCATGAGCAGCTTGGCTGGCGCTATATTTTCCGCGACTATGTGGAAATCGGCTTCATCGCCCTCTTGTTTGCGGCTTATCTAGGGCTGTTCTTTAGCTACCTCCATGACGCAGGCAGAAGCATGGATAACATCTCGCATTTATATGCCTACCTATTCATCACCTCACCGCTGCTATTTGGCTCCCTTACCATCATCTCCCTCGTGGACAAGCAATCCACCTTCGAAGTGGAGAACGCTTGCAAATATAATGTCTACCAGGTCATGGCTTACCGGATGCTTGCCTTCAGTGTGGTGGCCATCATCGCTAACTTCGCCCAAATGGCTGTGGTTTCCCGCTTGGTACCCGGGGTGGACTTTGTGATGGCAGTGATGATAAGCCTTTCTTCCCTTTTGATTTTTGCTCTTGGATTCCTTTATCTGACACGGGCTTCCGAGGGGAAACGTCCATACTGGGCCATTTTGGCATGGGTGCTCCTAAACGTGGGGATGGCCTTTTACAACGAGGCTATCTATGACTTGTTTTTAAATAAAATCCCATTCCTGGCTTATGGGATTGCTTTGGCATTGGCGGTTGGGATATATGTCAAGGAAATCCGGCAGTTGGCGATTCCCATGATGAAAAAAAATTAAAAAAGCTAAAACTATTTGGAGATGTGGTGCGAATATATAGGTGAAGGGAGATATCACCCTGGGTTTTGGCAATTTGACCAGACTAAAAATGGTGGAGGATGATTGTATGAAATTCTACGATGAAGAAAGTTATTCCAAAGGATATGCCAATGGCTTTGTAGGTGCCTTGATGGTGGTTGCCCCCACATGGACAGCACTATTCTTTTCCTTTAAATGGATACTGCACTTGTTTCATTGATTCCACGCTATTTTTGAGAGGATTACGAATACGTAAGTGAAGGTTTATGGATTCAATCTAGTTCCGTCAGCCATTCCGAGGAAAAACTTGACCTTCCGTGTCACCGATTCTGGGAAAACCACCCAGATTCGATGCCACTACAGGCACAAATTTTTCCTCTCCATGTACGGGCTTACTGCACTTTTTAGATAGGAGATGATGATATGCTGACAGTATCGAATGTGACGAAAAATTATGGGAAGTTTACGGCTTTGGATAGTATAAACCTGGATTTTGCCAATGGGGTTTATGGTCTTTTGGCTCCCAATGGGGCGGGAAAGACGACCTTGATTAAAATGCTGACGACTTTGATTTTCCCGACGAAGGGGGAGATTTTATACAATGGGCAAAACATCAACCACATGGATGAAGCCTACCGGGATTTGATTGGCTATCTGCCCCAAGAGTTTGGCTATTATAAAAATTACACCCCGACCCAGTACCTGATGTATTTGTCCGCTTTAAAAGGGATTGAGCCCAAGGCGGCAAAAGTTAAAATCGGGGAACTCCTGAAAATGGTTGCCCTAGAGGATGTGGCCAATAAAAAAATGAAGAAATTCTCCGGTGGGATGGTCCAACGTGTAGGGATTGCCCAGGCCATGCTCAATGACCCAAAAATCCTCATCCTGGACGAGCCAACGGCAGGGCTTGACCCGAAAGAACGGGTAAGGTTTCGGAACCTCTTATCGGAACTGGGGCGCAACCGCATTGTTATTTTATCCACCCATATCGTCTCGGATGTGGAGAGCATCGCCAACGAAATCATCATGATCAAAGATAAGCAACTCTTGTATAAAGATACCATCCAAAATATATGCGGGCTCTTGAAAGGGCGGGTCTTTGAAACCCTGGTGCCTTATGATGCCATGCCAGATTTTCGAAAACAGTACCAGTCACTATCTGAAAAACAAGAAGATGGGCAAATGCTGGTACGGTTCATCGGCGAACCCAAAGAGGGATACGTAACAGTGGCACCGAATTTAGAGGATATTTTCCTGCACATCTACAAGGAATAAAATCCACACTATGGAGGAGAACCATGATAAAATATGAGCTGAGAAAAATTTATAAATCCCCAGTGGTTTGGGGTCTGATGGTGGTTTTTACCCTATTCAACGGCTTGCTGATTGCCCAAAATTTCACCCAGCGTCAAAGTATGTCCCAGCTTACGGATTTCACAGCCAATGAAAACGTTCAAATCAACGAAGAAAGCCTTAGCAGCCTTTACCAAATGAAGGTTGAAGGGCTTGCAGCCGCAAACGAACGGGCAGGTACGGAATTTGAATCGGCGGGGGAATTTTTTGCCCAGCGGCGGGACTATCCTAATGAGGTGCGGGCGGCCTTTGCTGAGGTGCTAACCCTTGAAATTTATTACGATGTGGCACGGAATGCGGACGAAATCATGGCTGGCAACGACATGGTAGCGTTCACCGAACAGCAGATTGCCATGATTGGGGCCACCGGGGAACTGGCAGATACCCTTCGCGCCCAAGGCTTGGTGGCACAGGCACGGATTGCTGAAATTTTAGGGTCGGGAACCCACCGGGACTTCTTTTTCGACGGGGTAATGCATGCTACCCACAGCCACTTGTTTGGAACGGTGCTTAGGGCAGCCGCCTTTGAATCCATGATCTTTATGGTACTGGTAACCGCCTTCCTGATTGGGTATGAATTCGATGCCAAAACCGTATCCGTTGTTTATTCGACCAAGACGGGGCGCAAGTTGCAGGGGAAAAAACTGGTTTCCGCCCTCTTGGCAATGCTGGGACTAACCACGTTGCTAATCGCCATCATCCTGGGGATTTATTTTACGGTCTACAACCATAGCGGGTTATGGGGCGCTTCCATGACTTCCATTTTCCTCTCGGAGTTTGATGCCTTCTATGCTACGTTTTGGGATTGGACATTTTTGCAGTATTTATTGGCAGTGGTAGGAACGCTTTTCGTGCTTCAAACCGTGTTCGTCCTACTTGCCTTCGGACTGTCCGCCATTACTAGAAACAGCTTTTTGGTCCCCATCCTCTTTGCCCTGTTGTTTGGGGGATTGCTGTTGACAGGAACGTTTATAAGCGCTGGCAGCAACTGGTTGCTTTACACAATGATGACCCCGGCACATTTGCTCTTAAGGTTCAAAAACCTGTTCATGGTCACCCAACTGTTCCCGTTTTACGAAGTGTCCACCCTGCTTATCTGGCTTGGGTTTGGGACAGTTTCGTCGGCAGTGGCATATAAAAAATTTTTAAAGGAGGATTTAGCATGAGGATGATAGGTTGGGAGTTACGCAAGATTTTTGAATGGAAGCGGGTGCTGGCGGCCCTTGTCTTTTGCACTTTGTTTTTTATGCTATTTCTAACTTTTCCTTTGAATACGTTTCATAGGAACCGACCCATGATTGATAATGTCAGGGTAACCCAGTCCATGATTGAAAAGTATGGCACAGCCTTGGATGATGGGGAATTTGCCGATTTCGTCACGTTCCATGAAGAGAAGTCCCGTCAGTTTGACGAGTACCTGGCCACCCGGGAAGATGTATCGGCTTTAGGTTTTTCCACCCTTGCAGAAATCCGTAATTCGGATAACGAGAGCCCGGAAGTCTTTGCCCTTCTCGACACCCTTTATGCTGATTTCGATGAACCGTGGGAAATCCAGGCAAGGGAGCATATCATCGAATTTTATGAAGCCCGGCGGGCTAGGGGCGAGGCGGCCGTTGGGGATTTATCCTTTTGGGGGCTGATGCTTGATGCTAACCAAGCCCAACGGGAAAATACATTGGGAAGCCTTGAAGCCTACCCGCTATTTGAAGGGTATCTGATGGCTAATTATTCGGAAGCCTTGGTACAAGCAGCGGCCATGATTGCCTTCAGCATCGTCATTATTGTTTCGCCCCTTTACTTGACCGAACGGCATCAGCATATGCTTCCTATCCAGTACGCTTCCAAATTAGGGAGGAAGCTGTACGCCAAAAAAGCCATAGCAGTAGCATTGGCGGGAGCCATCATCGCCTTGGTGGAACTTTCAGCAGTCTTTGCCATCTATGCCATTAAAAACGGCACCTTGGTGTTCTCGCCTGTGGAAATCAACTCTTTCCTCAGCCCTTTCCAAACGTGGTTTGACTTTACCTTCGGGCAATACATGCTGGTGACTGCCTTGATGGCATTGATACTGGGAACGGGCATGGCCTTGTTATCGAAAGCCATCTCCCGGATAGCCCCCATCTACCTGACCTTATTGGCTATCTTGGTCCCTATCCTGGCAGGGCTGATCCATGGGATTTACACTTACCTGTTAAGGAGTGTTTGGAGTTTCCAGTTTCCCCAGTGGTTCCCTTTCGTTATTTATGGCGGGATAGCCCTTGTGGTAGGTGGCATCATCCTTTGGCAAGGAAAGCATGAGAAAAAGTGTGATATTTTAGTTTAAGCGTACCTCTAATAACTCCAATTCACTCGGATGAGGGGTCTTTTTCCGCCCATCCAATGTCTGCAAAAATGCCAGCATACTGATTTTTTTGAAAAATATGTTGATATTTGTCAAAAAAGGGGCTAAAATTAATAAGGATAAATTTCGGTTGTGAAGGAGATTGACGATGGAAAAAAAATTGGTTTTAGATGTTCATGACAAACCTAGGCCCCTGGAGTGGCTAGCCCTTAGTGCCCAACATGTCCTAGCGATGTTTGGGGCGACCGTCTTGGTTCCCATGCTTACGGGGCTGCCTGTCAGCCTGGCACTCTTATCCTCAGGGATTGGGACATTAGTATATATTTTGTTGACGAAAGCCAAAGCCCCTATTTATTTAGGGTCCTCCTTTGCCTTCATTGCCCCAATCATCACGGCTGCGGGCATCGGTGGGCAAGGCGCGGTAACAGGTGGCTTGGTCATGATTGGGGTTGTCTACTGCATCATTGCCGTCATCATCAAGTTGATTGGCTCTGACTGGGTCCACCGCCTGTTGCCCCCAATCGTAGTTGGCCCGACGGTCATTGTCATCGGTTTATCCCTAGCCCCCACAGCGGTCAGTATGGCTTCTGGGCACGTGGCGGTTGCACTGATTACCCTGCTTGCTGCCATCTTGGTTTCCACTTACACCAAAGGCCTCTTTAAGCTGTTACCTGTATTTTCGGGGATTATCGTGGGTTACATCGCGTCCATTTTCTTTGGGTTGGTTGACTTCTCCCATTTTGGGAATGTCGGGCTGATCAGCCAACTAGATTTTTCTTTTTTAAATGCTGCTCCTATTTTCAACCTTGAAATAGCCGGCATCATGGTTCCCATTGCCATTGTCACGATTGCAGAGCACATAGGGGATGTCATGCTATTGAGCGATATATTAGGCAGGGACTTGACCAAAATCCCAGGTCTTCATAGGACGCTGGCTGGAGATGGGATTGCTACAGCGTTAGCAGGCTTTATCGGCGGTCCTGCCAATACTACTTATGGGGAAAATATCGGCGTCGTCGGCTTGACGAAGGTCGCATCTGTCTGGGTCATGGGCGGGGCTGCCGTCATCGCCATCCTATTAGGGTTCGTCGGCCCATTCAATGCCATCATCCAAACCATCCCAACCCCGGTCATGGGAGGGGTCAGCATCCTGTTATTTGGGATCATCGCTTCTTGTGGTGCCCGCGTCATGATTAACCATAAAGTTGACCTGTCCCAGGAACGCAACCTGATTATTGCCTCCGTCATCTTGGTAGTAGGTATAGGCGACCTGGCCATCGACTTAGGCCCCCTTAATTTTTCAGGAATGGCACTTGCCGCCATCATCGGGATTTTACTGAACCTATTGTTGCCTAAGCATTCAAAAAAAATGGAGTGAAATAACAAATCCAAAAACGTCCACTGGGAAAATCCCGGTGGACTTTTTGGCTATGGGTGGTTTGGAGTGTGTCAACCCGAATCCAGGTTCCCAAAAAGGGGAAATCCTGGACCCTTGTAATAGTTTATGCGGCGTGTAAGGGCTTTATTACTTTTTTATCACAAAAATTTAGGGAAAATGTCAATCGAAAACCGAAAAAAATAAAGGGTTTTCATTGCATCTGGGGCCAATCCATGCTACAATGGGATAAAGAAGTTGAAAGGGGTTACTTTTATGACGGAAAAGCTAAACCTGTTCCATATTGCCATCATTTGCTTATTTGCGGGGGTCGTGCTGATTGCCCCCATTATCGCCGCAATCGTCCATCATTGAATGCCGCCCATGCTTTGGGTGGCTTTTTTCTTGCCCTAAAGGATTCAAATAAGGTAAAATAAGAAAAAAGGATGTGGGAATCGATGGATACAGCAGCAGAGTTGGCGAGGCTCATCAAATTGGGCCAGAAGATCGTATTTATGACGGGTGCGGGGGTTTCAACCGCCAGTGGTATCCCCGATTACCGTTCCATGGAATGTATTTACACCAAAACTGGGCTTAAAAACCCCGAGTACCTCTTGAGCCGCCGGGCGATGAAGGATGATACCGATGATTTTTACAAGTTTATCCGCCAGCTTTATCGGGCGGATGCAACCCCTAACATCATTCATCAGAAAATGGCGAAGCTCTCAAAGGATCGGGATGTGACGGTCATTACCCAAAACTTGGACGGGCTCCATAAAATCGGCGGCCTTCACGTGGTTGAATTTCATGGGACGCTTTTGACCTGCCACTGTGAAAAATGCTATCGACCGGTGCCACAGGAAGCGTTTCTTGAAAGTTGGCGCCATGAGGGTTGCGGGGGGATTGTCCGCCCGGACGTGGTCCTTTATGATGAGATGATACCGCCGAAAGCGTTTGATGAAGCGGAGCAGGCCCTTCAAGCTGCTGATACCGTGGTCATCGTGGGGACGACATTCCAGGTCCATCCGTTCGCCAGTTTGATTTACGCCGCAGCTGTTGGGGCCAAAATCCTGGTCATCAACAAAGAACCCATCCCATTCAGAGGCGCTTTCGCCGAATACATCGGGGACGCCGCCCATGTATTTGAACTCCTTTAATCCGCATGTTATAATTAACAGACAAGTATAAGAGGGAAGTGGAAAGCATGAAAAAACAACGGGTTGTCGTAAAAATTGGGAGTTCCTCCCTGACAGATAAACATGGGGGCCTTGACCTTCATAAATTGATGGGCTATGTGCGGGCATTGGTAGCCTTGCGGGAGGATGGCCATGAAGTGGTCCTTATTTCATCGGGGGCGGTAGCATCGGGCTTTAGCCGCCTAGGCTACCCTGCGAGGCCAACCACTATGGCAGGCAAGCAGGCATCGGCAGCAGTTGGGCAGGCCCTTTTGATGCAACACTACGTCGAAGGCTTATACGCTTCGGGAATCGTAGCAGCCCAAATCCTTTTGACGCGGCCTGACTTTCAAAACGAAGCCCAGTACAGCAACGCTTACCAGGCCCTTGAAGAACTTTTGAAACGGGGGGTTATCCCCATCATCAATGAAAATGACACCACTTCTGTTGCGGAACTGACTTTTGGGGATAATGACATGCTATCAGCCTTAGTTTCGGGACTGATTAAAGCCCAGACACTTTGCATCTTGACAGATGTGGACGGGATTTATGATGCCAACCCGAAAACCAACCCAGATGCCAAGCGTTATCAGTACCTGCCCGACATTCCTGAAGAACTTTTAGCCATGAGCGGGGAAACCGGTTCTAATGTGGGCACCGGAGGCATGAAATCTAAAGTAATGGCTGCCAAGACGGCCATGGGCATGGGGGTCAACGTCTTTATTGGCATGGGCACTGATAACCGGGATTTAGTAGATATTTTAGCGGGAAAAGGTGCCGGGACCTACATTGGCCATCAAGGGGAACTAGAAGGCAAGGTCAAGCAATGGATTAGGCTTCATTCAAGCAGCAGCGGCTCCATCCGAATTGACGCCGGAGCAGAGCGGGCCATCCTCCAAGAAGGGAAAAGCCTATTGCCCGCAGGGGTGACAGCCGTCAAGGGAGATTTCCAAAATGGGGATGTGGTCAGCATCGAAAACGAAAAAGGAAAAATCGTTGCCAAAGGGCAGGTCACAGTATCCTCGGAATTATTGGAACAGGTCCAGGGCAAGCGAAGCAGTGAGGCACGGGAACTGGTCGGCATGGAAAAAAGCGTGGTCATCCACCGGAGCCGGTTAGTTGAAGTGAAATGAATGTGAGGAGTGAGACAATGAGTGAGTTAATCCAGAAATCTAAAAGGTTGAAAAAAGCGAGTAAATCACTAGGCCTTTTATCAACAGAAGAAAAAAACATGGCACTTAAAGCCATCGCCGCACAACTAGTTGAGGAAAAGGCCTTCATCCTGGCTGAAAATAGCAAGGATATGGAAGCGGGTCGGGCAAAAGGATTCGATGATACCCTTCTTGACCGCCTGATGTTGACGGGTGAACGCATTGATGCCATTGCCGAAGGGGTACTTCAAGTGGTGGATTTGGAAGATCCCATCGGGGAAGTCCGTGAGCAGTTCCAGCGCCCCAACGGGCTAAGCGTAAAGCAAGTAGCGGTACCCCTTGGCGTTATTGGCATGATTTATGAAGCTCGCCCCAATGTGACGGTGGACGCGGCGGTCCTTTGCTTGAAATCGGGTAATAGCGTCCTCCTTCGGGGAAGCTCTTCGGCAGTCAACTCCAATAAAGCATTGGTTGCCGTCATGCACCGGGGCTTGGAGAAGGCGGATACCATCCCGCTTGATGCCCTTGCACTCTTAGAGGATACCTCACGGGAAACTGCCAGAGAAATGTTTAATTTAAACGAGTATTTGGATGTGCTCATCCCACGGGGCGGTGCGGGATTGATCCAATCGGTCATTAAGGAAGCTTCTGTCCCAGTTCTGGAAACAGGGGTAGGGAACTGCCATATTTTCATTGACGAATCCGCAGATGCGGACATGGCCATTGATATTGTCATCAACGCCAAGACCCAGCGTCCAAGCGTGTGCAATGCGGCGGAAACCGTTTTGGTACATGAAGGTTGGTCAAAATTACACCTTCCCAAATTATTGCAGGCCCTTCATGCTAAAAACGTCCAGGTTTATGGAGATGCACCTGTTCTTCAATGGGACGAAACGGCAAAGCCCGCCCAGGAAAATCATTGGCAGGACGAATTCTTGTCCCTTGACATTGCCATCGGGACCGTGGACGGGGTGCAAGCCGCCATGGATCACATCGACCGCTATGGCTCCAAGCATTCCGAAGCGATTATTACGCAAAATTCTGCTCATGCCCTCCATTTTTTAAATGGCATCGATGCGGCCGCTGTCTATCATAATGCCTCCACCCGTTTCACGGATGGGTTTGAATTTGGCTTCGGTGCGGAAATCGGCATCAGCACCCAAAAACTCCATGCCCGCGGGCCCATGGGCCTAAAGGCGCTCACTTCTACAAAGTACCTAATCTATGGAAACGGGCAAATAAGATAAATAAAAGCCCTGCAAATGATGGTTTTTTCATCATTTTCAGGACT
>WRGF01000163.1 GCA_009787345.1 Turicibacter sp.
CACTTGAAGGAGTGCGTTGAAGACTTCCATGTCCTCGCTGTCCAGTTCGTACAGATTTTTCCAATTGCTTGAAAGTTCAAATAGATTCATGTTATAATCTCCTTATCTCCTTACCAGAGTCGGCCACATTGCAGTGTGGCTTTTTTTTCATGCCCCGATTTCCCGGCAATACCTAGGGTTCACCATCATCTGGTTCACGTAGCCCAGCCCGTTGCCCGACACTTTAACCGGGCACGGCTGGTAATCCGTATGGAGCACATAAGCCTCCACCGCACACGCCCACGCAGGCATGGCGGTTTTTTTAGCATGTTCCACCATCAGTTCCGGGTCGTATTCGTAGTTTTTCCCTAGTTCGAAAATCATGTCTTTTTGCCTCCTTCCTAAGCGGTTCTTCGTTGGTTCTTAAACGCCCGCACCACATCGTCGACCAAATAGTACACCTTGCTCCCGCCGCCGATGTGAAGCCTTTCCAAGCCGTGCTCTTCTTCCAAAAGCTTGATTTCCGGGCTGGTCAGGCGCAATTCCCTCCGCAAATCCTTCTGCTGGATCAGCGGCACCCTCTGTTGGCCCAACAGCTCCAACTGGGCAAGGCGGGCATCTGCCGTCGCCTGAAAGACGGCGTTCTTGACCAACTCCTCCAATTCCTTGAACATCATCCAACCCCCTAAATTCTCATTCTCATTTTCCTGCCCTGGACCGGGATATTTAATAATTTGTTGAATATTTCACTGCAAAACGTCCATAATGAGCCATAATCCAAAATGGAGGTATTCGCATGAAAAAAATTATTGCTTGCCTGCAAGGCGATTGGGTCTGCTTAAACGACGACCCGGAGTGTGTCATGGGTCCGCATATGACAGATCCCTCTACTTGGTACAAAGAAGGAGCTGAGATTCACAGCCCCCTTCAAAAACAAAGAGCAGACACCTACGAAGAGATGGATTATCTTAAAATCCATTACAAAGGTGTAGATTACAGGATCAATCCTATTTTCATTCAGATTGCTACCTCATCTTCTCACTAAAATGATATTCACCAATTTCAATAATTCGGTTCGGGCCATCAAGTAAAACCTTGTTGGCCTTTTCTGTATAAGCCCTATCAACCAAAGAACTTAGGCTCTTCCATTCCCTTAGGGTCAAGCCTTCCACTGCTTCCCACAATTTATCGAAACGTTCTTTTTGCATGATATTTTCAATCATCGCCATTCACCTCCTCTCGTTGCCCTTCGTTTGGGAAAGCATATTACAGTTATCCTTTAATTTAAGTTAAACTGTAATTCGTTTCCAAAAAAAATTACGTCGTAAGAGATACCAAGAATCGATGCTATTTGCTTAGCATACCCCACCCGAACATTATCAGGGTTCTTTTCCCATGATATGTAGGTAGCTTCACTCACCCCTAATAGGTTGGCAAGCTCCTTCTGTGTAATTTTTTTATACTTCCGTGCTTGTTCAAGGTCAAATTTCATTCTATCACCTCTTTCGACTTCTTTCGTCGCCTTAATTACAGTTTAACTTAAAAAGTGTGTCGAGTCAAGGTTTATTTTGTAAAAAATTAAGTTTTTCTGTAATTACAATATCACAAGCTGAAATAAATTACAGAAAAACTAGCTTTCGCTTTAGTTTTGGGGTATAATCATTTCAGGAGGTGACAACGTGTCGATTTCTAAAAATATTAAAAGCCTCCGTAGCCGTTTTAACATATCGCAAAAAGAACTCGGCGATATTTGTGGTGTATCAATATCTGCCGTTTCCAATTGGGAAAATGGATTAAACGAACCACGGATGGGTGCTATTCAAAAAATAGCTGACCATTTCAGTATTCCAAAAAGTGCAATCATTGAAGAGGGTGGCATCTATAATTATATAAACGGGGCTGCGACCCCCGCCACCCAGCTCCTCCAAGAACAGCAAGACGACATGCTCAAGGCCATCCCCGGCGCTATGCGGGCGGTGGCCAACTCCGTCCCCATGCCGCTTTACGGGTCGATAGCGGCGGGATCGCCTGGGGAGATGAACGGCGACGTGTTGGAATACATCGACGTGCCCCGGCAGGTGGCGGACAAGTACCCTAGCGCCTTCTTGGTGCCGGTGAGCGGCGACTCCATGGATTTGGTCATCCAGGACGGGGACTATGCCCTCATCGACCCTTGCGAGGACGTGCACAGCGGCCAGGTGGTCGCCGTGGCCGTGGACGGCTGCGACGCTACGCTCAAGAGGTTCCAGCGAATCAAGACCGGGGTTATACTGGAACCGGAATCAAGCAACCCCGAACACGAACCGCAGTTTTACAGCGCGCAGGTTGCCAACGAACGGCTGAGTGTCATCGGCCGATTGGTGTGGCACATGCCGCCCTTCAACATGAAATACTAACCCTATATAAAGAAGCTCATTCCCGATTTTGTGCCCTGGACCGGTAAGAAAGAAGGAAGAGACATGAAAAATGGGGTCAAGAAAACCGACAAACGAAATAATTTCACCTACTGGGTCGTCGATAAGGCGGACGGCAGCAAGAGCTACCGCAAGAAAGTCAAGAAGCCAAATGGCAAGGTCACCACGGCAACCGCCGACACGCTGGCAGGCTTAAAAGAGGCTGTCCGCAAAATCAAAAACGAAACACCCCTGCTGTGCGGGTTGGAGCAAAACAACCTCACATGTGGGCAACTGGCGGATTTGTTCTTGGAGAGCTTTAAGCGCCAAAACCCGCCCCACAACACGGTAAAGCGCAAGGAATCCCTGGTCCGCGCCCATTTCAAGCCGGTACTGGAAACTATGCGCATCGCCAAATTAACCCCAATCTTGTTGGAAAACCTGGCGGCCCCGTGGTTTGAAAGCAACCGCAGCAAGGAAATCATCCGGACGGCGAAGGAAATCTTTCATTTTGCCGTCAAGCGCAGACTCATGGCATACAACCCCGCCGAATACTTGGAGGGCGCCCGCCCCCAAAAGAAGCCGGAGAAAAGAAACAAGTTTTTGACCCCGGCGGAAGTCGCCCAGCTGGTGGCGTTCCTCGACGAAAAAGAACCGAACACCCACAACTTGCGGTTTCGGCTCCTCATCGTATTTTTGCTAAACAGCGGACTGCGAATCTCGGAAGCGTTGGCGATCAAGTGGGAGGACATCGACTTACTTGAAAAAACAGTCCTCGTTTGCAAGAAAGTTTTGACCAACGGAGAGGTTGAGCATTTCACCAAAAGCAAGCAAGACCGCTTGGTCCCCCTGGGCAATTACATCATTGGCGAGCTTAAGAAATGGAAGGCCCATCAGGCAAAGGAGGCCCTGAGGCTTGGGCAGAAGAAAACCCACCTCTTCGAGTGCCCCTACAGCGACCATGTGCTGAACATCCAGTCCGTCGCCTGCAAGTTCCGGCGGGTGGTAACGGCGTCGGGCATCCCTTACTGCTCCCTCCACGACCTTCGGCACACCTACGGCTCCACCTTGGCTGCCAAGAGGGTGGACGTGACCCAAATCCAAAAACGGATGGGGCATTCAAGCCCGAAGGTGACACAGGACTTTTACATCCATGCGTCAAAAGAAAAGGATACCCAAGCGGAAGATGTGCTGGATACCCTATTCAATCAACTCAATAAAGTAGCTAATGGTAGCTAAATAGACCCCGGCGATGGGGAATATGACCGTGAAACGTTGGTGCGACGATGTTATTTCGCCCCGGCAAGGATTTCAATCCAGATGCGGTCGTATTCCGCTACGAATTCGCCAGGGTCTTTGAACATTTCCAGGTTGGGAAACTTTGATAAATCGGGGTTGAAGGCATCGTTTTCGGTCCATCCTTCTCCTTCAAGCTCTTCGAGGACAAGGGCATTGGGGGTGGAATACATGACGTATTCTGTGTTTGCCAGACCAATTTCCGGGCGCAGGATGAAGTCGATGAAGGCATGGGCAAGTTCTTTGTTATTGGACATTTTTGGAATAACCATGGCATCTACCCAAAGGTTGGAGCCTTCCTTAGGGATGACATACTCCATGGATTCGTTTTCATCCATGATGTAGGCAGCGTCCCCGGAGTAGACCACGGCAAGGCCTGCATTGCCGGCAATCATATTGGAGATGACCACATCAGTGATATAAGCGATGACGAAGGGGCTTTGTTTTATCAAGAGGGATTTCGCAGCTTCAAGTTCTTCGGTTTTATGGGTATTAAGGGAATAGCCTAAAAGCTTGAGTGCCACCATGAGGGAATCCCTTTGGCTATCATACATGAAGATTTCTTTTTCATATCTTTCGTCCCATAAAGCAGACCACGAATCCACCGACCCATTCACTAGCCTGGTATCATAAACAATCCCCACCGTCCCCCAAAAATACGGAACGGAGTAAAGATTCTTTGGGTCATATTCCAAATAGGTAAATTCAGGCAGCAGATTTTCAAAATTAGGAATCAAAGAGAAGTCCAATTTTTCCAGCATGTCCTCTTTGATCATCTTTTCAATCATGTAATCCGAGGGGAAAACCACGTCGTAGGCAGTTGTCCCGGCTTTTAGCTTTTGGTAGGCGGTTTCATTGGAGTCAAAGGTTTCATAAATGACCCGGACGCCGTATTCCTCCTCAAACTCCTCCAAGACACTGGTATCCATGTACTCGCCCACATTATAAACAAAGAGCCGGGGGCGCTGGTCGCCTCCACAAGAAACTAGGAAAACCGCGGCGAGCAAAATCAACCATTTTTTCATCCCCGCACCTTCTTTCTCAGCTGGATTTGGTTGGCAATCAGGACGGTGATGAAAACAATGGCCACCATCAAGGTTGCCAGGGCGTTGACCGTCGGGCGTATGCCCCTCCTGGCCATGGAGTAGACCTCGATGGACAAGTTGGTCACACCGTTTCCTGTATTGAACAAACTGATGACGAAGTCATCCAAAGACATGGTAAAGGCCATAAGGGCTCCAGAAAAAATACCTGGGCGGATTTCCGGCACGACGACCATGCGTATGGCCTGCCAAGGGGTTGCACCCAGGTCCATCGCTGCTTCTGCCATATTGGGATCCATGGCATAAAGTCGCGGCAGGACCTGCAAAATAACATAAGGGATGCTGAACATAATATGGGCCAGCAACATGGTCGTAAAACCGAAATTCAGACGGATGCTTTGGAACAAAATCATCAGCCCGATGGCGGTCACGATTTCAGGGCTGATGATGGGCAGGTAATTGACATTGAGCACATAACCCCGGGCCTTTTTCCTAAGCTTGTAAACTCCGATGGCGCTCAAGGTGCCCACGACCATGGATATGGCAGTGGACAAGATGGCGATGATGAGGGTATAGCCAAGGGCCCCACGGATTTGCCGGTCCTCAAAGAGCTCCACATACCACTCCAGGCTAAATCCGGTCCAGGTCCCGGTGGCACGGGATGAGGCGTTGAAGGAAAATAAGACCAGGACAACGATAGGGGCATATAAGAAAAAGAAAATAAGGCACAGATAAGCATTCGGCAACCATTTTTTCACCATGGGAGGGCTCCTTTCCCAGCTGTCCCTGCCTGGGAACCACCGCCGTCAAATCTTTTCATGGCCCAGACCGACAAGAGGATAAAGGCCATGAGCACCACGCTGATGGCGCTGCCAAAATGCCAATCCCCCGTCAGTAAAAATTGCCGCTCGATGAGGTTCCCGATCATGATGTATTGGCCGCCGCCAAGCAGCTGCGGGATGACAAAGGTGCTCATGGCAGGCAAGAACACCATGGTCACCCCGGTAATGATGCCGGGCATGGTCAAAGGAAGCATCACCTTACGAAACACATGGGATCCGCTAGCGCCAAGGTCGCGGGCAGCATCAATCAAATGGCCATCTACTTTTAGGATTGAGGTGTAGATGGGCAGGATCATAAAAGGCAGGAAGTTATAAACCATGCCGAGGGATACGGAAAAGTCAGTATACATCATGTGGAACGGGCCCATGCCTAGCCTTGCCAGGATTTTATTGAGGATTCCCTGGCGGCTTAAAATAGTAATCCAGGCATAGGTGCGAAGAAGCATGTTGATCCACATGGGAAGGATAAAAAGCATGAGTGCCGATGATTGGCGGTGAGGCTTCAAACGGGAAACGACCCACGCAACGGGGTATCCCAACAATAAGCAGATGGCCGTGGAAATGGCGGCTATGATAAATGAATGCCAAAGCACATTCAAAAAAATAGGGTCCAAAAAATCCCGGTAATTTTGCAGGGTGAAGCGAAAGACGACTGGTTCCCCCGTGCTTTGGATGAAGCTGTAAAGGAAGATCAGCAGGACGGGGATAACGATAACGATGGAAATCCAGACGATGTAAGGGTAGCTGAAGCGCTTGATGTTTTCGTTCACGGGCTACACCCCCAGTTCCATGACGTGGATGTCAGACGGGGCGACAACCATGCCGACAAGTTCACCAACGTTAGCATTTTGGGTGCTATGGATGACGTACTCCCGGTCTTCGACCATGACGATGATCTCATAGTGGACCCCTTTGAAGATGACGGCGTCGACGAACCCTTTGAAAGCCCCTTCCCCTGACGAAACGATTTTCAAATCCTCTGGGCGGATGACCACGTCTACTTCTTCGTCTTCATTAAAGCCCCTGTCGACGCAATCGAATACGTGGCCTTCAAATTCAACCCGCCGGTCTTTTAGCATTTTTCCGCGGGCGATGTTGGATTCCCCGATAAAATTAGCCACAAACCGGTTGCGGGGCTCGTTGTAAATATCCACTGGCGACCCGATTTGCTGGATCAGCCCATCATTCAAAACGACGATGGTGTCGGACATGGTAAGGGCTTCCTCTTGGTCATGGGTGACGAAGACGAAAGTAATCCCAGATTCCCGCTGCATCTCTTTTAGTTCATACTGCATTTCTTGGCGCAGCTTAAGGTCGAGTGCCCCGAGAGGCTCATCAAGGAGCAGGACTTTTGGCTGGTTCACAAGGGCCCGGGCGATGGCGATGCGCTGCTGCTGCCCACCGGAAAGGGCATCGATGTTTCGCTTGGCCTGTTTTTCCAAGCGGATCATCTTTAGCATGCGCCGGACTTTTTCCTCGACGACACTTTCCGGCAGGTTTTTCATGCGAAGCCCAAATGCGATGTTGTCATAGACATTAAGATGCGGGAAAATAGCGTATTTTTGGAACACGGTATTGATTTCCCGCCTATAGGCTGGTACTTTTAGAAGGTCCATCCCGTCGAACAAAACAGACCCGGAAGTCGGGTCATCGAAACCGCCAATGATGCGCAAAAGGGTCGTCTTCCCGCAGCCTGATGGCCCGAGCAAGGTCACGAATTCATTTTTATGGATGATCAGGTCAATTCCCTTCAACACAATATCTCCGTCAAATTCACGGGTCAAATCCTTGATTTCGATTAAAACTTCATTAGCCATGCCGATTCACCTTCCCAAAATTGCCACAAATCAAAAGACATAGGATTTGCCTATTGGGAATAGTTTGCCATTTTTGGGCGGTATCCATGCATTTTTCCATAAAAAAACCTCCCCTTCCGAGAAATCCCGGTTGGGAAGGGAGGATATGTTATGCTTCTTTTTCATCATTTCGCTTGCGTTTATCTGAACGCTTGCGCTGGTTGGTATCCAGGATTTTCTTGCGTAGGCGGACAGATTGCGGCGTGATTTCCACCAATTCGTCCTCGTCGATGTATTCCAGGGCAAATTCAAGGGTAACTTCCTTCGGTTTTTTCAGGACAACCGTGTTGTCTTTCCCTGATGAACGGTTATTGGTCAGCTGCTTGGCTTTGACGACATTTACTGCAAGGTCAAGGTCCTTAGCATTTTCGCCGACGATCATCCCTTCGTATACCACAGTCCCCGGCTCGATGAACATAAATCCGCGGTCTTCAAGGGACATCATGGAGTAAGTGGTCGCTTTTCCGTTTTCCATGGAAACAAGGGCACCATTTTTACGGGCACCGACAGACCCTTTTTCCATCGGGCGGTAGTCGGAGAACGTGTGGTTAAGGATCCCGTACCCTTTTGTCATGGTCAGGAAATCAGTGCTGAAACCGATAAGGGCGCGTGAAGGCACATCGTAAATCAGGCGCACCTGCCCATTGTCGCCGTGGATCATGTTTTGAAGCTGCCCTTTGCGGAAGCCAAGTGCTTCGATGACAGCGCCTGTATGCTCCTCTGGCACTTCAATTTGAACGTACTCGAAAGGCTCGCAGTCGACGCCGTCGATATTGCGGATGATAACCTCCGGCTTGGCAACTTCCAGCTCAAACCCTTCGCGGCGCATGTTTTCAAGCAAAATGCCTAAATGCAGCTCACCGCGCCCGGAAACAATCCATTCCTCGGCAGTCCCGACCCGCTCCACTTTAAGGGAAACGTCGCGCTGGATTTCGCGGTACAGGCGCTCATCGATTTTTGAAGCCGTGACGAACTTCCCTTCCTGCCCGGCAAATGGGGAAGAGTTGGTCGAGAACGTCATCTGAAGGGTCGGCTCATCGATGTGAAGGACAGGCAGTGCCTCTTCATGGCCAACAGCCGTTACGGTTTCCCCTACGTTGATGTCAGGAAGCCCGGCGATAGCCACGATGTCCCCTGCCTGGGCAGATTCGACTTCAATACGCTTAAGGCCCAAGAAACCAAATAGCTTGGTAATGCGGAACTGCTTGATGCTCCCGTCAAGGCGGCAGATGGAAACCGTTTCGTTGGCTTTGATCTCCCCGCGCATGATGCGCCCGACCCCGATACGCCCAACATAGTCGTTATAATCCAAAAGGGCTGGTTGGAACTGAAGCGGGGCAGCCGCATCAAGGTCCGGGCTTGGGATATGCTCTAGGATGGATTCAAACACGGCCAGCATGTTTTCTTCCTGGTCAGCCGGGTCCATGCTCAAAGAAGAAGTCCCGTTAAGGCCGGATGCATAAACAACCGGGAATTCAAGCTGATCGTCATCGGCACCCAGTTCAATGAATAGTTCAAGGACCTCGTCGATGACTTCTTCCGGGCGCGCAGCCGGGCGGTCGATTTTATTGACGACAACGATTGGCGTCAGTTTTTGTTCCAATGCTTTTTTTAGGACGAAACGGGTTTGGGGCATTGTCCCCTCGTAGGCATCAACGACAAGCAGCACGCCGTCAACCATGTTCATGATACGCTCTACCTCACCGGCAAAGTCGGCATGCCCGGGCGTATCCAAAATGTTGATGCGAAAATCCTTATAATCAATAGCCGTGTTCTTAGCCAAGATCGTAATCCCGCGCTCACGTTCGATATCATTTGAGTCCATGACCCGTTCGGCCACTTCCTCATTTTCGCGAAACGTTCCCGCTTGGCGTAACAACTGGTCGACCAACGTCGTTTTCCCGTGGTCGACGTGGGCAATAATAGCAATATTCTTAATATTCATCAAGGCACCTCTAGAAATGTATTTTCAATCTTTCTTAGTATACCTGAGCAAGTCGACAATATCAAACAAAAAGCGTTTTCGGAAAAAGAAAATTTCATGAACCCCCAAAAACATGCCCAAATGCCTAAAAACAGGCCTAAAAATAGGGATGCCAAAGCGAAGGCTAGGTCTTTTCGTTTGAATAAAAAAAAGGTTTATGGTAAAATGACACTTAAATGCAAACGCACCAACCAAGCATTAGGACTGAAAAGGAGTGATTTTATGCTAAATGCAAAATTCAAGGCCTTGGCAATGATGGCGGCCGCCATTGTTGGCACCCTTGCTTTGGCAGGCTGCGGGACGGGCGGCCAAAACGACGATACCCTAGTCGTTGCCCTGAGGGCCGAACCCAGCAGCCTGGACCCACAGGCAGCAAGGGATATCCCCTCTTCGTCAGTCATGACCCAGATTTTCAGCACGTTGGTCAGGCTGGATGAGGATATGGCCATAAAGCCTTACCTGGCAACTTCTTGGGAGCGCCTGGATGATTATACTTATGAATTCAACCTGCGGGAGGATGTCAGCTTCCACAATGGGGAGCTACTTACGGCACAGGATGCTGCATTTTCCATAATCAGGGCTACCCAGTCGCCTGCCACTTCACCGATCATGGGGCCTATTGACCCGGATGGGGTGATTGCCATAGATGACCATACCCTAAGGATTACGACGCTGCAGCCCTTTTCCCCGTTATTGTTCCATCTGACCCAAAATGCGGCGGCAATCGTCCCCAAGGCGGCTGTGGAAGCTGCCGGCGACCAGTTTGGCCAGCATCCGATTGGGACCGGGCCTTTCGTCTTTGAAAGCTGGGATGCCGGCGACCAAGTGGAACTTTCAAGAAACGATGGCTATTTTATGGAAACAGCCCACTTCAAGAACCTGACGATGCGGTTTATCACAGAAGCCAATACCCGCTTCATCAGCCTTGAAACCGGCGAAGTACAGATTGCCGTGGATTTGCCCCCTACCGTTTTGAACCGGGTAGCGGAGGACCCTGATTTGACTTTGGTCAGGGAACCCGACCTGCGCATCAATTACCTTGGCATGAACGTCAACCAGCCGCCTTTTGACCAACTAGGGGTGCGCCAGGCTGTCAATTACGCCATCGATACCCAGTTGCTGATCGATACGGTCTTGGAAGGCGTGGGCGGCTTTACGGATTCCCCATTGGCACCAGCCATCTTCGGGGCGGATACGTCCCTTTCCGGCTATGGGTATGATCCCGACCGGGCTCGGGAACTGTTGGCGCTTGCCGGATTCAACGGCGGGTTTGACACGACCTTTTACATCGACAGCGACCCGCTGCGCATTTCTTTGGCAACAGCCATTGCCAATCAATTGGGCCAGGTAGGCATCAACGTCGAATTGGTTACTTTGGAATGGGCCACTTTCCTGGAGCAGACATCACAGGGCAACCACGGCCTGTTTATCCTGGGGTGGACCAACTCCACGGGCGATGCGGACGCAACCGCCTTTGCCCTTTTCCATTCATCCTCCCATGGAGCCCTTGGCAACCGCACCTTTTTCAACAACCCACGGGCTGACGAGCTGATCATCTTGGGGCGGGAGACTGCCGATGAGGGCGGGCGCCTTGAAATCTATAGGGAACTCCAGCAGATCGTTATCGACGAAGCCATCTGGGTCCCACTTTTTACCGGCGAAAACCTCGTGGGCATCCAAAATAACTTCCAGGGCTTTAGGGCCAACCCGACGAACCTGCACCGCTATAACGAAGTTTTTTCTGAATAATGCTAAACCAATCCCTTGATAAAAACGGGGATTATAAAACTCACCACCCATACCGGTCCCGGGATAAGTGGTGAGTTTTCATTTATTCGGTGGTGAGTATCAAAAGCTCCACGGCTAGGTTTTTGTCGAGGAGGCCGGTTTTGATTTCGTGGTCCATCCTTGCCGCCGTGGCCAGGCAGCTTTCAAGCTTAATGGGGTCAAAGCGGTGGGATTGGTTGGCGATGAGCTTGACCCGGTACGGATGGACGCCCAGCATTTTGGCGATTTCCGGTTGGGGGTAGCCGCTTGCCAAAAGCCTGAGCACCTGCTTCATGAGGCGAAATTGGTTGGCCAGCAGGATGAGCACCTGGAAAGGGTCGACTTTTTGGCTTAAGAGGTCCAGGTAGGTTTGATGGGCCTTAGCCTGTTTTTTCCCCATCAGCTGCTCCGTCAGCAAGAAAACATTGTCCTCCATGCGCCTGCTCATCAGGGCATTGGCCACATCCAAGGTCAAGAGCCTGTCGGGGCTGTCCATGAAATAAAGTTCAATTTTTTCCAGTTCGGCATACATCAGGTCGATCTTGCTGCCAGTCAGCTCGATGACCGCATCGATTGCCCGCGGGTCATATTCGATGTTTTGTGCGTTTAGCTTCTTGGTGAACCAAAGCTTTAGGGATGAGTCCGTATACGTTTCAAACAAATGGACCTTGGAATGCTGGCGAAGGGCCTTGACGATTTTTTTTCGTTCATCCAGTTTCTCATAGGGGGCATGGACTATCAAGACATTGTCCTTTGATGGATTCTTTAAATAAGCCACAAAGGCATCCAGGTCGTGCCCCTGGGATTTGCCTGCCCCCGTCAAAAAATCGGGATTTTTGATGATGACAGCCTTTTTGGGGCTTAAAAAAGCCAGGGAGGACACATCAAATAGCGCTTCTTGCACCGGGGTCTCCAGCATATCGTAGCTAGTGGCATCTGTTGGGGAGATTTTATGCTCTTTGAGGATTTCTCCTATTTTTTTCCCGGACAAAACCCCTTGCCCGCCTAAGACCGTATAAATCATTATGTAACACCCCTTTTTTACCATTTTATCACAAGAGCGGGCATTGTCAACGATTTGTACACTTGACCCGGTGGGCAAAAATGCTATAATTAAAGGGTGAGGTGAGACCATTATGACAACAACTAAAGATTCCATCAAAAAAATGCTGGAGCAAAAGCGCCAGGGGACCAAGAACCAGGGTTCTTTAAAACGCGCCGATAAAAACCTTGGCAAAGGTGGCCAGACTTCAAACAACCAGCGAAGCGCTGGTGCCACGGTAAACAAATCTATCTAATGAATGAATCTGTCAGTCCATTGAGGCTGGCGGATTTTTTTCGTTTTGCGGGGGTATTGACGTTGAGACTGAAAACCGCCCTTCGCCCATCAGCCTGATTTGGATGGTCCCATAGGTTGGGGTGTCAAACTGGGTGATGCCTAGGGTTTTTATGGCAGTTGACCATTCAGGGGTGGGATGGCCGAACCGGTTTTCCTCCCCTGCCTGGACCACTGCTAATACCGGGTCGATGGTGCCCATGAAATCCAAGGAATTGGAGTACCGGGAACCATGATGGGCACCTTTGTATATTTGGGCCCCCCTGCCGTCAAGGGCCCTTAAAATATAGGGCTCCACTTCAAAGCCGATATCCCCGGTCAACAAGGCGCTGACCCCATCCAGGGACAACAGCTTGACCAATGAGGCATCGTTTTCATCTTTGGCAATGCGGGCAGGCTGCAAGAATTCAAATGCCTGGCCGCCGCAATTCAAGACATCCCCTTGGCCCACATGGGTGATGGGAATGCCCAAATCCTTGGCATGAGCCAAGACTTCCTCGAAATAACCTTCCCTGATGGCTTGGGGCACCAAAAGCCTGCTGACTGGAAATTGGTCCATAAGCGCCCTGGCTTCGCCGATGTGGTCAAAATCCCCATGGGTCAACACCAGGTAATCGATGCGCCGGATGCCCTCCCCTAGCAAGTAAGGCTGCAAGGTCTGGTGGAAAATGGGGCGCTTGCGGCCGCCAGGGAAGAACTGGCCGCCTGTGTCAACTACGACATTGCAAGACTGCCTTTTGGATTGGACGATGATGGAATCCCCTTGCCCCACGTCCAAAAACGTGATTTTAGGCTGGGGATCCAGGCGGCTGCCTTCGACCATCAAAACCATGGCCGCAAGGGTGGCTGCCCATACTGCCCATTTTTGGCAACGCTCAAAAGCATAGCATCCCGCCAAAAATAAAAGCATGAGAAAAACCGTAGCCGACGTACCTATGGCACCCGTTACCCACATCATGCCAAATTGACGGGACGCAAGGATACTAAGGCTTTCAAACAGTTGGAGAAGCGGTTCCAGCAGATGGGACAATGGGGAAATGAAAAGGGTTGCCAAAAGCGAGGGAATCAGGACAAGGGTAACGATGGGGACTAAAATAAGGTTTGCCACGTAAGAAAGCGGGTTCATCCCATAGCTGAAAAACAAAGTCAAAGGAAGTGCAGCCAACTGGGCAATGAATGGGAACAATAAGTAGAGCCGCCATTTGCTAAGGCCTTTCAACATGTTTTTAGACATGATAAGCGAGAAGGAAATCCAGTAGCTGTAAATGAATCCCACCTGCCAGATTTGATGGGGGGCCAACGCGATATTGCCCAGCAATAAGAGGGAAAAAATATCCAACGAAGACAAGCCCCATTTGAATTGCCGGTTTAAAATAGCCAAAATCCCCATCCCCGCTGCCCTGACAATGGAAGGTGAACCACCTGAAACAATGGTAAAGGCCAGCAAAAATACGATCAGGACGAATGCGGCGATTTCCTCCATGAGCCCTGCCCTTTTTAAAAAGAGGGCCAATAAGCCTCCCAACAGCCCTACATGCATCCCGCTAATGGCGAAAACATGGATAATGCCAAGGTTTGAAAATGCGTCTTGGACCTCGCCATCCATTCCCTCACGGACACCGAGAAAAAGGGCATTGAGGTAGGCTGCCGTCAATGTGGGGAACCGGGCATCTACCCAGCGGCTGAGGTTGCGCTGAAAAACCCGAGGCGAGAATTGGCGGCCAGTCACTTCTAACCGCTGCGCCATTAGGGTTTGGCGGATGTTTTGGCTGCGCAGGAACGCCCCAAAGTCAAAGGCATGGCGAACCCTGAGCGGACCAGGAACCGTAAGCTCTCCTATGGCAAGTATGCGGTCACCGGGATTTAGGCGCGGAACCCCCTCGAAATAACTTAAGTAGGCACGTTTTTCATTTATGCGCACTACCGCAACCTGCCTGTCATCATTTTGGCGCCTGACTTCCAGGACCTGGGCTTCAAAAGTGCCTGTTTGCAGTTGGGAGGTTGCAAACAAAGGCTGTGTCCTAACCCAAAAATTCAATGACAACAGGGCTGCGGCCAACAGGAACCAACAGGATTTTTTGCGAAAGCGGAGGGGGTATAGCAAGGGGATCGTTAACGAAAAGTAGGAACCATGGATTGCCAGCAGGAACGCTATGGTAGGCAGGGCTACAAATATCAGGTGTTGGCGCGCGTTAGTGAGAAATGAGATGCCGAAGGTTTTCAAAGGTCGCCCCCCCTATCCCGCTCACGTTTTTCAAGTCTTCCAGCTGTTGGAACCGCCCAGTGGTTTCCCGGTATTGGACGATGGCCCCTGCCCGGGTGGCGCCGATTCCAGGAAGGGTTTGCAAGAGGCTCGCTGGTGCTTCATTGATGTTGATGAGCCCTGAGGCGTCATTTGAAGATCCGGGACTGTGGGCTGTGGGCAGCGAAAGTGCTTCGTCGTGGATGCTAGGGACCCAGACTACCATTTCATCCCTTAGGCGTTCAGCCAAGTTGATGCTATCCACTGCGGCATCTTCTTTAAGCCCGCCAGCGGCTATGATGGCGTCTTGGACCCGGGCTCCTTCTTCGATTTCGTGGATACCGGGGTTATTGACCATGCCTTTGACATCTATTACGATTTTTAGGGTTTGCATCGGTTCGGCCGGTCCTTCCTCGATTTCAGCCGGGGCTATTGCGGCAGGAATGAATTCTTCCTCCCTAGCTTCCCCCCATAAAGCAGTCCCGATCACAATTAAAATGGTGCCTATCGCACCGATGATGGCAAGTTGTTTTTTCATGCAAGCGTTCCTCCTATCGGTTTTATCCCCTTTAACATACGCCACTGCACTCAAGATTCCTGCAAGGTATGGTAAAAAAAGTAAATCTTTAGCATTTAACGCAAAATCGGGCATACTAACATCGACAATTCTCAGACAATTATATGTTATGCTACCGGCAAGAGTATGATAGCGTGGCAGTATTTGTAGTGTTGACCCGGACGAGCAGTGTTTTTTCAAAGTTAATTGGCACTTATACGAGGCAGCCCTACGACCATGCTTCCATCTCTTTTGATGCTTGGCTTACGGAAGTTTACAGTTTTGGGCGCAAAAAAACAGGGAATCCCTTCGTTGGCGGGTTCGTCCATGAATGTTTTGCCGAAGGGTACCGCATGTAGGTAATACTGCAAAAGGCTGTTCCCAACACTTTTTCCTAAGTGTTGGGAACAGCCTTTTTACGGATTATGGGAACACAATAATAACAACCAGGCACCCATGGTCATCAATGTAGGATGTAATCTCAGACCCTTCCAGAAGTTGCGGGTAAACCACCTCAGGCTGTACCCCTTCCGCCCAGGCATAACCTGTTGCCGGGGTCAGTTTCAGCTCGACAAATGCCGCGCCGCTGTGGGTGCTTTGGGAAACTGCCCCTTCTGTTTCAACGCTGAAGTGGAAGTGGTGGGTCGAGCCAATCCCTTCCCCATCCTCATCCTCATCATGGTCGTGATCATGGTCGTGATCATGGTCGTGGTCATCTTCATGCCCGTCCTCGTCATCATGTCCTTCGTGCCCGTGGTTTTCATGGGCAACCACATTGATTGTGACAGCGTTAAGCAAAGTAATCTCTTCTTGCTCATTGCCAACCGCTTCCTCAACTTCCACGATTTCCGGTACGTCTGCTTCTGCTGCTTCGTTTGAGCAAGCTGCCAATAATAATCCTAATGCTGATGCGGTCAATAATCCAGTTAATTTTTTCATAATTTCTCCAACTTTCTTTTGCGATGTCTGCTATTTTTGCTTCGGTATTTTAAATGTAATCTGCAAAGTAGGCATCCGTAATGGTCTTTTTGACGGCCGCGGGGACGCCTACGGCTGTGGTGAATGAGGGGATGTCCTCCAAGACGACGGCATTGGCGCCTATCCGGCAGCCGTCCCCGATGGAAATGGCACCGATAATCTTGGCCCCGGTGCCGATAAGGACCTGGTTGCCGATTTTCGGGTGCCGCCTTCCGGGCTTTGTGCCGACACTGGTCCCTCCAAGGGTCACCCCATGGAAGATGGTGACATCATCGCCGATAATGGCGGTGGCCCCGATGACCACCCCAGTCCCATGGTCGATGAAGAGCCTTTTGCCGATGGTTGCCGCCGGATGGATTTCAATCCCTAAGATGAGGCGCACCCAGTACATGATAAATTCTGCGATGGGCCTGCATTTTCGGTGGTAAAGAAAACTTGCCACCCGAAACCACATGAGGGCCTGGACCCCCGGGTAATACAATAGGATTTGCAAATTGGACCCGGCTGCCGGGTCCCTTTTTTTGATGGACTTGAAATAATCTTTCATAAAGGCTGACCTTAGTTGGCGATGGGGATATCCGAAAGGGGTGTCGCCAAGTATCGTTCCCCGCTATCAGCCATGATTGCCACGATTTTCTTGCCGGTATTTTCCGTGCGCTTCGCCAGTTCAAGAGCCGCCCAAATGGTTGCCCCCGAGGAAATCCCTGCCAGGATGCCTTCTTTCAGGCTTAGTTTTTGGGCATAATCGAAGGCATCTTCATTGGTGACTTTGATGATTTCATCAATGACGGAGCGGTCCAGTGCTTTTGGCACAAAGCCGGCACCGATACCCTGGATACGGTGGGGGCCAGGAAGTTTTCCAGACAACACAGCAGAGGCTTCTGGCTCCACGGCAACGATTTTGACATTTGGGTTTTGTTCTTTCAGGTATTTCCCAACGCCGGAAATGGTCCCGCCGGTCCCAACCCCAGCCACGAAAATGTCGACGGTGCCATCGGTGTCTTCCCAGATTTCAGGGCCGGTTGACTGGTAATGGATGGCAGGCCCTGCC
>WRGF01000164.1 GCA_009787345.1 Turicibacter sp.
AAAAATTCGGGGATTATTCTTATTTTTCCTGAAGGTAAATAACAGGGACCCTTTTCATGAAAGTTGATTTCCGTGCCGTTTGAGGTACCAGATGGGCGGGAATGGGCTACTATTGGAATGGTTTCGTTAATTTCGTCGTTTGAATCTACTCAGGGTGAAAATATACATAGCTCTGAGGAGTAAAAATACCACTTTTAGGGGAATTTCCCCTAAAAGTGGTATTTTTACTCCTCAGAACTGACTTAAACACGGCAAGTGTCAGCTCCTCTGTAAATAACCTCATTTTAGCAATCGCAACACTAGGGTCACGATACATAAGTTGCTCTGCACTTTGTCCTAGAGTAGTAAACAGCTCTCATTCGCCCGTAAAAATCCTAAAATTCGAAAACACAATCATCCACCTCCCAAACTGGAAATCTCTTCAAAACTATTTTTAGTTTAATTATACCATGTTATGAACTGTGCGTGGTAAATATTTCATTGTAGTTCCCACAACAAAAAACCAGAGAGCAACCCCGAATTTAGGTTACTCCCTGGCGCAAATTCAATTTTCAATCAATTGGTATTCCATTTCGCAATCTTTCCCATCATGGGCAATGCCAACGCAAAGTACAGGCCCCTTCAACGTGATGAAATATTTTTTCTCGAAGATTTGCCCTAACGCTTTTTTTGCTTCTTTTGGCAGGTTTTCCCCTACTTTGAATTCAAAAAACATATGGGGACGTTTCAAAGGATGGAGGGATTTTAGCATGATATCCGCCCGGCCATTCCCAAATTATTTGTTGCTAACCAATGGCATGGAGGCGGTCTTCATCTAGGCGGGCATAATCTGCCACAATGGAACGAAACTCCTCAAGTGCTTCCTGATTGGGAATCTTAAACTTTGTACGGATACCCGATAAAGGTTCAGCCAGTGTCAAGTACCCACCATTTACCAAAAGCCCCCACAAGGTACTGGTTTTTCAAGTTCCACGAAAGCAGCTTCTAAGTTCAGGGAAACGACAGCCTCGCCTTCTTCAATCAGTTTACCGAACAAGCGTTTAAAATTTCGGTCAGCGCTTAAAATCGACTCGCGGATGAGGGAATTGGTTGATGTATTGACCCAGTACGATTTTAAAATCTGCTTATCCACATAACTTAAAACCGACCAGGGATTATAAAGCCTGGTATTGCCGAATAAATAGCCATTATAATATTGCTTCACATTTCCTTTTAATGCTTCCGTTAAAAAGCTGGAATAAACCTGTGAAAACCCGACACGGAATTTATTTTCATGTGCGGAAATAATCAGGTGGTCATATTCATCAATCAAGACGATGGGGTTCGTCCCAAAAAACGAGGATACCGCCTGAATCAAAACTACCAGGCTGCTCCTCACAAAACCTGGGTCAATGGGAACTACATTCCCCGACCTGTCGGGTTTTACTGTCAAAATTCCTTAATAAAAAGCGACTTGTCTATGTAGTATTTGTTCCCTTCACGGACTTCCCGAAAATCATCCGTCGATAATAGCAGCTTCATCCCCATTCCAGCACCTCCTCTTTTTTCCATTATACCCCAAAAACAAAACAAGGGCAACCCACATTCCTGGTTGCCCTTTATCTTCAATTAGTTGTCAAATTCCAAGACTTCCATCATCCCGCGGACGTGGTCGATGGCTGCTTCGTTTCGTGGCAGGAACCTTGCATTGGGGTTGTTCCACACGTTTTCAAAGTAGGCGGCATCGTCGAAGGATAGCATGAATGAGCGGATTTGTTCGATGAGTTCCTGAGGCAAATCGGCTCGGATGATGTACCCCGGGTCCGGGGTTGACGCTGTTTCCCCGATGATTTTAATGTCGTCAGGGTTGACCACGGCTTCCATCATAGGGAGGATGGAACCGATAATGGCGGCGGCATCGAAGTCCCCGAAGTTAACGCCCATCAGGCTTGCGTCATGGCTGCCTGCGAAAACAGCTGTGTCAAAGAAATAACCGGAGTTCATGATCAATGTCGGGTCAAGCCCAAGCTCCGTTGCCAAATGGTATTGGGGGAACAAGAACCCAGAAGTGGAGGCTGCGTCCACGAATGCGAATGAACGTCCTTCAAGGTCCTCGATGGAGTTAATGTCGTCACGGTCGGCACGGGTGATAAATACCGTCGGTGCCGGTGGGTTCAATGGGTTTGAAAGGGTTGCTAGCATTTCAACCGGTGTTACCTCATTGGCACGGATGTAGTTGAACACGGAAGCGAACATGATGTCCATATTCCCCGCGCGCATGGCTTCGATCCCCACCAAGTACGACACGTTTTCCGTTTCCACCACCGGGATTCCGATGTATTCCTCTAAGGCTAAGCGGAAGGCTTCATTGGCCTGCCCTGATTCCGGGTTCGACTCATCGAATACCTGAGCGATACGGATTTGCGTAATTTCGTTTTCATTTCCAGCGTCAGCTGATTGCCCGCAAGCCCCTAAAAATGCCGTGGCGGCTAACATCATCGTTCCTAAAAATAATTTTTTCATGATTGTCATCCTTTCGATTTAACCAGCCTCTAAATACAGCTCCCGTAATTTTGCTACTTCATCTTCGTTGATTTGAAGGCCATTTTCCAAGTATCCTTCAAATGAACCGAATTTGTCAGCAATTTCCGAAAAAGCGGCTTTTAGGTATTCGGGTTTCACGCTGTAAAATGCTTTCAGTGCTTCCAGTTGGCTGTCATTCAGCCCTTTCGCACGGTAGGCTTCCACCATGGCTTCGTTGGCGGCGGCACGCATTTCGATGGTTTTCAGGTAGTCGGCGAAAATTTCCTCGTCGCTGACCCCCAACGTTTTCAGGAGCAAAGCAGCCCCAAACCCCGTGCGGTCTTTCCCGGCGGCACAGTGGAACAAGGTCGCCCCATCTTCAACACTTAGGCACGCTTTGAAAAACTGGCGGTAACCGTTGATGGCAGAATCCAGTGAAATCAGCTGGCGGTTCACCTGCTCCATGAAGTAGTCGGCTTTGGCAGGGTCCAAATGCTTGGTCATCCCCTCTTGGCTTGCCATATTTTCTTCCGTGTCTTTCAAGACGTTGATGACGTGGCTCGTCACCCCTTCAAAATGGTCATTGGGACGGCTGGCGACTTCTGGTGTTGAACGGAAATCGACGATTTGCTTCAGCCCGAACTCTTCCAATAAACGGCTTTTATCTTCTGGGTGCAAATCTACCAAATCCGCTGAACGAAGCAGGCGCTTGGCTTTGACTTTTTGTCCGTTATGGCCCGTCAGGCCACCTAAATCCCTAAAATTTACGATGGTTTTCATTGTGTTAGCTCCAATCTGGTTGCACACACCACTACGGAATGAAAACTGACTTTCCGAATCACCGATTCAGGGAAAAGCACCCTGATTCGGTGCTCCTCCAAGCACAATTTTCACCCCTTAGCGGGTGTGTTCCACTTTTTATGTTCTATTCTTTTTGACCCTATTCAAGCTCATTTCCAGGATGAACATGGCGGTGAAGATGATGACGATGAGGGTGGATACGGTGGGGTGGTCGTGTTGGCGGATGGAGCGGCTGACCAGCATCCCGATGCCGCCCACGCCGATGACCCCAAGGGAGATGGACTCGGCGACGCTGGATTCCATGCGGATGGAAATCCACGCAAGGAAGGCGGGCAGGACATTGGGGAAGAACCCATGGATGATAATCTGCACTTTGCTTGCCCCCGTTGCCTGAAGGGTTTCGATGATGGCCGTATCCTGGTCCTCGATGGTGCTGATGAAAGCCCTTGTCAAGAACCCGATACTGGATAGGGTCAGACCCAGGACACCGGCCGTGTTGCCCATGCCCATGCTGGCGACAATCATCAAAATCAGCACCAAGTTGGGGATGGCGCGGATAAGGCTGACGAACCCTTTGATGATTACGCTAAATAGTGGATGGGGTGCCAAGTTGTCGGCTCCGAGGAAGGCCAGGATGAAGGACACCCCGCCCCCGATGGCAAGGCCGCACACCCCAAGGGCCACCGATAAAATCAGTTGTTCGATGCCTGGGCGGAAGGCTTCCGGGTTCAAGCGCATGAACAGCCCCGCAATCCGTGGGAAGTTTTCCAAGCGGGACACAAAGGTCGCCACGTTCAAATCAAGGAAATGGGTACTTAGCACAAAAACCAAAAGTAAAATGATTCCTACGGCCATCCTGCTAATTTTTTCCTTCGGTAATTCCAATGGGATTTTTTGCTCTGCCATCATGTTAGTGTCCTCCAATGCTTAGGCGCTTGCGTAATAGGGAAACGGCGGCTTCGGTCAAAAGGACCATGGCGACTAAAATCACAATGAGGGCGGCCGCTTCGGTAAAGTTTCGCATGTTCAGGTTGGTCTGGATTAAAATACCAAGCCCCCCCGCACCAACGGTCCCCAGTATCGCCGAGGCGCGGATGTTGATTTCAAAGGAAAACAGGGTCCAGTTCATCCAAGAAGGGATAAATTCAGGGATTAGCCCGTGAAACAGGATTTGCCACCATCCGGCCCCGCTGGCCCTTAGGGACTCAAGCTTGGAGCCTGCGATTTCGTTGATGGACTCCGCATAAGAGCGGGACAAGAAACCGACGGTTGCCAAGATTAAGGCGATGAGCCCCACCATGTTCCCAATCCCAAAGACAAAAATCAACAAGGATGCCCAAATCAGCACGGGGATGTTTCGCAGGAAGGAGATGAAGAAGCGGACCAACCCCCGCACCCATGGGTTTGGCATCATGGCCTCAGACATCAAAATCCCGAAGGTGAAGGCCAGGAATGCAGAGATATAGGTGCCGACGATGGCAAAGAGGATGGTGTCCATAACGGCTCCCATGTAGACCCCTAAGTTAGTGAAATTCGGCGGCATGAAATTGTCCACCAAGAAACCCACCAAATTAGGCAGGGCCGTCACGATGTCCCCTACGTTCACGTTCAAATAAAGAAAGCAAAAGAGCACGACTGCCATCAAAAGTCCTAGGTTCAAATACGTTTTCGCCTTTTTCTCGACGGATAAGGGAATGCTACGCTCCATAGGAGAACTCCCCTTTCACCGGCTCGACACCTGTTGCTGGCTGCCCCATTTCCTCTTCCTTGCCTTCGTAAATGTAGTCGATCATCTCGTTGGTCAGCTTGGCGGGCACGTCATCGTATACGATTTTCCCGTCCTTGATGCCGATAATGCGGGTAGCGTAGTTTTTCGCAACTTCCACTTGGTGCAGGTTCATGATACAGGTCAGGTTATTTTCCTTGGTAATGGCGTGGATTTGGTCCATAACCACCTGTGCGGATTTCGGGTCCAATGACGCAATGGGCTCATCGGCAAGCAAAAGTTTTGGCTGCTGCATCATGGCACGGGCAATCCCGACACGCTGCATTTGACCACCCGATAAGGCACTGGCTTTTTTGTAGATATGCTCACCCAACCCTAACTTGGTTAAAAGGTGGAATGCCATGCTCTTTTCTTCGCTCGTGTAAAGGCCCAGGGCGCTTTTATAGAAAGGAATCTGTCCCAGGCGGCCATGAAGCACATTTTTAATGACATTCGTACGGCCAATCAGGTTATAATGCTGGAAAATCATCCCTACCTTCGAGCGGGCCACACGAAGTTTCTTGCCTTTTAGCTTCGCCAGGTCCTGCCCGTCAAACAAAAGCTCCCCCTCGCTTGGGTCTACCATACGGTTGATACAGCGGATAAAAGTGGACTTCCCTGCACCAGACGGGCCAATCACCACAATAAATTCCCCATGGAATATTTCAGCGTCCATTCCTTTCAAAACCATCTTTTTCCCGCCATAAGACTTCTGCAAGCCCTTGATTGACAATAAAGGTGTCGTCATCGGTAAAATTCCTCCTGTGTAAGATTACGTGGTGCCACTCTAAAAATTTATGGGAACAGCCCCCGTAACTAAGATAAGCCTATCATAACACCCGAATGTTAAGATTTCATTTCCAAAATGTAAGAGCCATGTGGAAAGAATGTTAAGATTTGGTTAATTTTCTACTGGGTTTGGATTTGGAAAGGCGAAACCTGGTTTTTCTCGAAAATTTCATCAAATAAAGCCACATTTCAAAAGACGACATTTTCGGGATTTTATGCTGCTTATGGCAAGGAATTTTGTCGAGCAAAGCCATGTTGGGAGCAATCTTAACATTTTCCTCAGCATAGCCTTGCCTGTTTAGCAGGAATTTCTCCTGATATAGCGTATATTAAGAACTCATGCCAAAAAATTAGGGACTCAAGCCCCTCGACTTGAGTCCCTAATTTTTGATGATTTCCATGTGGTTTTGTCCCAGTGACAATTCCTTGCTTAAATCCAGTAAAAAACTTAAGTAACTGTCGCTTTCCCTTGGCACTTTGTTTCCATTGATGACCACCTCGGGGATGGTGCGGCTTTGCTCCAAATTTAATATCAAATCCCTGATGTTCCATTTTTGATCCACTACGAAATCCTGTAAAATAACTGTCTGTATACACATAATCTTCACCTCTGTTCTTGTTGTGTGGGTATACGCTTCTCTTTAATAGCGTTTTCAACTGTTGGTGTAGTTATTATAACATACATAGCAACCGCTTTCAAGAGGGAGTTTCGAAAAAGGTCTATACTTTTACAACTTTTATACAGAACATGGGGGATTATAGATGGATATGTGGCAAAACGGGATTTCTATGGTGCATTCGAGTAAAAGGCGGCAAAGGGTTAACGTTTCCACATTAAGCCTTTGCCGCCTTTGGCAACGTTTTTTCTAATCCATGTAAGCCTCGGGCTCCACTGGCAGGGATTTTTGGCGGAGCCGCATTTCGATGAGATTGTTGATGATGGAGAGAAGGAACGCAAATACAGGTACCCCTAAGATCATGCCGGGTATCCCAAATAAGCTTCCAAATACGAGAGTAGAAAATAGCACCCAAAACGGTGACAGCCCGATACTCTCCCCCAATATTTTCGGGGCGATGAAATTCCCGTCAATTTGCTGGATGACCAGGATGAGGACTAAAAACCATAATGCCTTGATGGGGTCCACAAAAAATACAATAAGGGCAGAAGGGATGGCTCCGATGAAGGGACCAAAATAGGGAATGGTATTACTGATTCCCACCAAAAAGCCAATGAGGACGGCATAGGGAATCTGAAAAATCAGCATGGAAATGGTGGTCATGGCCCCGACAATGAGGGCATCGATCAAAATCCCCCGCAAGTAACGGCCAAAAATCCGGTCGGCCCGGCGAAACAGGCGGATGATTCCACGGGCATGGGCATTTTTGAAAATGGTGTAACATAAACGCTTGATCCCTCCACCAAACCGCTCTTTTTCGGTGAGCAGGTAAATGGAAACAACGAAGCCCAAAAACAGATTGGTGGCGCTGGTGGCAATGGAAATGAGGGACTTTAAAAAAACCGGGGCGATGTCGCCGACAAACCCGGTAAACGTTTCAACCAATTCACGGATCCGTTCATTTAACTGATGCTGCATGTTGTCCGACAACCGGAGCCGGTCAAAAATACCGTCGATGAACGCCGTCAAGGCATTGGTATATTCGGGAACCCCTTCCACAAACTGCAAGACGCTTTGGGTAAGTTGCGGCACCAGGACCTGCAAGATAAGGAGGAGGATTAAGATGACCGTTACATAGCTGAACAAAATCGAAACCTTGCGCTTATGTTTTTTTAGGCTAGTGAATACCTTTTCCTCGTAAAAGCGCAAGATAAAATTGATGGCATAAGCCAGCCCCGCCCCGATGATAAAGGGCATCATGATGGCAAAAAAATTGGAAAACTGCTTCTCGAACTGTGGGGTTTTCCAAAGGAAATTAATAAGGATGATGCTTAAAACAATGACGATAAGAGCATAAACGGCGATGGTGGTGTATTTTTTATTCCACTGAAGATGCATGGCGTTAGTTCCTCCCCACGGGGCCTGGGAAACCGTCCAGGCCCCGTGGGGAGGAGGGTTTTCGTTTAAGGTCATTTGGATTTAGTATGGACGGAAAATCATATCCATATCCTTGAAAAAGTAAAAGAACCACCTAAGTGGCTCAGAATATCTACCAATACTTCCAGTCAGTAATCCTGTAATTACTGAAGTTTTCAGATACATAAAAGATAAATTTAGCTTTTCCACCAGTTCCCCAATTATGTACAGAAGCACTTGAATTTTCAACATTTACCCCATTTTCATCATACAGGTTTACTTCTATCCTGAAGTTTTCAAAAGAACGCCAGGTCTGATTTTCAAGAATAACTTCATATTTCCCTCCTGACCCTTCTACTGGGCTTAACACAGGGGCATTGTTAATCATTTTTGAGATAGCCCCATTCCCTTTCTTGTACTTGTAATAAATGATGAATGCGATGATTGCCAAACCAATTAACCCTTCCATTTCATTACCTCCTCGAATCCTATTTCGAACACAGGGTCAAGATAGAATTTAATAGTGGGTTAAGTATGACAAGACTTAACCCACTATAATCATATGATTATAGGAAAACGCTACTGTTTTTGCATGACAAAAACCCAAGCGGATGCTTTTTCCGCTTGGGTTTTTAGGTTCTTAGCCGCTCATTTTCCTCGACTTATCTGCACACACCTGCATAGCATTCAGGACGCTTTGCCTTAACCCTGATTTTTCCAGTTCGATGACGGCTTCGATGGTGGTTCCCCCTGGGGAACAGACGGCATCTTTTAAGGCACCTGGGTGCTGGCCGGTTTCCAGTACCATTTTGGCGGCGCCCAAGACGGACTGGGCTGCCATTTCGTAGGCTTCGGACCGGGGTATCCCCTGAAGCACCGCCCCGTCTGCCATGGCTTCGATGAACATATACACATAGGCTGGCGAGGAGCCGGAAACGGCAATGACCCCATGGAGGGCATCTTCTTTTACCACCTGGCAGCGGCCGAAACTGCTGAACATGGCTTTGGCTTTTTCAAGGTCGCTCTCTGTGACCAAATCCCCTGGCACCAAGGCTGACATGCCTTCCCCTACCATGGATGGGGTGTTTGGCATTGCCCTGACCAACTTGATTTCCCGCCCGAACATTTCGTAAATCTGGGCTATGGTAATGCCAGCGGCGACGCTGATGACCAGGGTTTCGTCGCTGATGATGTCTTTGATTTGGGCGATAACACCCTTGAATTGATAGGGCTTGACGGCTAAAACCACGATGTCCGCCCGTGCTGCGACGGTATTGTTGGTGGTCGCCTGCACCCCGTAACGTTTTGTTTTCAATTCCAGCTTGCCGCTATCCATGCCGGTTATGATGATGTCCTTGGCAGCATATCCCGCCGAAATCATCCCGGAAAACATCGCCTGTGCCATGTTCCCGCTTCCTATAAATCCAATCATCCGATAATCCCCCTGATTTTTTTGATTTTTTCCACGTCGATTTCCCCATCGGTGCGGACGGCACTCCCGAAATGAAAGTCCGTGGCACCTGACTCTTCCTTGATTTTTGCGACGTTTTCAAGATTGAGCCCGCCGCCCAATAAGATGTTGATGTCACCTTTTTGCCTATGGGCCGCTCTTAGAACCGCCGTGTTTTTTTCGATTGGTTGGGCCAACCCACCTGATGTGAGGATGTTGGTAATCTGCGGGTAGGCCGCCAATTGGGCGGTGGCTGTTGGAATGTCAGCTAGTTCGTCGATGGCCCGGTGGAAGGTGACGTCCAATCCCCCGCACAGCTCTAGCAACTGCTCCAGTGCTTTGAAGTCAATGGTATTGTCTGGATTCAAAACCCCGATGACGACCCCATTGGCACCCAATTTTTTAGCCATCAAAATGTCCTGGGCGATGACTTCGATTTCCTCTGGCGGGTAAACGAAGCCTTTGCTATGGGGGCGAATAATGACATTGACGGGGATGGTGACGCTTTCGCAAACTTTTTTAATCAATCCGTAGCTTGGGGTCAATCCCCCTTCTGATAGAGCGCTGACCAATTCGATCCGCTGCCCCCCGCCGGCTTCGATGCGTTTTGCGTCTTCTACGGTCATGGCGATGATTTCTAGCATATCTGGCACCTCACAATTAAAATTTGACTTTGACCCCAAGCCCTTCCATGATATTGGCGGCTTGGATGGGGGAAATAATGGCACCTTTCAGCTCAAATAGGCCGGCTGTCAGGCTTTCAAACTCCGATGTGCTCAGGTCGATCCCCTTCAAGGGGGCATCCTGGAAATTGGCTTCTTCCAACTTGCAGGACTGGAATGCCACGGAGCGCTGGGGCTTGCTATTATAAAAATAAGCCTGGTTTAAGTTGCTTTCAACGAAGGCGGTGCTTTTAAACTTGCATTCGGAAAAATTCACCATCTGGCAGGCCCTCTCCCCCATGAGGACATGGCCTAAATGGGACTTGGAAAAATCGGTGCTCACTAATTTGCAACCCAAAAATCTTCCCGTTGTTGAGGGCGGTGGATAAGGATAGCCGATACATTCAACGAAGAGTGGATACGGCTGTTTAAGGATCTGGTCATTGATTCCCTGTTGGTGGAACTGATTTTTGCGAAATAATAGGATAACGGGAGAATCGGACAAGCTTTTCGTGTCGGTACTCCCGTTATTATCTACACAATCTCCCTACCCTCAGAAAAGCCCTTCAGGCATTCAAATTCCGGTGATAAAATAATCACATCGGCATCTTTGCCTATTTCAAGGCTGCCTTTGTATTTATCCATCCCGATGGAGGTTGCCGGATTCAGGGATGCCGAGTGGATGGCCTCGCTGATGGTGGCTTTTGTTGCTTCGTAGAAATTTTTTACGGCAATATTAAGGGTCAGGACACTTCCCGCAAGGGTGCCGCTTTCAAGCCGAGCTGCCCCGTCCTTGACGATGACCGCTTGCCCGCCCAGGTCGTAATTGCCATCTTTCATGCAACCGGCCCTCATGCTATCCGTAATCAGAACGACCCGTTTCGGCCCTTTGTTATCCAGGACAAACTGAAAGTTGTGGGGATTGATGTGGATGTTGTCTGCGATGACTTCCGTGAACACGTCGCTCATGAGTGCAGCTCCTACGACACCCGGATCCCGGTGATGGAGTGGAGTTTGGGCATTAAATAGATGGGTGACGTGACTGCACCCGCAATAAATCGCTTCCATGGCCTGGTCGAAAGTAGCATCGGTGTGCCCCATGGAAAGGGTAATATCGGTTTCGTTCTTGATTTGCTTGGTAAAAGCCAGCCCCTGATCCATTTCCGGCGCATAAGTGATGAGCCTGATGACATCTTCGTACTTCATGACATCCTCAAAGTTGGGTGCCAGGATGTATTCGGGATTTTGGGCCCCCTTATATTTCACGTTGATGAAAGGACCTTCCATATGGGCCCCCAGCACTTTCGCACCTTTGATGTCTTGCTTCATCCAATGGCGGACATGCCCTAAAGAGCGGTGGATGTCTGGCATGGACATGGTCATGGTCGTAGGCAAAAAGGAAGTGACCCCGTACTTAGCAATCCCTTCGGCAATAATCCGCACCGATTCCGGGTTTTCATCCATGGTGTCGGCCCCCATGCTCCCGTGGATGTGGACGTCGATGAACCCGGGGGCTATCCAGTTCCCTGCCGCATCCACAACCTTAGCACCCGTTGGCACTGTGTCAGTTATATCTGTAATCTTCCCGCCTTCAAATACAAGGGCCTTGCCTTCTAAAACACTATCCGGCAATACGATTTTTCCATTGATGATTGCTGTTTTCATGGGGTAACCCTCCTTATTTATTGAACACGACCTCGAAATCATGCTTTAGGGTCAGGAATATGGTTTGCGTGTACTCCATGACCTGGTTTTTGTCGGTGTAGACGACGCGGTCGATTTGAAGTGCCAAGACACCTGCTGGCTGGTTGAATAATGCTGCCTGCTCTTCGTTGATTTTAATGGGTTTGATGGTCTGCTCCGCCCGGACGAGGTGGTGCCCATAGTGGTGGGAAAAAAGTTCGTACATGGAATTGTCCTTGATTAAATCCAAATTGAGGCCTGGGACCTGGTCAGGGTTTAAATACATGGTTTCAAGGACAACGGGCTCGTCTTCAAAAAAACGGCGCCGAAAAATTTTATAACCTAAAGTGTCATTCATTTGGAGGTGGCTGATGGCTTGTGGAGGAAGTTCCGTCAGGCTGGCACCCAGTAAATCGTTTTTGACGGTAATGCCCCTTTTAGCCATCAACTCACTTAGGCTTTCCAGGCGCTCATAACGGGTTTTCTCTTTTTTAGGGGTTACGAATGTCCCTTTTCCCTGATGCCTGGACAGCCTCCCCTCACTAACAAGTTTCATTACGGCTTTGTTTACTGTCATGCGGCTTACGCCCTGCGATTTGCACAGTTCCCGTTCCGGCATCAAAAAGGCGCCTTCGGCAAGAGTACCCTCATCCATTAATTCTTCGATGTTATTGGCCAACTGCAAATACAAAGGTACCGAGGACGATTTATCCACAAGTTTCATCAGCGCACCTCCATCCTAATTGGTATATACCTATTTTACACCATGTTTCGTCAAATTGCAAGTTTTGTCCCTATTGCGGTAGTGTAAACTAATTAGGGAGAAGACGAAAAATGGAAATTCCTGTATAATTGAGGTACAAACCAACAATTAGGAGGAATTTCCATTATGGACATTATTCTATTACACTTTACCACAACATAAATGGACTACTGTAGGGGGCATTCATCCTAAGCGTAATGGTACTTGGGTTTCATTTTTTTGAAGTAGTAGACCGTCATAGCAAGTGCCAATAATTCGGCCAACGGGATGGCTATCCAGACGCCATTCATTTGGAAGAAGCGGGGCATGACCAGGAATGAGAAGGACAAGAAAACCAGCGACCGGAAAAAAGAAAGCAACCCGGAAATCTTCCCGTTGTTGAGGGCAGTGAACATGGCGGAGGCGAAAATGTTGAAGGCGATGAAAACAAAGCCAGTAGTGACGACCCGCAGCCCATAAACCGCCATTTCATATACCTCCGCTCCCCGTGGGACGTAAATAGCCGTTAGGGGGCTGGCAAAAACATTCCCAACCAAAATGGAAATGAGGGACAAAGCGAAAACCGTTTTTAAGCTTAACGCATAAATTTTCTTCAGGTTATCGGTGTCGCCTTTCCCATGGTTAAAGCTGATGAGCGGGGAGACCCCGAAAGCATACCCCATAAATAAGGAAGTCATAAGCCCTTGCACCGCCATCATAATTCCCACAGCGGCAACCCCTAGCGGGCCTTCAATATCCATGATGATATTGTTCATGAAGGTAGTGGTCACGGTCAAGGCGAACATGGAGATAAACTCCGACAACCCGTTGGTCATGGATTGGGTGATGGCCTTCAAGTCAAGGCGGGGCTTAACAAAGTAAAGGCCGCTTCCTTTCCTGAAAAAGGTGAAATAAACGATACCGACGACGGATGGGACCGAGTAGCCGATGGTGGTCGCCAAGGCGGCGCCGAACAACTCCATGTCCATCAAATAAATGAAAACCCAGTTAAGGGAAATATTTGACAACCCGCCAATGATGGTAATGATCATAGCCAAAGTCGGCTTCCCGTCAGCGATTAAAAACTGGTTGAAAATAAAGCCAAGGCTGATGAATGGGATGGCGATGACGATTGGGGTAATGTATTCCCGGGTCATTCCCATTAAGAAATCATCGGCACCTAGCTGCCTGAGTAGCGGCTCCATAAAAATAAGGACAATGATGGCGGCCAACACGGAAATCCCGACGATGAAATAAATCAGCAAACTGAAGTTTTCACGGGCTTCCACTTCCAGCCCCTCACCTTTTTTCTTAGCAACCAAGGCACTTCCCCCCGCTGCAAACATAGCCCCCACCGCAATGGTGGCAGTCAGGATAGGCATGGAAATATTAGCGGCGGACAAGGATGCGACATCAATAAAGCGGGAAATGAAAATCCCATCGATGGAACCGAAAACACTCATGATTACCATGGATAAAATGGTCGGCAATGCAAACTTAAGCAACGACCCAAAATTAATTTTAATATCAAGCGATGAATCCATAATCTAAAACTCTCCTTCAAATCTAATTATTTGCTGCATTATCTATTCTACACTCTCCCATAAGGGGAGGGTCAATACAAAAATTGTGAAAATGTATGTTTTTCAAATGAAAAAGGCTCCGATGGGTCGGGGCCTCGTCTAAGAAGTGTTCAGTTTGTCGAACGATAATTGCAAATTTTGTTGAATAATGCCCCCGCATTTGGTATACTTAAATCACAAAGAAACGCTTGCGAAAAACATTTCATGTACGAACAAGCGGGGCTTTGTACAAACTATACTCTCTCCCCCCTCTTATTAAATAATTGGATTGGCCACTCCCCCCCTTGGTCCAATCCAATCCCTTGATACAAGCCCTCCTTGACGGACTTTTTCCGTGAATGAGGGCTTGTTTTTTATTTCTATTAATCACTTTTTTCCAACTACGATGCCTAGGGCCAGCCCAAAGAGGCAACCTAGTTCCATCTCACCCAAAAACATGCCGATACACCCACCGGCTAAAGTCCAAAAATAAAGCTGGAAATTCACTTGCAACTTCACTTTTTCGTTCTTTCCCCCCACCGTCCCGCCCCCTTATTCCAGTTTATGGCACCCGGTGGGAAACATTCCATTTTTCTAATTCGTTTTCTTTCTTACAGTTCAGAAAACTCCAAATCATAAATTTCCAGGTCTGCAAAGGACCGCCCGCCATGGGTTTTGATTTCCCCTTCCAAAACGGCTACTTTTTGAAAGCCGATTCCCGTCAACAGCCCCAAGGTTTTTTCCGAATAGATGCTGGCATAATTAAACCGCAGCCGCCTGAATTCACCACGGGTCGCCTCCTTAACGAATCGGAGGAGCTCAATAAGTACGTTCCTGTCATCCGGGCAAAATAGCATGTTGATGGTCAAAGTTGCTGTAGGTACATGATGGACGGGGCTTCCCACTGCAATGGCCGCTACCACCTCCCCATCGCTGGCTGACAAAAAATTGTATTCCAGGTTGTTCATCTGCCTCCCGCGGATCATGGCTGCCGAGTAAAAATTGAAGGTGCCGACACCATATTTCAGCACCTCGTCATTTGAAATGTTTTTGGCAATGAAGGCTGCCACAGTCTCATAATCCAGTTCCCCAGCCACTTTCGGGCCATTTTCAGGTCGGGGCAAATCGTTGATGACAGCAAGCCCTAAATGGGACAAGCGGCCGATTTCCTCCTTCACCATCGCTTCCAATTCCTCGAATTTTTGTGCCTTATCCTGATTTTTTCCTGCTTTGGCTGCCATGCTAAAAGAATCCGTAATGTCATGGGAACGTAAAATAAGGGCGGCAAGCCCCTGATGGAAGCTGATTTGCTGGGTGGCAAGGTTCATCACCGAGCAGGTGTCCGAGTTTTCCTCCCGGAGCCGGAAACCGTCTTTATTGATGGCGTAATTCATAGGCATCCCCCTTTAGATTAAATCAATGTAAATATTATCCCCGCTGTAAGGGGCAGGTTCAAAGGTTTCAAAATCGAAGATGTTCTGGATTTTTTCCGTGTGCCTGATGACTTCGGGATGTTTCCAAAGGGTATCGTAACCGTTGTCCCAATATTCTTGCAGGGAGTGCCTGCGGCAGTTTCCTAGGACAATTGGCAAATACGTGGTGGCCATCAGGTCCCCGTTGGAACGAATTTGCAGGTCATAAGTCTTGCCGCCCTTAAAGGCATTGTATGGCATCCGGCGAAGATGTGCCAAAGGGTCTACCCAGTCGATGGTGAGGATTCCCTGGTATTTTTCCATGGCCCGCACCAGCTCACGCTGAAACTGGAAATACTCCCCATCGCTTAAAATCAGGTCCCGCCCCAACAGCTTTCCACGCCCTAATGGAATAAATGGCATCATCCTTATAATATGGACGCCAAGGCTATGGCACAAATCGCAATAATCCCCCACGTCCATGAAGTTCAGCTTATTGGGCACAAAAGCGGTCGCAACCTGGGGGACATGGTTTTCCCTCAATAAGTTGATAGCGGCAACAGCCTTTTCAAAAGAACCTGGAACACCCCTGAAAGTATCGTGGGAGAAAGCATCGGCACCGTCCAAGCTAATCTGGATTTGCCCTACCCCATTTCGGACGAACCCTTTCACCTTATCTTCCGTCATCAAAACCCCATTGGACACCAGACTGATGCTGCCTACATGCCCGTTAAGGGCCTTCACAATCTCTAAGATATTTTTCCGGCACAGGGTCTCACCGCCGCATAAACACACATTATGGGGCTTAAAAGCAGCAATCTGCCGTGCCACCCCTAAGATTTCAGCGTCGCTCATCTCGTCATCTGCGCCAACGCTATCACTGTTATTGTAGCAATGGACACATTTCAAATTGCACTTGCTGGTAATATCAAGCGACACCATCACCGGCCCGCGCAAATGTTTCAAGTACGCCAAATTGTTCATGTCATCAGCCATAACCCGCATTCCCCCTCTATTAAGTTTATGGCGGGAGGTGAAATACATGCTAATTATGACGAAAGGGCAACGCTTTGATGACGTTACCCTTTCGTCATATAGATATACTCATCAAAACCGGCCTGTTTTGGGTGTTTTTCAGGGACTCTTAGGAATTCCTTAAACCCAAGTTTTTCATAAAGCCTGATGGCACTGGCATTATTACTCGCCACCTCGAGAACATAACCGATATGCCCTGCGTCTCTCATAGCAAATCCAATCAGCCTGTAGCCTATGCCTTGTCCACGATATTTTTGGGCTGTGGCAACAAAATCCACGCTCCCCATGCCCAGCTCCATGGCAAAAGGATACGGCTTTTTAGTCATGCCCTTTTTTAGCATTAAATACGCAAGTGTACCTGAAACCATCCCTAAATGCTTTCGAAGTTGCTTTTGTTCAAGCTTCAAGACTGGCCCACCCTTATTGCTGCAACCGGCCATAGCCACCACCTCGTCGCTAATCAGCGCCACATAAAAGCCATCCAATTGAAAACTATGGCTAAATGCCGAAGCTAGCTTCCTCTTATCCTTGGAAAAGTATTTCAGCCATTGATAAAACCCTTCTACGAAAATCGCTCCCATCTGGGGACGGGGATCAAACTTCAAATCCTGTGCTTTAATTAATTCCATGTGGTTGCCCCTTTCTTCAATCCTTCCCATTATAACAGCTGTGGGAGGGGGATTGCATCGGTCGAAAGGACCAATGATGTGAAAAACCAACCAGAATTTTCCCGGTTGGTCAAATTCTGGTTGGTTTTGTTATTCGGTAACAGCTTCAATGGAATTCTCTGTGACGGATGCTTTTCTCTTTACGAGTTCACCTAAATAGATTATAGTAGCGGCAAAAGCTACTCCTAACCCTCGAAAAACTGTGGCTTGTCCAATGAGGACGCTTCCATGCATTTGATAATAGGCTTCTGCCACACTCGTCCCACC
>WRGF01000165.1 GCA_009787345.1 Turicibacter sp.
TCACCCAGACGGCCAGCGGCTTCTTTGACGCTGTCCCACTAAGCCCGATGATGTGGGCCCGCATTATCGGTGTCGGCTCGACGGTGGTGGTGTTCAACGAACTGGTGAAGGGAAGCATCCGCAGACTCAACGACATCCGTAAAAAATTCGACCGCAAGCCGAAAGAAGAGTTAGTGGAAACTCCGGCTCTGAATGTCATCAAATAGTAAAAAACCACATCAACCCTAAACATGGGAGGATGGGTTTTTTTACTATGTGACTCAATTTTCGCAAGTAATTATATCGAAGGAGATTTACTCCTTAGGGCTGGGTTTATTGTGGACGCAATGAGAAAATTTTAGTGGTTCACTCTCATCACATTATACATGATTTTCAAAAAATGTGAATTTCTATTTATTTTCTAACCATTTTGGGCTATAATAATAATTGAAGGCAAAAAAAGCCAAAAACGAATACAATGGAGGGTTTACATGTTAGTATCAGCTAAAGATATGTTAAACAAAGCTTATGAAGGCAAGTATGCAGTTGGTCAGTTCAACATCAACAACTTGGAGTGGACAAAAGCAGTCCTGCAAACAGCTCAGGAATTAAACTCTCCGGTTATCCTTGGGGTATCTGAAGGAGCAGCCAAATACATGACTGGTTTCAAAACAGTTGTAGGAATGGTAAACGGGATGATGGAAGAAATGAACATCACAGTACCGGTTGCCCTTCACCTTGACCACGGTTCTTACGAAGGGGCAAAAGCTGCTATCGCTGCTGGATTCTCTTCCATCATGTTCGACGGTTCCCATTACCCAATCGAAGAAAACATCGCGAAAACTGCTGAAATGGTAAAGCTTACAAATGAAAAAGGAATTTCTTTGGAAGCTGAAGTTGGATCCATCGGTGGCGAGGAAGATGGTATCGTTGGTACTGGCGAAATCGCAGACGTTAAAGAATGTGTAGCTATCAACGATTTAGGTGTCACTATGCTTGCTGCCGGTATCGGTAACATCCATGGTGCATACCCTGAAAACTGGACTGGTCTTGCATTTGATACGTTAGAGCAAATCAACAACGAAACCGGAAACACGCCTTTAGTCCTTCACGGTGGAACAGGGATCGAAAGCGACATGATTAAAAAAGCCATCTCTTTAGGTGTGTCTAAAATCAACGTCAACACTGAGTGCCAGTGGGCTTTCCAACAAGCAACACGCGAATATGTCGTTGCTGGTAAAGATCAACAAGGCAAAGGGTTCGACCCGCGTAAATTATTAAACCCTGGATTTGAAGCCATTAAAGCAACTGTTAAAGAAAAAATGGAAATCTTCGGTTCTGTTAACAAAGCTTAATAGATAAAAAGTACTGTCGGTTTTTTATAGCCGGCAGTATTTTCATATATTAAAAGGCGTGCCAGATTAGGCACGCCTTTTTCCTTGGAGGCGATAATTAATAAAAGGTTGGAAGTAGGGGCGGCCCCAAGCATCAATCCCTTTCCAAATAGTAGCAAACAGCAAGGTCCTGAAGGCAGCTGTGTGGTCCAGTAGGTGTAAAAAGATCAGGGTGAGGGCAATTACAGATATCATCACCAAAGACCCAGTCATTCGGTCCTCTAAATAATAGTAAAGCTCCGGTTCGAGTTGGTCTATGGAAAGACCCGCTTCCTGGGCTTCTTTCACTCGGTCTTCTAAAAGCAGATAGGCACTTTTTTTACGGTTTTTAAGCATCAAACACACTCCTAGATTCAAATAATGTCCAATTTCCATGGTTAATGATGTACGCTTAATTATAACATAGGCTACTGCAAAAAAACAGTAAAAACGCAAGCGACCGACAAAGCCTATATTTCGGGACAAACGCAAAGACGGTGCAGGCGGGCTCACATATAATATGGCAGATATGCTGGGAGGGTATGCCATGCCAAAAAAAAATATCAATGTCAAGTGGAGGTTGCAGGGACTGACCTGTGCCCATTGTGCGGCAAAAATAGAAAATGAGCTGGGAAAGGTTGAGGGCGTAAGAGACCCCGTACTTAATTTTACGACCTCCCAGTTAAGTTTCATCGCAAATGAAGAAGCAACCATCGAGGAAGTCCGGAGACGGATAAAAAAAATTGCGGCCCATGTGGAAATTCTGAAGCTTGAAGATGCCAAAAAGCCAAATTTGGTGAAGGAAAACTGGCAAATGATCAGCGGGACTTTTTTATTTTTCTTGGGATTAATGCTAGGATACCCTGGCTTGCTTTTAATGGCTTATTTGTTGGCGGGTTTCAAAACATTGAAAAAAGCGGGCTCCAACTTCTTCAGGGGGCAAGTCTTTGATGAAAATTTCTTGATGGCCATCGCAACATTAGGGGCAATCTGCCTGGGGGATTATCAGGAGGCCGTCGCAGTCATGTTATTTTATGGGATTGGCGAGTTATTGCAATACCTTGCGGTGACCCGTAGCCGGGGCTTGATTTCTGGCTTGCTGGATTTGAAAGTGGAATCAGTCCATTTGATTGGGCAACATGGGATTGTAGACATTGCCATCGATAACATCAAGATTGGAAACTTGATCCAAGTCCTTCCCAGTGAGCGCATCCCCCTTGACGGGGTGGTGGTTGAAGGTTCAGCGGATTTGAATATGAGTGCGCTGACAGGTGAGTCCATGCCTAAATACATCCGGGCAGGGGAAATGGCCCTATCCGGGTCGATTGCGGTCAATGGGCTCCTAAAAATTAGGGTCACAAGTACCAGCAAGACGTCTACCATAGCTAAAATCATGGAATTAGTGGAACATTCCGCATCGAAAAAATCGACGAGCGAACGGTTCATCACCCGTTTTTCCCGTTATTACACGCCTGCCGTCGTTGGGGTAGCCTTAGGCGTTGCCATCATTCCAACTTTGCTTTTTGGGGATATTTCCTGGGTTTACCGCGCCTTGGTCTTTTTAGTTATAAGTTGCCCATGTGCCCTGATGGTATCCATCCCGTTAGCCTGGTTTGCCGGAATTGGGGCAGCGTCTAAAGAGGGGATACTTGTGAAAGGGGCCAATTACCTTGAGATGCTCAACGACATAACGGTTATTGCATTTGATAAAACCGGGACGCTGACGGAAGGGCAGTTTTCGGTGGTCAAAGTCCAACCTTCGGGGCTGTCAGCAGATGAATTCTTAAAATATGCCGCTCATGCCGAAGCGAATTCCACCCATCCCATTGCCAAATCCATTATCAAAACTTATGCCAAGGCAATCAAACACGAAAAAATCACCGGTGTCCAAGAAATTCCGGGAATGGGGGTGCGGGCCATGGTTGATGGGCGGGAAGTCATCCTTGGGAATACAGCTCCATTGGATATTTTTCCTGAAGGCGGCGATACCCTTGCCTACCTCTATTTAGATGGCCAATACAAAGGTTATTTGGTGCTCAGGGATCAGGTCAAGCAGTCCTCCCGTGATGCTATCCTGGCACTTCAAGCTAGTGGCATCCATGTTGTCATGCTAACAGGGGACACTCACGAATGTGCTCAAAAGGTTGCTGCCCAACTGGGAATTGTCGATGTCCGGGCAAGCCTTTTGCCCCATGAAAAAGTAGCCGCTGTGGCGGCTTTGCTTAAGGGACTCCCTGAAGGCTCACGGCTTGCCTTTGTAGGGGATGGGCTTAATGATGCCCCGGTTTTGGCACTTGCCGATGTAGGGATTGCCATGGGAGGACTCGGCAGCGATGCCGCCATTGAAGCAGCTGATGTGGTTTTGATGACGGACGACCCGAATGCCATCCTCAAGGCAAGGAAATTTTCGAAAAAAACGTTGGCTGTCCTTTATCAAAATATTGCCCTTGCCCTGGGCATCAAACTCCTCGTGATGATTTTAAGCCTCTTCGGATTGGCGGGGCTATGGCTGGCAGTCTTCGCCGATGTAGGGGTCACCCTTCTAACCGTGCTTAATAGCATCCGTATCCTAAAAAAATAGCATTAATTCCTGATTATACCCGTTGAAAACATTTTCAACGGGCTTTTTTACGTTAAACTATTGCAATGCCCCTCAAAACCTGATATGATACTGACATTCAGTACTAGGACGCAGGTTCAGGCTTGCGAATCGAAGAGGAGGAAATGACATGTTAGCAAATCAAATGACTTTCATCAACTTAATCGGAACTCCTAGTACACGGCGGCGGTCGATCTTAGGTTTTTAATGATATTTGTCATGCCTAATGAGCGGCCAACGCTACCTTTTAGTTTTTAGGAATTAGCGGGGGTATTGCATAATTTAACACATGATGACTGGGAACTATGCTAAAACCCTCAGGCATCTTTTAAAATTACATTAGTTGTGGCAGCGTATTTAAGATTCACCGGAAAACCAGTTTTTGGGAGTTGGTAACGGTTCGGAGTCTTGGGACACTGTCTTTTTTGTGGAAATATTCCAAGGAACCAACTGAATCCGACTGCCGCCTGTACGAAAAAAATAGGAAAAGAGGCGAAGGATATGAAAAAATTAATGATGGCTTTAATGGGTATGATGGCAATGGTAGTTATGGCAGCATGTGGGAACAGTGCAGCGGAAGGCGAAACATGGCGTGTCGGGACATCCGCTGACTACTATCCGTTTATCTTCATCGATGAAGATACAAACCAGATCACAGGATTTGACTTCGAACTGATTTCAGAAATTGCCGAGCGTATGGGTGCCACTGTTGAAATGGTGGACATGGATTTTACGGGGTTGATCCCAGCCCTTCAAACCGGGCGCATTGATGTAATCATCGCCGGGATGACCAACCGTGCCGACCGTGCCGAGGTAGTTGACTTCACCCAAGTCTATCATAACAGTTATGAAGTGGCCCTGACCACGGTTGACCATGACATCAACAGCTTTGAGGACTTGAATGGCTTGACTGTCGGGGTACAGACCGGGACTATCCAGGAAATGGCGGCGGAAGCATTGCTTGAAGAAGGTTATGACTTTACCATCATGTCCATGAGCCGTATCCCTGAACTTGTGCAACAGGTGCTTAACGGCCGCGCTGATGTGGTATTCATGGACGCAGTTGTCGTTGGCAACTACCTCAATACATTTGATGGGCTGCAAGTCGCTGAAATCTTTGAAAAAGACGAAGAAGGTTCAGCAATTGCCCTGCCACTTGGAAGCGATAAAACAGAAGAGTTCAATGCCATCCTAGACGAGCTTCGCGAAGATGGGACACTGCAGGCATTGGCCGACAAATGGTTTAACTAATTTATATTGATGCGACTGCCCTTGCCTCTGATGGCGGGGCAGTCATGCTATGAACGGAGGAAAAACTTATGGGCTTTGATTTTTCAAGGTTGGTGCCATCTATCCCCTTTATTTTGGAAGGGATTTGGTTTACCCTGACCGTCGTAGTGGGCGGCGCTGCTTTAGGGCTGCTTATCGGGATGATTTTATCTTTTATGCGGATTTCCAAAAACCGCGTCCTGGACGGGATTGCAGCGGGGTACACCTCCATTTTCCGAGGAACCCCTTTAATCGTCCAATTGGTTCTGCTATACTACGTGCTCATTGATTTGACTGGCATCGATTTGGGCTTATATTGGTCCACGATTTTAGCATTGGGCCTTAACTCAGGGGCTTACATGGCGGAAATTATCCGCGCAGGGATTTTAGCCGTGGACAAAGGGCAGTCGGAAGCCGCCATGGCCTTAGGGGTCCCTTACAGCAAGATCATGGGAAAAATCATCATGCCCCAGGCCCTTAAAAATATTTTGCCTGCCATTATCAATGAGCTGACTGCACTTACCAAGGAGTCGGCCATCGTGAATATCATCGGTGCCCAGGACATTATGAGAAGGAGCATGTTGGTGGGGATGAGGAATTTTCGCTTTATTGAGCCGATGCTTTTGGCGGCTGCGATTTATTATGTATTGGTTATGATCATTTCATCCATCGGGAAGCTAGTGGAAAGGAGGTTGGCGAAGAGTGATCAAAGTTAAGGGATTATCCAAGTCATTTAAGAAAAACCAAGTCTTAAAAAGCATTTCCACCGAAATCGGGGAAGGTTCTGTCGTGGCAGTCATTGGCCCATCAGGTTCGGGAAAATCCACGTTCCTCAGATGCTTAAACGGGCTGGAAACGGCAACCGAAGGAAACATCTGGGTCAGCGGGGAAGAAATCACGTCGCCAAAGGCCAACTTAGCCAAAATCCGTGAAAACATCGGGATGGTGTTCCAGCACTTCCACTTGTTCCCCCATATGACGGTTTTAGAAAACATCACGTTCGCGCCTATCCAGGTGAAGGGGAAAAGCAAGCAAGACGCGGAAAAAATCGGGCAGGAGCTGTTAGCCAAAGTCGGGCTTTCGGAAAAAGCAAATGCCTACCCATCTTCGTTGTCCGGCGGGCAAAAACAGCGTGTCGCCATCGCCCGCGCCCTGGCCATGGAGCCTAAAATGATGTTGTTCGATGAGCCCACGTCCGCCTTGGACCCGGAAATGGTCAAAGAGGTTTTGGATGTCATGAAATCCCTGATACATACAGGGATGACCATGGCCATCGTGACCCATGAAATGGGCTTCGCCAAAGAAGTGGCAGACCGCATTTTATTCTTAGACGGCGGTGTCATCGTGGAAGATGCCACCCCGGAAGTATTTTTCAGCAGTCCAAAATCAGCCCGCGCCCAGGATTTCTTGGCGAAGGTGCTATAAAGATGAAAAGAGGGGGGAAGAAAAACACTTCCACCCTCTTATTCGTGAGAATAGGAGAGAATTTATGAAACGGGCAGTATTTTATTTATTGGGATTATTTGTGATTGCATTGGGGTCCTCTGGGGTTATTTTATCTGATGTGGGCGCTGGGGCGTGGGATGCGGTATTTGTTGGGCTCGCAGAGCGCTTCGGATTCACAACTGGGACGTGGATGATCATTACCGGATTTATGGTCTTGGTTTTTTGCCGAATGCTTACCGGGAAGAAAATCAACTTTTTTGCCTTTTTGACCAGTTTCTTGCTGGGGCTCATGGTGGATTTTTGGCTCTTGTTCGTCTTTGACGCCATCACCCTTGAAACCATCGTCCAGCAGTGGGTATTTTTTGCCCTTGGGTTTGGGATTATGTGCACCGGTGCCGGGACTTACCTACAAGCCGATTTTGCCCCGACCCCTATTGATACCCTCATGATGTCCGTTGCAAAAAAGACAAAGCTCAGCATCGGAAATGCCCGTTTGATTTGCGAGGGCTTTGCGACCCTCCTCGGGCTGTTGGTTGGCGGGCCTATCTCGGTGGGGACCATTATTATCGCCATTTTCATCGGGTACGGGGTCCAGGCTGCCGTGAAAGCCATGGGAAAAGCCTATAACCGCCCGCTTAAAAAAACCACGTAAAAACCCTAGGATCGGGACTATCACTCCCGATTCTAGGGTTTTTACATAAAAAAAGAGGCGGAATCCGCCCTAATCTTCAATAGCACTTGTGATAATATCTTCGAGTTCGTCAGTCAATTCCTTGGCTTTTTCAAGATTGTTGCTAGCAAATGCTTCCTGAATCGCCTTCAATAACGCACGTTGCAGCTTTAGCTGGGTGTTGTATTGCTTATCCGTCATGTGAAAAATTCCTCCTGTTAATTCCATAGAAATCACCATCCTTTGATAAAATTATATCATACTTTTTTCCAAAATATAAGTCGGCGTCTGCCTTTTATTCGCCATTTCTAAAGGATGAATATTTTACAGGGGTAATTTTTGGGTATTCTAATACCTCAAGCAGGAAGGGTGTACTCCTGCTTGAGGTATTGGGGTTTTAATTTTCAAACTGGCCCGGGAATTGGTTGATGATGCCTGCTGCTAAAAAGTCTGCCATTTCTTCCAGGTGCTTGTCCCCTTTGTCGCTGAAGTGGATTTCTTTGTCCCATTGTTGGCTGTGATGGGCTTCCGCCTGTTTTTCGATGATGCCCAGGTGCATTTCCATCATTTTTCGGACCACATCCGTATCCCAATAAGGGTTCAGGCTATTTAAGTAGCGGGCAAACTCATCCCCATTAGCATACCACTTCGTCATGGCCTCCTTATAGGCGGCTTTGTCGTCGTTTCTAAGGGCTGTCAGGACTTCCCCTGCCAGTTGGATGTGCCCCCTTAAAATCCGGGCGACCTCTGCGCCGGCGTCATTGCCATAAAAAGCTTTGAACAAATCCCCGATGTCATCTTGGTTGCGAAGGAGCCGGTCCACAATTTCCCCTTGGGCAGGGGTATCGTCCAAAATGGCCCGGATGGCTTGGTCGGTCCAGGCGGCATGTTGCGCCCAAAGCTTCCTCGATTCAAGCTTAACCCATGTCGTTTTCGGGTTGCAGATTTGCTGGGCAGGGGTAACGTCTTGGGCACGGGCAACAGTGGGGCTTAGGCAAAGCAATGCAGCGGCAACGGCAATCCAAATTTTTTGCATGGCGATTTTTCCTCCCGGGGCACAGCGACCCCAATAGTGTCTGGGATTAGTATGTGCAAAATGAGGTTTGCCATAAGCCGATTTCTGAAATTTATTCCCTTTTTAAAAAAATTATTGGCAGATCAATCTTTTCTTATTTTTTTGTAAATAAAGCTTGGATGGCAGTGAAAATATTTTGTCTTTGGAAGCCGTCTTTTCCACGGGCAGCCAACCCTACAATAAGACCTGCCAAAATAATAAAACCGATGACTGATGTCCCCCTCCAAATATAATCATGTTCAATGCTGTTAATTAATGCATCTGCCACTAATACGACTTCCTTTCTCAGATTATCCAAATTATAAGAACATTATAACACGAAGAAAACCCTTTCGCAATAGTGGGTTATGGTAAAAAGAGGAATCTAGGGTGTGATACTAAAGGGGAATTTTTTTATACGAAGGAGGCGAACTGATGATTAAAGATATAAAAGCTAAGGATAGTGCTGCTGATTCCTATGCACTATTTGAAGCGGCCGTTGAATAATATACTAAAAATCGTTACTCAGTAAGTGATTTCAACCATTTTTTAATATGTTCCATCGTAAGTTCATAGGTGACGGTGCCAACGTAGGCATTCTTTTTCTGGTAGAGTTTCCACCCGTTTTTCATTCTTTCGCTTTGTTCCAATTCCATTACTATTTCACGCCAATCCTCTTCTAAGGTCTGTGAACTCCTATCTTGCATAACTGCTTGGAAAGCTGTCTGGAGTATTTCTTTGTCGATGATGTCCAGTTGGCTAAAAAGGTAAACGTCGAAGAAATCCTTGAAGCGGGAGCTGGCGGTACTCCTTGCTAAAATCGTTTGGATTTTTTCTGCCAACATCCGCTCTGGCCTATAAATGTAGATTTCAAATGAATGGTGTTTATTTAGCATAGGTTGGGAGGAGAATGAAATTTTGCTTGGTACCAACCGTTCCCCAACCGCAATATCCAGATGAAAGGCCTCTTTGACGTGACCAAGCTTCCCGAGCATAAATACCCGATAGCCTGTGTAATCCTTCTCATTCATAATCGGTTTTATTTTAGAAATCTCAAATGTCAGGGCATTCTTAAGAGTCCCGCTCGAGGTGATTTGATTGATGATGGCAGCGATTTGTCCTTCGTCCACTTTTATCCCTTGAATCAAGACGTCAATATCTATCGTCGTCCGTTTTTCAATCCCTGAAAGTGCGGACAGGACGAATCCGCCCTTCCAAATAAAGTGATGGCGATATTTAGATTGGCTTAGGGTTTCTAAGAAATTGTCAATAAAGTATTTTTTCGATAAGATTTGGGTGTTGATTCCTGTTTGTTTGGACAGTGATTTCAACTTATCCCGCAAGCTGTCAGCGTTTGGGATCATAGAAGTACCTCCAGAATTTGGTTTACTTGTTTTTCAGCTTTCATTTGGCGGGCAACTTGAAGAAGCCGATGGATGTTTTTATGCTCGGATGCCAAGTAAGTTTTATAAGCATGGTTGATGATTTCCTGCTCAACGGTGTGCTTTCTTTTGACAATGTCGCAAAGTGTTTTTTCTTTTGAATAGACGTTGATACAATGGCGGGTTCCTTCAATGGCCTGCTCCTCGATTTCAAGGCTATAAAATGGCTCCCGTGGGGTTTTGGGGATAATGGTTGCGGAGATTTCAGCTGCTTTTTGTGGCAGTTTATAGCCCATTGGGAAAGAAAGATGTATTTCGTAAGGATAACGGTCGGTTAATTGATGCAAGTAAAGAGCTGTTTCAAAAGCGAAAACCCCTTTGGGAAGCATGAGCTGAATCAAAAGGAAGTCATTGATATGGATTCCCGGCTTCATATAAATATTAGGGGAATTTTCTTCCAAGAGGGCGTGTTGAAGCATTTCTTTAATGAGGGATTCTGAGACCCCACTGTTAAGCAACTGGTTTTTCGTAAATATAGTGTCAGTTTCCATAAGATTTTGGGCAATCGTTAATTCAGATAGTTTTTGATGAAAAAATTGTTGGGACATGATTTCACCTCCATAATTAAATTATACATTCAAATTTATGATTTGTCATCTTTTTCCGATAGTTATAAAAAAAGACTGTCGTTTTTGAAATTTGACAGTCAAATTAAATTAGACAAACATCATTGATAACAATATTTTTTAATGGATGAGGGAGAGGAGCTCTTAGCGGACGTAAAAAAGACGGTCAATCAGCTGACCGTCTTTAAATGCATGATTAAAACCCCGGAAAATATTCCGCCCAGACGATGAGCCTTTTTTCCCAGTCGGGGGTGCAGGTTACCAAGGTCAGGTAGCCGTCGCCGATGTCGTCGCTGATGACTTGGGTTTGGCTGGGGTCGACTTCGAAGGTTTCCTTGACAAAATACAAATAGGGGATGCCGGCTTTTGTGATGAGGACTGCGTCGCCTGCTTCCAACTGGTCCAAATCGTTGAACAGCCAGCCTTTTCGCCTCATATGATGGCTTGCCAGGGCGTAATTCCCATGGGCGGGAGCTTGACCTTCCTTGATTTCCGCCGCCCCATAGAGGAGGGTGTCATCATCCAAATGCCCATAGATGGGGAGGTGGCATTCAATGGCGGGGATGCTGATTTCACCCACCGCCTTTAAGCCATCGGGCACGGGCAGCGGCATTGAAAAGCTGAGGAAAACCCATAAAGCTGTGAACATCCTAATCACCTGCCATCATTTTTTGCCAATCATTTGCACTGGCCGCTAGCAACTATTTTTCAATTAACCCGAGGTCCTTAGCATCAAATCCCGTTTCAGGCAATGGGCCTTTGTCATTGGGACGCTGTTCGGATACTGGGGGTGCCGGCGCGATGGCGGGGGCTGTCACGGTCGCAAAGCCCAGAAGGAGTGAAAATGCCAAAATTGCTTGTTTCATCTGTCATCCTGCTTTCTATGGTGTATTTGATTCCGTATTAGTGTGGTAGGCCTGGCTTTTTTTATGTATGGCCGTCTTTAGAAAATTTTAAGAAATTCCCCCGGTAAATCTTAAGGAATCCGTGGTATGATAGTGTTAACGAAAAAGGAGGCGGCGCGATGAACCAGGAAACGGTGCTGGTGGTGGAGGACGAACAGGACATCGCCTATGCGGTGCAGACGTACTTGACGAACCAGGGATATAAGAGCCTTTGGGCGGAAAATGGTGCTGTGGCCCTTCGTTTATTGGAATCGGCAGCAGTGGATTTGGCAATAGTTGATGTGATGATGCCCATTATGGATGGCATTGCATTTGTGGGGGAGGCGAGGAAACGCCATGATTTCCCCATCATCATGCTTTCGGCCAAGTCGGAGGAAATCGACCAGATCACAGGGCTCAATAGGGGAGCGGACGATTACGTGACGAAGCCATTTCGTCCCATGGAGCTGTTGGCACGGGTCAACTCCCAGTTGAGGCGGGCACGAAAATCCAAGGAATTGGCCGCACCAAGCCACATCCTTGAAGCGGGGGGCCTCGAGATGAACACCCAGACCCATGAATTTTTCGTGGACGGGCAACCGGTCAAGCTGACCCCCACCGAGTCGAAAATCCTCCAACTGTTCCTCTCCAACCCGGGGCAGGTATTCCCAGCGGAGGAAATCTACGAACGGATTTGGGGCGACGTGGCTGTGAGCACCGACACCATCATGGTCCACATAAGAAAAATCCGGGAAAAAATCGAATTCAACCCAAAAGAACCCCGCTACCTGAAAGTGGTCTGGGGCGTCGGCTATAAACTTGAAAAACCAAATAGGGGGAACCATCATGCTTGAACAGGCAATCCAAAAGAAAAACGAAATTATCAAAACGGGGCAGTGGAAGGAGTGGCACCTCTTATGGATGGCAATCGGGTTGGCAGCGGCAGCCCCATTATTTAGCCTAGCGGGCACCTTATGGCAGTACAAAGAAAACGCCTATTTGCTCATGGTCATCATTGCCCTCATGTACCCGCTCAAAAAAGTAGAAGCCGGGCGGCCTTTTCAAATCCTCCAAAAATTTCCCATAGAGCTGCCCCTTCTGGCCTCCTTTATTTTATGGGCCACGGCCAATTCCACGATATGGAGCCTAAGCGACAATTTAAGAAGGGTGGGCCTCATGCCCGTGATATTCACCATACGCATCCTGGCCATCTGGTTCGCCATGTTCTACTTAACCGCTTACACCCTCATGACCATCAAAAAACTGTATCTGGAAAAATCCTTCAAGGAAAACTCCTGGCTGGCAAATCTTTTCGGGCGGTTTTATGCTAATTTCATCCGGGTTGATTTGAAAGGTAAGCTGAAGTGGCAACTCTGGTTATGGCTTTTGCTTCATGGGGTCTTGCTTTTTATCTTTGGGCTTATTTTCATTGAAGGAATGAATTTCGGGGACGGTTCAGTGATGCTCTTGATTCCCCTCTATTTCATAGTGACCTACCTCATCGCCCGTTTCAAAATAGGGAAGGTGCAAAAGCATTACCTCCGGCTGTTCGGGATGGCAGAGCAGTTGTCACAGGGCAATCTGGAGGTATCCATGGACGGGGAGTTTGGGATGTTTAGCTCCTTAAAGGACGAGCTTTCCAAGGTGCGGGACGGGCTGTCGGAGGCGGTGGAAAAGGAGGTGGTCAGCGAGCGGATGAAAACGGAGCTCATCACCAACGTGTCCCACGACTTGAAGACCCCCCTCACGTCCATCATCACGTATCTGGAATTGCTGAAAAGCGGGTCGGTGACGGCTGAAAAACAGGTTGAATACCTGGCCATCATCGAGCAAAAATCCCAGCGGTTGAAAACCCTCATCGAGGACGTGTTTGAAATGAGCAAGGTCGCGTCGGGAGCCATCGAAATTGTGAAAGAGCCCCTCAACGTGGTTTCCCTCATGAAGCAGACCCTATCGGAACTGGCGGATGCGGGGCTTGACTTACGGGTGAATGTCCCCGAATCGCCGGTCATCCTGGACTTGGACGGGATGCGCACCCACCGGATTTTTGAGAACCTGGTGGTGAACATGGCGAAGTATTCCCTTTCGGGCACAAGGGCTTACATCGACATCGCAGAGGGGGAGCAAGGCGTGGTGATTGCCTTCAAGAATATTTCGGCGCTGGAACTGGACCTTGACCCAACGGAATTATTGGAGCGGTTTGTCCGTGCCGATGGTGCCCGCACGACGGAAGGTTCAGGCCTCGGCCTGGCCATCGCCAAAAGCCTGACCGTCATCCAAGGGGGCACTCTGGACGTATCCCTCGACGGCGACCTGTTCAAAGTCATCCTAAAGTTCCCGAAATAACATTCATTTCCCAGTGGGGGCGGGTGCCTTTGCTGGGATTTTCCAATTAGTGGGAGAAGGTTTCAGCATAAATCCCAAAAAAAGTTTGCAAATGTCTTTTGGGTGTTGTATAATAGATAGGAAGCACCCATAAATCTGGGGATGTTACGGATTCGACTGGGGTACTTGAGCTTAATAAGCAGGCCGTGTTCGCCCACGTTAAAAGGTCGAGGTTTAATAACCGGAAAAACTAACTTACAACTAGCAGCCTAATAAACGTTGCTGCCTGTCACTCTCCATCGCCCATGTGGAATTGCCAGGCTCACTAATGTGGGATACGCCGGATTGCGCCGTTTGAGCGAAAGGGAAGAGAACAACCAAACTAGCGGATTGGCAGGCCCGTTTCCTATCCAGCCACCCGCGAAGCCCAATAGGAAACTAAGCCTGTAGAAAGTTAAGTGTTCGGTATTTTAGGACGGGGGTTCGACTCCCCCCATCTCCACCAAAAAAAGACTGAAAAACGTTGGTATGACGATAAATAGAACTTAAAGGGAAAAAGAACTTGGCAAGGGAGCTGCTATGGCGGCTCTTTTTTTTTTGTCCTCATGCTAAAATCAGCCCCATTCTTTGAACTGCCGCTTTTTTACATGTCTTTACATTTACAAGTCCCCAAACCATGGTACAATATAAAAAAAGGGGGCAACCATATGAGAGCAAGCAATTTGAAACAGTTAATCATAGCCATCATGGCCACATTATGTTTAAACCCGGGAAATTAAGCGTTTTTTTACAATCAGGGGAGATAAAATCATTGCAACCTCTTCATCGTCAACCGGTGGGGAGGTTTTTTTATCCAAAAAATGACAGGTAAGATTTTCAACCTCCCTCAAATACTAATAAAAAGACGAAAGTCCCAAAAATGTGTTTTCATAACTGACAATGCGTGAGATAATTAAGGCGATGAATGTTTGTCGAAACTGGAGGGAAAGAGATGGCTATTGAATATACTGGAGAATTGAAGATTGAAAATGATATGATTAGGCAGTTGGTGGAAGGGGAAAGCCAGTGGACTTACCGCAAGGAATTGGTAACGGAAGATTTACTATGGAATAATTTCTTTCAGATTTTGGAATCCAACAATGTTTCAAAACTTGATGGGCATCCCCTGACCGAACAGGAAAAGAACCAAGTCAAGAACCAATTGAATTTTGTTAATTACTACGAAGCTGCGAAATGGATCTCCGGTGAGAATGGCATCGCCAAGGTTCAGGTTCAGCGGGAAGATGCGACCCTCGGCACAATTAGGCTTGATACCCTTTGGCGGGACAATGTGGCTGGTGGGCACTCCTGTTATGAAGTTGTCAACCAAGTTGTCCGGGATAAAGCAAACCCTGAAGATTCCAATAGACGCTTGGATGTGACATTGCTTATTAATGGTTTGCCCATGATTCAAATTGAACTTAAACGACGAAGCGAGCCATTTATGGATGCGTTTAGGCAAATCCAGAAATATGACAAGGAGGGGAAATTCCGCGGTATATTTTCTTCCCTCCAAATGTTTGTTGTGTCAAATGGGACGGAAACCCGCTACATTGCCGCAGCAAGGGAAAATAAACTCAATGACCAGTTCTTGACCAAGTGGGTTGATGAGGATAACTTACCTGTAACGGGGCTTATGGAGTTTGCTGATGAGGTATTGTCCATCCCAAGGGCACACCAGATGGTCATGCAGTATTCGGTTATTGACGATGCTAAAAAGGCATTGATACTACTTCGACCCTACCAAATCCATGCCATCGAAAAAGTGAAGCTGGCAAGCCGTGAGCGAAAATCCGGCTTCATCTGGCACACGACGGGTTCAGGGAAAACGCTGACCAGTTACAAGGTCGCTAGGAACTTGCTCCAAATTCCTAGCGTGGAAAAGACCATCTTCGTGGTGGACCGGACAGACCTTGACCAACAGACCTCTTCCAGCTTCCAGTCCTATTCTCAAAATGACATGATTGATGTTGAGGACACAGATAACACCCATGCGTTGGTGAAAAAACTTTACAACCAGGATAAGACCTTGGTCGTAACGACTATCCAAAAGCTGACCACGATGATGAACAAATTCGATGCCGGTCGTTATCCAAAAGAAGCAACCCGGATTAAACAATTAAATGTGGTTTTTGTTGTTGATGAATGCCACCGTGCCGTCACACCCAAAAAACATAAGGAAATTTCCAAATTCTTTGTCAACTCCCTATGGTACGGGTTTACTGGAACGCCCATTTTTTCAGAAAACCGCAGGGCACAGCTTGGTGATTTGCCAAGAACCACAGCCGGGCAGTATTCCAATCATTTCCGTGACCCGCAAGACCCGAAGGAAGAAAAGTCATCGGATTTCCAACCACTGCATAAATACACCGTTAAGGAAGCTATCCATGATAAAGCCGTTTTAGGTTTCCAAGTTGAATATAAACAAATTTTCAACGATTCCGGCGATACCCCTGCTGAGGCTTACGAAACCGAAGAATATATGTTGAAAGTGTTGGATTCCATCCTGAATCATTCCCAGGGCAAACTAGGTATCACAAATGGGGTCGGCAAGACCTACAATGCGATCTTGACTGTTAAAAACATCGCCCAGGCACAAAAATACTATGGGTTGCTAAAACGTGTTAAAGCAGGGGAAACAAGCCTTCAAATTAGCGAAAAGACAAAACGTGTCCTACCTGATTTCCCTAGGTTCGCCATTACCTATTCGGTTTCGGAAAACGACGAGGATTCAAGCCTAAACCAAGACAAAATGAAAGAATCCATCGACGATTACAATAAAGAATTTGGCACGCGTTGCCACATCTCTGACATGAGGGCTTACAACGCCGACATCAATGACCGTTTGGCACGCAAAAAAGAAAAATACACCTTCAGGAATGAGCAGTTGGATTTAATCATTGTGGTAAACCGTTTGCTTACAGGCTTTGATGCGCCTTGCCTGTCCACCTTGTTCATTGACCGGGATGCCATGTCGCCACAGGATTTGATCCAAGCTTTCTCACGGACAAATCGTTTGTTTGATAAAACGAAAAGGTATGGGCAAGTGGTTACTTTCCAAAAGCCAGACAAGTTCAAGGAGGCTGTGGACCATGCGTTAAGGCTTTATTCCAATGGCGGGGAGTCAGCAGTGCTAGCCCCGACATGGGAAGAAGAAAAAGTCAAATTCGACAAAGCTGTTGATGCGTTGAAAGAAGTAGCGCCAAGCCCAACGGGTGGGATTTCTATTGAATCCGCAACGGATGAGGAACTTAAATACTTCGCCAAGGCGTTCCAAGAGTTTGACAAGATGTATGCGAGTGTCCAGGTCTATTCCGAATATGAGCAAGGGGATTTGCTGAGGGAAGCGGGACTTACCAAGTCCATGATTGAAGACTACTCCGGGACATATGAGAATGTCATCGAAGAAATGAAACGGCGAAAAACAGCTAACAAAGAGGATGATGAAGGTGCGGAACCACTTGATATCATGTATGAGTTGGAATCAGTACGCACCGATGAAATCAATTACGATTACATCCTTTCCTTGATTCAGGCATTTATCCCCATGGAGGGAAGCGACACAAGGGAATTATCAACTAAAGACATTAAAGCCATTGACGGTTATATCGGGGAAATGGGCAAAACCAATCCAAGGCTGGCACAATTGCTTTCTAACTTATGGATGCAGGTACAAATGGACCCAGAATCATTCCGTGGTCAATCGGTGAGCCACATTTTGGATGGGATGATTGAAAAAGTTGTTGAAGCTGAATTAGAAAAACTATCTAATGAATGGTGCATTGGCATCCGGGAACTTCGCTTCGTCGTTGCTAACTATCGACCAGGCGTCCAAAGACAGTATGGCGAGCATGAACTGACCAAATCCCAGGATTATCCCGCATACAAGGAAAAACAAGGAGCAGATGCCCTAAACAAATTGAAATATATAAAAGCTGTCAAAGAAGCTTACAAGAACATGACGGAAGAATTAATCCTACCGCTTCAGCGAAGGAGATAGGAGAAACATGAATGAGTCAAAAAGACATCAAACAACCAAAAGTAAGATTTAAAGAATTTGCGGGTGAAAATGCTCATCCATGGGAACAGTGTAAATTCAGTCGATTTATTTCCAAATCGGGAGCAAAGAACAAAAAGGATGAAGACTTTCCTGCTTATTCTGTTAGCAATCAGCTTG
>WRGF01000166.1 GCA_009787345.1 Turicibacter sp.
TAGTGCAGATTCAAATAGCATTTTTTCCATTTTAAAATCACCTCAAAAACCATTATACCATGAAACAGGGTTACCCATACGATTCAGCGAAGCGCCTGAAAAGTCGAATGTATTGAATGGAGGAAAAGTATGAAAAACAAACAAGTTAAAAGTAACTTTAATCGAGGGTTGATTGCAACTTTATCGGTTGCTTCGCTGACAGGGGTACTTGCCCCTCAGATGGAATTAATTGCCGCTGCGGAAGGTGCTCATAGTGAAGTTGGAAAACTTCATTACGAGGAGACTCTTGTTCAAAATCCTGATTTTATTGTAACATTAGAGAATATCCGTGATTTATGGCATATGTTTTTTGACACAAACTATGGGGAGGTGTTTTTTGAGTTTACTGACGAAGCGTCCAAAGCCTTTGGAGATATTTGGATGGAAAAACTGCAAGCTGAAATTGCTCAGTTGCCCGAGGAATATTTTATTCAAGTTGAACAAGAACGTGATGCTTTAGCCTTAGAAGAAGAGTATTTTTGGACTAATTTATCACCTGAATTTTTATGGGAACAATACGTCATTGAACATCCAAGTGCTTTAAGAAAACGCGGTGCGGCTTTAGATGCAGTGAAAGAGGATATTCAGGAAGCCTACGAACTGATAACATACAAAAGGCAATACCAAAATATCCAGGCATTGGCATCTTCAATTTTTGGCAATCCCTCGGTAGAACGAATGACCCGTTGGCTTGCTACTGAGGCGGGAATGCCGCTAATTACTCGAAATACGATAGAAGCCGTCGGAGCCGTAGCATGGGCAGATGCTGTTAGGACAAGAATAGAACAACGTTGGGCTGCTGGAGGAAATAGAGAGGATGCATATCGACATTGGGTTTGGAATGGACGTTTGGTTAGGAATAATACCGTAGGTGTTCGAAACGCACGTATATTTACAACGTATCGCGAAATCGCTTCTTTTATTTGGCGCCATGCATATGTCCTTAATGGAATCCCTATGAATATCGGCCTAGCTGGTCCTACTGCCACTCAAATTATTTGGATTCGTCGGATGCGTCGAGACTTTATTAATATGAATGAAACTCTTTGGTTAAGTACAAGCGAAGGAGGTTTTAATACTGCGGGCGGTAGATCCGAACAGATGGATTTGTGGAATAACCATTGGGGAAGGGTTGATGGTCAAAATGGAGCCCCTACATTAGCGAGCTTTAATACCCGCTGGAATAACACAGCTGTAAATAATGGTTTATCGAGAGGTAATGGACTTCATGTTTCGTCTGAAATGACGGTTGCTAGGCAACGGCGTTTACGTAGCCAAGGATTTCATAGACCATTATGATAGCGAGAAAGTCAAAAATCAAAACATATAAGATTATTTACCTTGGGTTTTCGATGGCTAGCGTATTTTTAACTGCTTATCTTCTATACGGAGACTATATCGGAATTAATGTCATTGGGTTTTTCCATTTGAGTTATCTCTTGCTCACATTGCTTTTAGTACCTATGCTGATTCTCTGTATAAAGCTGTGCTCTTTAATTACTAATCACCGTTATCGAAATTTGAAAAGGATTTTTGTATGCCTCCCGTTATTGGGTAATACCTACGGCCTATACTGGACATTACTTATGGTTTGGGAAGCGACAGTATTTTTAAGAGCTAGGGGATAAATTTACTCCAGAGAATCAGTCATAAAATTTTTAAAAAAACCACTGAAAATCAACCCTTCAGTGGTTTTTGGCGTAATCGACTTTTCGGCGGGCTGTCTTGCAACCACCCTACCTGCTTTTGAATCGCCACGTAATTAATCAGCCAAAGGCTACCATTCAAAATCATCAGCAAACGGTATGCTAGTTGTTCTTCCAAAATCAGGGCGGCCCCCAACGCAATCCCCAACCCCAAAATCCGTCCCAGGGCGGTGGGGAACTCGGCGGCGATAATGTACTCGTCTTGGCTGAACCCGTCTCCGCCCAATGTGGACAATTTGTACTTCATGGACTGCCCGATGCTCATGTTCCACGACAAGGAGAATCCCACGGCGACCGCGGCCACAGCGTAGGCGACCTCATTGGCGAACACCCCCAAACCCGTCAACCCCAACATAAATACGGATGCGGAAATTATGCTCAACTTCTTCTCATTCTTGGAAGTCAAGTTGCGGGCGAGCCACATGGAACTTAAAACCCCGACCACGGCAATCAGGGAATTGTAATTGCCCATCCGCTGTTCGTTACGAAGGATATGAAAAGCAAAAACAATGAAAATCTGATTATGAATCATAGTGCTCATTCCCATGGTCGTATTTAAAAACAATTGCGAGTTCCAATACTTGTTGCCCCGAAGTTTCAAAATCGGCAAGAAATTCATCTTTTCGTCGGAAGTGAACGTCTGGATTCGGCTGCTCAGCAAAATCCCGAAAATAAACATGATGACGGAAGTCCCAAACAGGACATAATAGCCGGTCAGCTCGCTAAAGCGGGTAATGACAAAGCCTGCCACCATAGGGGTTACAATCCCAAACAAGTTCTCAAAGGACTGCTTCACCCCAAAGAATTTCCCCCGCTCGTCATCCGTCAGCAAGCGTCCCAGCAAAATATTATAGGAAAACCAGAAGAATCCTTGCCCAACTCCATTGAATAACCCCAATGGAATTAAAAACGGTGCCGTGTTCTCCTGAAGGATTAAAATAATCAGGAAATAAAGCATATTCGATAAAACCCCGAAGCGTAAAATTTTGATAATGTCCACTTTCGCCAATAGCTTGGAACCCAGTAAGAAAGCACCGAGCAACGAAGCGGCAAACAGGATATTTTGCATAATGATAAGCCCCAGGTCATTGGTCACTTGAATAAGGAAAACGTTGACAAACATACCCGCAATGGCATTGGCCGTCTGGTAAAGCATCCCCACACTAAGCAGGTCTTTCGATTTTTTCATGGCTGCTGCCCCCTAACCGGAATTTAAAGTCAAGTAATCTTAACATTTTTGACAGGATTGGACAAGGGAACACCTCCATTATTTACAGATTTTACAACTATATTTGGTTTAGTCACACAAAAAATACACATTTTCCACTAGTGAACGTTTCAAATACTGGCAGTCAAAATAGCAAAAATCCGAAAAATAATCACAAATGGCTGTCGAAACGTGGTATAATTAAGGCAAATTATGAGCTGGAGGCAAGGGGATGAGGAAGTTTAGGAATTTTATATTGACCGTAGGGACATTGGTGGCAATGGGCTATGCAGGTGGGAACTTTATAGGAAACGTACGGGTTGCTGACGGATTAGTCGTGCCAAGCCCGGTTCCTGTTCCGGTGACAGAAGTTCCAGAAACGCCCTCGCCATTTCAGCCCGACCCTTTTTATGAGAACATCCGCTTGGTTGAAAATCCATCAGATTTGTTAGTATTGGTTAATAAATCCCGCCAATTATCCTGGGATTTTCAACCCGCAGACCTTCGCCCGATAAACGTGCTGGGAAATTACAATCAACCTGCTTATGATTTATGGATGCGCGAGGATGCTGCGACCGCCCTTGAAGAAATGTTCCAGGCTGCGGCTGATGAGGCGGGGCTTTTGCTTTGGGCAAGGAGTACCTACCGTTCCTATTTCACACAGGAATCTATTTATCATGGCATGGTATTGGATAAGGGGGTGGAAGAAGCCGATAGGTGGAGCGCACGCCCAGGGCATAGTGAACATCAAACCGGATTGGCCCTCGATATTTCATCGGCTTCCATTGGCGGAGCCCTTGAGCAAAGGTTTGGGGATGTGCCTGAAGGGATTTGGCTTCGGGAAAATGCCCACCGCTTCGGTTTTATCATCCGTTACCCTTATGGGAGGGAAGCAGAAACAGGTTTTGCCTATGAGCCATGGCATGTTCGTTTTGTAGGAATTGATGCGGCGTCGGACATCTTTGAAAATAAATGGATTTTAGAAGAATATTTGCACGGGATTTAGCTATGGGGACTGGCTTAAGGAATAAAATTATTGTAATTACCTTGATATTAACTACATTTTTAGCATTATTCCGCCTCGGTCATCGGCCATCAGTCGAAGAGGTGGGGCAAAACCCTGAAATCGTGTACAGCAGTGGGCAGATTTTACGGGTGGTTTCCGATGAGACTATTAATGACCCAGGCGTCACTCATTTTCCAAGGGGCACTCTGACTTATGAAGTGGAAATCCTTAGGGGGTTGTTTGCCGGAAGAGTACTTGAAGCGCCTTATCATATGAGTTCCCCAGCTCATGTTAGGTTTGAAGCAGGAGACCGTGTTTCCGTCAGGATTTTTGAATTTGAAGGGGATGTATTGATCGCAGAAGTCCGCTACCCTGAACGTTCGTCTTTGCTATTGGGGGCTTCGGGATTATTTTTAGTATTTTTATGCGTGATTGGAGGGAAGCGGGGGGTCTTGTCTGCACTGGGGCTTGTTTTCACTATCGGCTGCGTCATTTTTTTGCTCATCCCCCTTATTACTGCTGGATTTCCCATCGTCCCTATGACTTTGCTTGTATTGGGACTGGTGACGGTTGCTACCATATTTTTGTTGGCGGGATTGACCCCTAAGGGAGTGGCTTCCATTTTGGGCTGTTTAAGCGGTGTCATGGTCGCCGCCCTTTTCGCTTATGTCGCTGGGAACCTGGCCCGCATCAACGGCTATAACCTTGGGAATTACCGGGCAATCTTTCACTTGGCTGAGGGCACCCGGATGGAGGGTCTATTTATCAGCAGTGTATTGGTGGCCTCCATCGGGGCTGTGATGGATACTTCCATGTCGGTAGCTTCCGCGATGGAGGAAGTCAAGCTGGCAGACCCTCAAATTTCCAGAAAAGAATTGTTTAGGGCAGGGTTTAATGTGAGCCGCGATGTGATGGGGACGATGTCCAGTACCTTAATATTGGCATTCATCGGTGGCAGCCTGTCCCTGATAATCTTTATGTACGCCAGGGATGTTTCTTTCAATCAGTTCATTAATAACGACGAAATTACCATGGAAATTATCAAAGGGCTTGCTGGGAGCTTCGGGATTGTCCTTGCCTCGCCGCTGACAGCCCTTATTTCAACTGAATTACTAACGAGGAGGACATGATATGGTGAATATGCTAAAAATAGGCTTGCTTGGAACGTTCCTTTTTCTGTGGGCGTGTACGCAGGCTAGTCCGGTGGAGTTGGAGGAAGTGCCTTTTAGCGAACCTTCCTATCATCCGAGGGAAGAAGCAGTCCTACCCCAAGAAATCATAGTGCCCGAGCCCGTCCCAAACCCTGTCCCAAACCCCGTTCAATTTTGCGGGCAGGCAGACCATGCCGGAGCCTCTATCCTCAGCGATGAAGAAGCGCTATCTTATTTAGCATTGGTGAACCGTTGCCAGCGGGCTTCCAACAGCTTCGAGCCGCGGGACCTGTCGCCTGTCAACGTGGAAAGCCTGCGGGTCAGAGGGGGAACCCATCACTTGATGAGGTCCACTGCGGCTCGTGCGGTAGAGGACATGTTTCAAGAAGCAGCCCTCGCAGGACACCGGATTATCGCATCGTCAGGTTACCGCTCCTACGAGTTGCAAACCTTGTTTTTTTACCACTGGGTCAGCAGGTACGGTCGGGCAGAAGCCATGAGGTTCAGCGCCGTCCCAGGTCATAGCGAACATCAATTAGGCCTTGCCCTGGACTTATCCACCGTGGAATTTGCAGGAGGGCTTTATGGGGCATTCATTACAACACCCGAAGGACTTTGGGTGAGGGACAATGCCCACCGCTTCGGCTTCATCGTCAGTTACCCAGAAGGCCGCGAAGCCGAAACCGGCTTTATATACGAACCCTGGCATATCCGTTATGTCGGAGTGGAAGCGGCGACTATCATTTATGAAAACAACTGGATTTTGGAAGAGTATTTATGGTATCAAGAAGGATGATAAGGAGTGTGATGGAAAATGACGCCCCCAGAAAAAGAATCATTCGCCAAACGCGTGAAACGGGAATCCACCGGTTATCATCTATTGAATCCCAAGTTAGTGGAAGAAGAGAAAAGAACCCATCATGGTTACATTATCCAAGTGATGAAAGAGCTAGGCCGTCCCTTAAGCGAGGACGAACTCAGGGAGCTTGGGAATATATTATAAAAGCGAAGGCATTGGGTGCCTTCGCTTTTTGTGTGCCTATTCAGCAAAATTCGACAAGTGTATGGCGATTTGCTTGATATAATTAATCCATTATGGAGGGAGTGGGGAGAATGCAGGTAAAGATTTCTCAAATTTATAAAGATGCATGGACAGTTTACACCAAAAACTTTGGTCGCGTGATGGTTGGATTGTGGCTCATAGTCACCTATGTACTATTGCTTGTACTGGTGAGGCAGCCCTGGTTATGGTATCTCGGTACTTTTTTGGTTTTTACCGTCTTGTTTTCAGGGGTACAATGGTTTTACCTTGATTTACATGACAATAAAGAGAAAAACTGGAAGCTTTTTGACTCTTGGAAGCATTACCTAAAGATGACAGGAAGCCAATTTTACATGGCGATATTCACCGCATTATGGAGCCTGCTGCTGGTCGTTCCCGGTATCGTAAAGGGGTTAGCATATTCCCAAGCAACCTATTTGTTAAAAGAATATCCAGAGATTGGCGTATTTGAAGCCATCACCCTCAGCCGTAAAATGATGAAAGGGAAAATGGGAAAATTTTTCGTGGTATCAGCCATTCCGGTACTGATTACGGCTGCTATTTTAGTTGCTAACGTAGTTTATCTCATGGACGGGGGTTCTCCCACTGTATCTTTAGTCATCTCGTTAGTGACCTTGGTTGTCTTGGTTCCCTATTCGTGGTTGCTCAACTCGGTATTTTACCGCCATGCCATTGAAAATTCCAATTTGAGTTGGTTCTTCGAGCATAGCGAGCACAACTGGGGGACATGCAAGGAATGTGGGGCGCCATGTAATCAGCAAGTGTGTCCCTTCTGTGGGCACACGCATACCAAAATCCCGCAACGGACCCCATTCTACGAGAAAAAATGGTTTTGGCTGCCCGTAATGGCCTCCTTATTATTTTGGTTCACCTACTCCACCCACAACTTCCAAGCCAACTTGTCCGGATTAATGCTAGAGCCATTTACTATTGAAAACGTGAGCCAGAGTGGCCCAGACCGAGTGAGCATCGAGAATTTTTCTAGGCTATTTATCGGTATGACCCAACGTGAGGCAGAAGAAATATTAGGGGAAAGTGATGAGTACCATCAGGGAATTAGCCGGATGACATGGAGGGAAGAAGGCTCTTCCTTCGGTAATTGGAGAGACATCCAAATTCTATTTGAAGATGGATTTGCCATTTCTGCTTCCTTCCAACACCAGAGGTTAAATAATTCCCGGTTAGTAGACGATAGATTGTTTTTCCAAGTAGGATTGGGGATGGAACGAGATGAAGTCATCTCTTTATTTAGTGGAAACCCTGCTTTTGAGCGGGCGAGCCTGTTGCCAAACAATAAAATCCTATTGGATCAAAGCTGGTTAGACCCGACGTCAGGAAGTCATCGAACCGTCGCCTTTTTGAATAATGCAGTGGTTGATTTTGGAGAAGTCGACGTCTTCGCAATTATGTTGGACAATGGGGTTGTGCCAGCGATTATCCCCGCATCATCAGAAAAAAATTCCCATCAAACTCCAATTCCTGATGGGGAATTGATTCCAAGCGAAGTTTTTGGCTTAATTCAATTGGGCATGAGCCGGGACCAAGTCATTGATAGCTTGAAAATAATGCCAGATGAAATGGGTGAAGATGCAGTGTTTGGCTTCATGCAATGGCATAACTCGCGTGGAGAAACCCTCCGTATAGGTACAGAGAATCAATTAGTTACTAGTGTTTGGAAATTGTTTAATGTTTTGCCATCAAATATTAGCTCCGAGAGTGTTTCTCAACTTCGAACCGGCCAAAGTGTACAAGAGGTGATGGGAATTATGGGGGTTCCCCATCAGTCAGAAGGTCTTACAAACAATTGGGAAGGAGAGGGGAGTGTTCAAGGCTTCTCTTTTCATGGATTTGACCGCGATGTACACGTTGATTTTGTAGACGGACGTTTGACTAACTATTTTGTTTTTGAAAATTATGTGTTTAGTTCGCCTGCAACCTTCACCTCCGATAACTCACGGCAAGAAAATTTTGTCGCCGGTCAATCCTCTTGCATGGTCTTAGATGTGCCGGGGTGTGTAAATATAATGTTTTATAATTCATGGTTTACAAGGGAGTTCCCACTCCTAAATTCAGCTGAATTCTGGCTGGAATTTGAGAATTATCAACTCATACAACAGCTCTTTTTTATGCATCCCAACACAAATGACTACTTGCCACGATTACAAGAAATTGAGGAGTTATATGCCACTTATCAACAAGGAGTCATCAGTTTTGAATCCTTCTTGCAAACTGCCAGGAACATCATTGAGTAATTAAAAGGCGTTCAATCAAAGGTGAGTTTATGGGCTAAAAAACAAAAATAGCAATCCCAACGGTTTTCGGGATTGCTATTTTTTTATGTAAAATTAAGCCCCTAACTTCATGTCTAGGTACTCGTCGTAAGTCGTTGACTTGTCCACAATGCTTCCATCTGGTTGGATGTCGATAATGCGGTTGGCGATGGTTTGGATGAATTGGTGGTCGTGGGATGCGAACAATACGTTGGAAGTAAAGTCGCGAAGCCCGTTGTTAAGTGCCGTGATGGACTCCAAATCCAAGTGGTTGGTCGGTTGGTCCAGCATTAGCAGGTTGGCATCGTTCATCATCATGCGGGAAAGCATGCAACGGACTTTTTCGCCCCCGGATAATACAGCTGCGTTTTTCAGGGCCTCTTCACCGGAGAACAACATCCGTCCCAAGAACCCTCGCAGGTAAGATTCCGTCTGGTCTTTTGAATATTGACGCAGCCAGTCAACCAAGGACAATTCAGAACCTTGGAAGAATTCGGAGTTGTCTTTCGGGAAATAGGCTGTCGTGATGGTCACACCGAATTTGAAAGTCCCAGCATCCGGCTTGATTTCTTCGTTAAGGATTTTAAATAAAGTGGTAACGGCAATCTCATCCCCGACAAAGGCGATTTTATCATCTTTGCCGACCATGAAGCTGACATTATCTAGCACCTTAACGCCATCAATGGTTTTAGTCAAGCCTTCCACCATTAAAATATCATTACCAGGCTGGCGCTCTGGTTTAAAGCCAACGAATGGGTAGCGGCGGCTAGAAGCTTCCATTTCTTCCAAGTTGATTTTATCCAATGATTTCTTACGGGAAGTTGCTTGCTTGGATTTGGAAGCATTGGCGGAGAAACGGGCAATAAAGGCCTGAAGCTCCTTGATTTGCTCCTCTTTTTTGCGGTTTTGGTCCTTCGCCAAGCGGTTAAGAAGCTGGCTGGACTCGTACCAGAAGTCGTAGTTTCCGACAAATAGCTTGATTTTACCGAAGTCCACGTCACAAATATGGGTGCAAACTTTGTTTAAGAAGTGACGGTCGTGGGATACGACAATAACAGTACCCTCGAAGTTGATGAGGAATTCTTCCAACCAGTTGATGGACTTGATGTCCAAGTGGTTGGTAGGCTCATCGAGGATAAGGATATCAGGGCTTCCAAATAAGGCCTGGGCAAGCAATACCTTGATTTTCTCGGCACCTGTCAGCTCGGACATTAATTTATCATGGAAGCTTGAGTCAATCCCAAGCCCTTGAAGCAAGTTGGCAGCGTCAGATTCAGATTCCCATCCGCCCAGTTCAGCATATTCTCCTTGAAGCTCGGCAATTCGCATTCCGTCATCGTCATTGAAATCTTCCTTCATGTAAAGGGCATTCATTTCCTCGTTGATGGCAAATAAACGCTCATTCCCGCGGACAACCGTGTCCAAAACTTTAAATTCATCGTACTCATAGTGGTCCTGCTTCAAAACGGACATACGCAAATCTTTCCCGAAAGAAACATGCCCGCTATTGGAGTCCACCTCACCTGACAAAACTTTCAAAAATGTGGATTTACCAGCACCATTGGCACCGATGACCCCATAACAATTCCCAGGCGTAAACTTCAGGTTCACATCCTCAAATAACTTCTTATCGCCGAACCTCAAACTCAATCCAGACACAGTTAACATAAAAAAAGCACCTCCATAGGCAGATTATAACCCCATTATACCACATTTATTCCCTTTTGAAAATCATGCTACTTTCTTTCTTTCATTTGAATGGGCATGAGGGGGAATCCACCCGCATATAATTAAGTAATTACAGAGTTAGGGTGCCTCTAATAACTCCAATTCACCCGTCTTTGCGGTCTTTTTCCGCCCATCCTAATAGCCCACCAAAGGAGGATACCTTCCTACGGAAGGGCGGGGGCCCTGCCAGAAAAAATGCCATGAAGTTCCACTTCACCACATTTTCACTTCCTCGGCTAGACGAAAAAATCCTCGCAAATCCGGGTAAAGCGAGTTATAAGAGGCACCCTTGAGGAGGTTTTTCCGTGATAGGCTTACTTAGTTTTATGCTGGTTATTGGGCTGGGATTGCTCGTCCATGAATTTGGGCACTTTCTGGCAGCTAAAAAATTTGGGGTCGCAGTGCCGGAGTTTTCCATTGGCATGGGGCCTGCTTTGTGGAAGTTCAAAAAAGAGGAAACCGACTACGTTTTAAGGCTTTTGCCCATCGGGGGCTTTGTGGCCATGGCTTCCATCCTGGAAGGGGATTCCCATGATGGTTGCTTTGAAGCGAAGCCAAGGTGGGCCCGGGCTATTATTTTATTGGCAGGCCCAGTGATGAATTTTGCGTTAGCGTTCCTATTTATCTTATCCATCGGCCTGTTTCAAGGACAGCCAACCATTACCAACGAGTTGTCAAGGGTTATTCCAGGGGAGGCAGCGTCCGTTGCGGGGCTTGAATCCGGCGATTTGATCATCAGTTACGAGGGAATGCCCATCACCAACGGCGAGGAACTGATTGCGGCTATCCATCAAACGCCAGGGGTCGCCACAGTGGAGCTGATCCGCGATGGCGAGGTTTTGCAAAAGACCATCACCCCGAGCAGCCGCATTCATAACGGCCAGCAGATTTCCCAAGTAGGGGTTGAGGTAGTAACGACCTATAACTTTTCTTTGGGCTATGCTTTTGAATTCGGCATTGGAAGGTTCACTCAGGTGTTCAATTCCTTAGTGGACTCGTTACGGAGCCTGGCGACAGGTGAAGTGGGCGTTTCTCAATTATCGGGCCCCCTTGGGGTCTATCAAATGGCATCCATGGTCGCCCATCACAGCATATACGCAGTGCTGTTGCTAGCAGCCGTCATCAACGTGAACTTAGGGATTTTCAACCTGTTGCCCCTGCCAGCCCTGGATGGGGGACGGCTATTATTCGTAGCGGCAGGGGCATTCTTCAAGAAGGGCATTCCCGTCAAGGTGGAAAGCGCCGTCCACATGGTAGGCTTCTTCCTCTTCATGGGGCTCTTCGTCTTCACCTTCATCAACGACCTATGGCGCATGAGGGGATAAAAGGGTATCTCTAATAACTCCAATTCACCCGCCTTTGCGGTCTTTTTCCGCCCATCCTTATAGCCCACCAAAGGAGGATACCTTCCTACGGAAGGGCGGGGACCCTGCCAGTAAAAATGCCATGAACCTCCAGTTCACTGCAATGCTCTTAATCTTTATTGCGCCGAGGAGCGCAAGGTCGTAAGCACCGTAGAAGCATTTTCACTTCCTAGGCTGGACGAAAAAATCCTCGAAAATTCGGGCAAAGCGAGTTATTAGAGGTACCCAAAAGTAAAAAGGCTGTTGCGGTTTGTGCAACAGTTTTTTTGCGGGCAAGCCACGTTTCAAATATCGGGAAGCCAAAGCATTAATCCCAAGTCGCTCGTCGGAATTTGTCGGATTCGGAAAAAGAAAAACGTTATCATGTTGCAAATGAAAAAATTTCATTGTATAATAAGTAGACACTTTCGTTGAATTACCCAGAATGTAAGTGATTGTGTTCATTTACGTTGTTGATATTGCCTGTCTAGCGTCTCCTTATTGTAGGGATTTTTTTTTGTAATGGACTTCTGCAAGACGCCAAACAGGTCTTTGCGAAACGTAAAAATTTGATGATGATGAAGGCGCTAGACAGGGCGGCCTTCGAGAAGGAAGGAAGTATATAATGGAAGAAGTATTATTTAAGGATTTAAGTTTATCCGCACCAATTTTAGAAGCAATCGAGGACATGGGATACGTTAAACCATCTCCAATCCAGGCTCAGGCAATCCCAGTTGTGGCTTCAGGACAAGATATTATCGGACAGGCGCAAACAGGGACAGGTAAAACTGCTGCCTTTATGTTGCCACTTTTAGGAAAAATCGACACATCTAGCCGTGACGTACAGGTACTTGTCCTTTGCCCGACCCGTGAACTTGCCAACCAGGTTCATGACGAAACGAAAAAATTCGCGAAAAAAATGCGCGACATCCAAATTTTAGCTATCTACGGTGGGGCGTCTTACGACCCTCAAATCCGTGCCCTTAAACGCGGGGTCCACATCGTTGTTGGTACGCCAGGACGTGTCATGGACCACATGAACCGCGGGACATTGAAACTTCAGAACCTTAAAGTATTGGTTTTGGATGAAGCGGATGAAATGCTTAACATGGGCTTCAAGGACGATATCGAAACAATCCTTGAAAAAACACCTGCTGAGCGCCAAACTGTTATGTTCTCTGCGACAATGCCGCAAGAAATCCTGCGCATTGCCCGTACTTACCAAAAAGATCCTGAAATCATCAAAGTGGTTTCTGAGGAGCTTTCCAATAAAAAAATCGACCAGTACTACATTGAAGTGCGCCGTCATGACCGCCTTCAGGCCATGATCCGTACCATCGACATGATGGGGCTTACGTCCTCAATCGTCTTTACCAACACAAAACGTGAGGTAGACGAGCTGGTTTCCAAACTTCAAGAAGAAGGTTATGTAACTGAAGGGCTTCACGGTGACTTGAAACAAGCGCAGCGTGACCGGGTTATGAACTCTTTCCGTAAGAAAACCGTTAACATCCTAGTTGCGACTGATATTGCAGCCCGTGGTATCGACGTTTCTAACGTTGAAGCGGTATTCAACTACGATATCCCTCTAAATGAGGAAAACTACGTTCACCGTATCGGGCGTACTGGCCGTGCAGGTATGACAGGTCTATCCATCACTTTCGTATTCGGTAAGGACATGTTCCGCGTTCGCCGTATCGAATCGTTCACGAAGTCAAAAATGACGAAAATGAACGTGCCGACTGTGGAGGAAATCCGTGCGAAGCGTTCTGGAAATGCAATCCAAGAAATAGTTGACCAATTAAACATCGAAGGTGCTGACTTCACTAAAGAAAACGAAATGCTTGCCCAAATCATGGAGCAAGGGTTCACCATGGAGCAAATCGCTGCCGGGCTTTTACGCTTGACAGTCGGTAAAGGTGAAAAGCAGTACGCCTACATCGAAGAAGTGGCTTCATTTGGTGACCGTGGACCGCGCGAACGTACTTCTAAAGGCCCACGCCGCAACGAAGTCCGTCTATTCGTAAACGTGGGTTCTAAAAATAAAGTCCGTGCGAAAGACTTCGTTGGCATGATTACGAAGAAAAGCGACATCCCATCCCGTGCCATCGGTGATATTGACGTAACGAAAAAGTGCTCATTCCTTAATGTAGATAAAGCTTATGCGAGCCAAATCATCCGCAAGCTGAACTCCAAATTGATTAATGGAAAGCCAATCCGCTCTGAACGTGCCACAGCAGAACTAGAAGCAGAAGCTGCGCGCGACAACTACTAATAGCTGAACCAACCACTCAATCACTAGAAAATTCAAGTGATTGAGTGGTTTTATATTGATTAAAATTTGTGAAAATAATAATTAATACTTCAACCAAGATTCGACATTTTTTTCAATTTTAATTTGATACCATCGAAATATAAAGCGGTTATATTGTAGTTTTGAAGACTGGAGGAGCTTGATATGGAGAATATTTAAAGAACTTTACTTGCCTTGACTGTCCCAGTGTAGTTGCAGGTGCAGGTGTCATTCAGGCAAAGGCGCTACAGAGGTATCTATGGAATTAGCAAAAGTTGTATCCTTTCGTTAGTGTAGTTCTCTTCTCACGATTTAGCCATTGCGGAAGCAGGTATTTAATATTTAGAGTTTAACAGCTTTTGGGAATTGAACATATCTATCATTCACGATTTGTAATCATTCACCTTGCTTAAAAAAATCAAATGGGAGGTTACTATGACAAAAAATTACACGAAGAAAGTATTCAAATTTATTTTAATTCCAATGCTTTTTTTCACTGTCACCAACCTAGTATTTGCTTCTTCGCAAACGCTGAATTCATTTATTGATATTACAAATGGAGCCAATAGAGCTGGCTATTTGAACGGTCAAACTCATTTTACTACCAACCGAAATAATCAAAGAATCGACTTCACCATGACCCCATATCAACAAATGGGGGCACCGATAAGTATAAGGGTGCAAAGGAGAAGAAATAGTTTCACCAATCAATGGGACAATGTTGGGACAGGCATCTCTCTGAATTTTAGGACGAGTACTACTTCGGTGTCTTCTCATGTAACCGCTGGTGATAGTGGTACTAATCGTTTTCGTTTTACCAATGGCAATACTACGTCATACGCAAGAAATTTTGCTCGGTTCGAAGCCTCATGGTAAGTGGTTTCATGCCACATGGTGGTACACTCGATGCTGGCACATTCGAGTTTACGATCGCCTATGTGTTAGTAGCTGTTGGGTATCTCTCTTTATCAAAAGCTAAAACGGTAAGGAGGAATTTTAAAAAAGGTAAACATCTAGTTGACTTCATCTTCATTTTTTATAGTTTATTTGTCGTATATTTTACACTCCTTCCTATAGATATTTTTAGAACTGGTGAATTAAGAGATTTTTACACTTATTTAAATACAGGTCGAACATACTTCACGAATTTAGAGATTGCTAATATTGATATTTTTCCTTTTAGTTCAATCATCGATACGTTATCTGCTCCCCTTCATCTATGGCCATTTACCTTTGCTGCAATAATTGGGAACATACTCCTTTTATTTCCCTTACCGATATTTTTGTGTTTGCGCACTAACAAAGTGCTTAGCTTAAATGAAGTACTGCAATACGGTTTTTTCACTTCAGTATGTATTGAATTAGCGCAACTATCGATAAATTTTTTAACTCGTTGGCCCAATAGAACGGTATTGGTAGACGATTTGATTCTAAATACCTTGGGTGTTTTTCTAGGCTACCTATTTTATAAAAAATTCTCCAGATTTTTTGAAGGTTCAATAGCCTTTTTCTTAAAGGTCTTTGAATGAGGCTAACAATACTCCCCTGGATGGCAAAAAGGGCCTGATTGATGGAAGTGCTATCAATCAGGCTCTTTTTTATGCTAATTTCCTTCGTTTGTTTAAATGTCATTCAAGACCCGAAGATATTTACAGGAAATGTGAAAATAGTGGTAGAGTCGACAGAGGATTAACGTTATAATGATAAAGAAAATCATTCTCATTGGGATGGATGACCTAATGGGACAAAAGGAGAGTCAACATGAAGAAATTATTTTTAAACTCACTGGTTGTAGGAGCCAGCTTAATTTTAGGTGCTTGCGGGCAAGCTGCTGAAGAAGCAGAAGGCGCAGTCGCTCCAGCAACTGAAGAAGTCGCTGACAACACAGAAGAAGTAGCATTAGCAGAAGAAACTTCAAATGGTTATATCACGGTAACTCACCGTTCAGGGGAAACAGAAGTCCCTTTAAACCCACAAAACATTGCTGTATTTGATATGGCTATCTTAGACAGCCTTGACTTATTAGGATTAGGTGATCGCGTTGTAGGACTTCCTCAAAACGCAGTTCCTTACCTAATCAGCCAATTCGGTGAGGGAAACCATGCTGATTTCGGTACCCTTCACAACCCGAACATCGAAGAAATGGCTGGCCATGACCTTGACTTAATCATCATTTCAGGGCGTGCCCGTGGATACTTCGACCAACTAAGTGAATTAGCACCAACCATCGACTTAGGTCTTGTGAACTCTGATATCCGTGGTTCATTCGTTCAAAACCAGACTTACCTTGGAAAAATCTTTGGTGTAGAGGAAGAGTCACAAGCACACATCGACGAAATCCTAGCGTTATTCGACGAAGCGGCTGAACTATCCGCACAACTTGAAGACCAAGAAGCCCTAATCATCATGCACAACGATGGCAACTTGCAAGCCTTCGGACCTGGTGGGCGCTTCGGAGTAATCCACGATGTGTTTGGAGTACCATATGTTGATGCCTACGTTGGAATCAACGAAGAAGGGCAGTCAGTAAACCACGGGATGGTTGTAGACAACGAGTATGTTTACAGCGAAAACCCAGCAATCATTTTCGTTATCGACCGTAACTACCTGTTGATGGGGCAAGACCCGGAAAATCATGAAGTTGATATTACTAACGATATCATCAACATGACAACAGCTGGTCAAAACGGCCACATCTTCAACCTGAACCCAGAAGCATGGTACATCGCACCAGGCGGGCTACAATCCATGCGCCGCCAAGTGTCCGGAGTTATCCGTGCTTTAGAGACGGTAATCAACTAACATAATAGAAAACCTCCCGAAAAAGAAACGGGAGGTTTTCTATTATGTTGGAGTAGAAACAAACAGATTGTTTTGGCGGCTGTCGATATCCATGTTATAATTGATGGATACAGAACGTTTAAAAAGAGTGGGAGTTGATTAGAATGAATCCTATAAAAAAACAGATTCACGTGGTTGGGGCGGTTATTATAAAAGATGAACGCATACTGTGTGCTAAGCGAGGTAATACTAAAACATTGGCATATCTGTGGGAGTTTCCAGGAGGTAAAATTGAACTTGGCGAAACACCTGAAGAGGCACTTGTCCGGGAGATAAAAGAAGAAATGCTATGCGATATTAAAGTGGGAGAGAAAGTTGAGTATACTATTTATGACTATGATTTTGGGGTCGTCCATTTAACTACTTTCAAATGCAAGATAAAAGAAAGCATGCCCACATTGACTGAACACGTTGAAGTGAAATGGCTTAAACCTAGTGAGTTAGGTACTTTAGAGTGGGCACCGGCAGACATTCCAGCCGTTCAGCAATTAATGAAGGGGCGATAGTATGTCAGCACTGATAAAAGATTTGGAATTATCTCTTCGACAGGGTTTTATTGATAAAAATATTCCACATTTGGGAAACTTCAAACCGCGATTATTAGTGAATAACAAGGATAAAAATGAGTATGTACTGACGTCCTTAATTGAGGAATTGGAAACGTGTGAAACTTTTTTCTTTTCCGTTGCCTTCATTACTGAAAGTGGCTTGGCGATGTTCAAAAGTCACTTATTGGATTTGAAGGAAAAAGGGATAAAAGGTCGAATCATTACGTCCAACTATCTCAATTTTAATAAGCCGAAAATTTTCCACGAACTTTTAAAGCTAACTAATGTGGAAGTTAGAATTGCCGACGTGAAAGGTTTTCACTCGAAAGGTTATATTTTTAAGCATATAGAACACTACTCGCTAATTGTAGGAAGCTCTAACCTAACGCAAGACGCATTAAAAGCCAATCATGAATGGAATATTCAGCTTACTTCTCATGAAAATGGAGAAATTGTTGACCATTTTAACAATCAATTTGAAGAAATGTGGGAAATGAGTTATCCTTTGAATCAAGAGTGGATAGGCGCATATGAAAAAATTTATGTGCCAATTTCTCGTAATAGTCAGGTTTTAGAAATTCAGGAAATACAGCCATTGTACCAAGTGAATGCTATGAAAGATGCTTTAAAAATAAAACCTAATAAAATGCAACAGTCTGCTTTAGCTGGAATTGCTTCAGTTCGGGACTCTGGACAAGAGCGGGCCTTAATTATTTCTGCTACTGGTACCGGTAAAACTTATCTATCAGCGTTTGAAATAAGGGCGTATCAGCCAAAACGAATGCTTTTTATTGTGCACCGAGAGCCACGGCGGATTTATGAAGGGAATATTTTGGTAATAAAATGAAAAATCATGCTGCTTTAAGGAATTTTAGACTTTTCTAGCGTAAAGTTTAGAAGCA
>WRGF01000167.1 GCA_009787345.1 Turicibacter sp.
AAAAATTCGGGGATTATTCTTATTTTTCCTGAAGGTAAATAACAGGGACCCTTTTCATGAAAGTTGATTTCCGTGCCGTTTGAGGTACCAGATGGGCTTCAGGGTGCCTGTTTTCCCACACTTCTCATAATAGGAATTATGCAGTCTGGCAACTTCAGTAGAGAATTTTTTTCACGGAAAAAGTTCTAACCTATCTTCAATATGTGAAGCTTCACGCTAAAAGTGCACATCCTTTGCGTCTGCCCGCAATTTCTGTTAAGCTAGAATCAAGACTAGAGAATGGTCCGCAAGGGTCTTTCATCATACTCCCTCGCCAGAGGGATTCATCTCACCATAGGAGGTTTAACATGAAAATTGAAATATATTCTGACATCCATTGCCCGTTTTGCTACTTGGGCAAGCGCCGTTTGGAACTTGACCTTGCTAATATGCCGGGTGGCGACCAGGTTGAAATCCTGTACCGGGCTTATGTCCTTGACCCCAATGCACCGAAGTTTTCTGGGAAATCCGTCTATCAGGCACAGGCTGACCGCAAGGGGATGCCTGTTGAAGAAATCGAAGCCGCTTACCGAAACATTGCCGAGCAAGGGAAGGCTTATGGGCTGAATTACAACATGGATGCCATCATCCCCACCAACACCATCGACGCGCTTGCCCTGGTGCAGTTTGCCCAAGAATCGGAGCTTCAAAGCACGGTCATGGAAAAACTCTACGAAGCGTACTACACCGACGGGGAAAACATCAGCGACCAGGAAGTCCTGAAGCGCATCGCAACTGAATCCGGATTGGATGGGAGCCTGGTAGCGGACGTTTTAAATAGCGGAAAGTATCAGCAGAAAGTCCGCGAGGACGACGCCCAAATCCGCCAACAAAAAATCGAGGGAATCCCGTACTTCATCGTCAATGGCACCCACAAATTCTTCGGCTCCGACCAGATAGCCAAGGTAGTCGAAGCGCTGCGCCCGAAACTCCAGGAAATCAAACCTTCAAGCGGCATGGTTTGCGAGGGCGGCATTTGCCGTATGGGATAATATGAAAATCGAAATTTTTACGGACATCTGCTGCCCCTATTGCTACGTGGGAATGGCTTCCATGGAGGCTGTACTCCAAGGAGTGGACGGGGTGGAGGTCATTTATAAGAGCTACGAGTTGAGTCCGGGAGCAGTTGCGGGTTCCAAGGATTCCGTGTACGAGGCCATGGCGAAAAAGCAAAACTGTTCCATCATGGATGCCATGGAATATTACCGTCAGTTGGAGAAGGCGGCCGAAAAGGTGGGGCTTAAAGTGGATTCGGGGATGATAACCCCCACCAACACGTTTGATGCGTTAAGGTTGACCCACTTGGCGAAAAACTTCGGGTTGCAGGCCCCCTTGGTGAAACGCTTATTTGAAGCCCACTTCGCTGAAGGGGTGGACGTGGCCGACCACGGGGAATTGGTGAGAATCGCCACCGAGGTGGGCATGGACGAAGGAGCAGCCCGCCAACTGCTTGAAAGCTCCGATTACAGGGAAGAAGTCATCGGCGACCATGCCGCTGCCGCTTTGATGGGGATTACCAGCGTGCCCTACTATGTCATCGATGAGAAGTATGGCATGGGAGGGGCCCAGACGGTAGAGGCTTGGGAGGATATACTCAAAGGGAAGTTCGCATAATAAAAGACCATTCGCAAGCTCGCGGATGGCCTTTTATTTTATGTATCATCCTAAAAAACACCGTTCGTGGTGGTACTCCAAATAAGGTTTGTGGTTTTCTTCAATCCGGCTGAGTACTAAATCATCCGATAGGTGTAAAATCCGTTTATTTTCCTCGGGAAGAAATTTAGAAAATATCATCTCCCCGTTAAAGTCAAAGGTCATATAGCCTAAATCGAAAATTTTATCGTAGTTGGGAAGTAGCAATAAGCCATTGAAGGGGTCAAGGCGCTCGTGGTTGTTTGATACCCGCCAAGGCTTGATATGGGAAGCTACCAAAATTTCTTTCATCGAGCACTGGCTAACAGCACAGCCCTTCCAATAATCCATTAATTCTTTGCGGAAATGTCCTTGCCCAATGCGGGATTTGATGATGGCATCTTTTTCCGTTTTCTTAAACCCATCCCCATTTTCAATCCGCTTAACTTCTTGCAAAATTTCTTGTTCATAGTTGGCAGCATAGTCAAATTCCACAAACTTCAAAAATTTATTTAAACCTGAACGGAAGTCGCTTATTGATTTTTTAGAGGAATACTTAGGCCGGTGCAAGCGTTTCATATCTTCTTGCACCAGGATTTCTGTAATTTTTTCAGCGGTGAGGGAATAATTTATTGGATAACTCTGGGACAAAAATTTGAGGCGGGTTAAATAATCCCGGCTAGTCTTTGGGGCAAGGTTTCCAAAGTTCACCATATAATGGTAAAAATCCGATTGGCAATCCAAAAATTCATTCTCAAAGTTGCTAACCATGTCACACCGCCTCCCTTATTTTCTGCCCGTGAGTGCTCCCACCTTTTTTTAGCGCCGCTAACCCCTCGATTACCGGACACGGCTGGTTCCTAAATTGGGTAGGTGTCAGCCCTGCCAATTTCTTGAACGTCTGGCTGAAATGGGTGTGGTTGTTGAAGCCCACCTGAAGGGAAATGTCGATAATGGATTCCTTGGAGGCCTTCAACAGCTTCTTGGCCTGTTCCACCCGCAAATGGTTCAAATAATTGTTGAACGTTTGCCCCGTATTGTTCTTGAACAGCGTGCAAAAATAATTCTTGTTCAGGCTTAACTGCTCGCACACATCATCAAGCGTAATCGGCTCATGGTAATTTTGCTTCACATAGTCGATGGCAGCCAGCGTATGGGAATCGTATCCCGGCGCCGCCGCCAACTGCTTATTTAAAATCGACTCGAACAAATCCTCTAGGTAAACCATGCAATTTTTGGGTTTATAGGAAATGGACTTGACCTGGCACTCTCCGAAATGGAACGGCCCTATGACAAAATACCCGGTTGGATGGGGAGGGGCAATGAAAGGGACAGCCAAGTAATGGATGCCATGGGGGCACTCCAAAAACCCCATCGACTCCATCCCAGACAAATCGGACTTCACTTTCTCGGTAGGCACCAAACTGCTGGTCCCCATGCTGTTAAGAATGTGAAATGCCGTATTAAAAAACTGGACACTAAGCCCGGTCGTATGGTACGTATCAAAAATAACATGCTCAATAAGTTTCATGAGTAGGGTCTCCTCGTAGCGATTATCCTCCCATTATAACCCAAATGAAAACGAGAATCAACATCATATTAGCGATATTCACTTACAAAATCTGAATATTTTAATAGTTTACCTGATGATTGTTAAAGCAACATGGGCTAGGTTGGGGGTATAATGGTACAGCAAATGAAGCTGGCCCCGATCCATTGGAGGACAGACCAGGTTAGGGGGCAAGCAAAAAAATGACGGGAGGTGAACTTGCCGCCTGGGTTTCGGGAGAGTCCCAGGCGGCAGGGTCCGAGTTGAAAAAAACAATTTATTCCACTCTATTTTTAGTAACAGCATTGACTTTGGCTGCTTGCGGGAATGCCGCGTCAAATGATGCACCGGCTGCTGTTGAACCGGCACAAGAAACAACGGAATCTACAACTGAACGGGAAACGGTAACCATTGTCGATTTTGACGGACAATCCATTGAAGTCCAGACCAACCCAAAAACCGTGGCCATCTACGACTTTGGCGTACTGGATATTTTATATAACGTCGGCTTTGAGAAAACCGGGATTGAAACGTTGATTATCCCTAACTCGACGGGGGGGCTTCCTGCTTCCCTTTCTTATTTTGAGGACCAGGACTTTATCCATTTCGGTGGGACGCTGTTTTATGTTGACCATGATGTCCTTGACCTGCTTCAACTAGAACTTGTCATCTTAGGGGCCCGTTCTTTCGGGATGAACGCCAATGGCGACCGCTTGAATGACGAGGAATGGGATGCCTTCCGCGAGGAAACGTTCAACCGCTATGATGAAACGACTTTTATCCGCTTAGGCCCAGGACGTGAAATCAACCTGGTACAAGACATTCAAACCAATGCAAGGGTTTTAGCAGCTATTTTCCCAGACTTAGCCGATGAAATCGAAGCAGAACTAGCAACCATCCTTGCGGGAATCGCAGAAGTCCACGACAAAGCGGAAGCCTCTGGCTCCACGGCGATTTTTGCCATGATGATGGACGCGACGAGCCTGTCCGTGTTCAACCCGGGTTCGCGCTTCAACATGTTATACGAGGAATTTGGATTCGCCCCGGCTGATGCCGAAGCACCTGCATGGACGGATGCCCATGGGTTCGATGCCCGTGCTGAGTACTTATTGTCCATCAACCCGGACGTGATTTTTGTCCTTGACCGCAGCAACAACATGGTAGGGCCAGGTCCGGCGTTTGACAATATCTTGGCAGACCCGATTGTCGCCCAGACAACAGCTGCCCAAAATGGCAACATCATCGCCCTTGACCCGACCTCTTGGTACACCATTACTGGTGGTTTCGGGGCGGCGCGCCAAATGATCGCGGACTTGATGGAATATTTAGATTAATAATGAAATGCCCCCAACGCTGCGGCGGATTGGGGGCATTCTATGTAAAAAGGAGGCTTTGGCTATGACTGGGTTTTATTCCCGAAACTGGAAACGATTCTCTATTATCGGATTGTTTATCGTCTTTTCAGTGCTTTCCTTATTTATAGGCTCCTTGGGAGGGGTTACGCTGCGGGCAATCCTTGAAGGGGATGAAGTCGCCCGGTTGGTCTTTATCCACAGTCGTGTCCCCCGCACCTTGGCCATTATTTTATCGGCGGCGGGCCTTAGCGTGGCGGGGCTTATGATGCAGGCCATCAGCCGCAACCGGTTCATGTCGCCTTCGACGGCTGGCACGACGGATGCGGCGGCACTGGGGCTTTTGCTCTCCTTTATTTTCCTAAGCAATCAGTCGGGCACCATGCAGACCCTGTTTTCCTTCGTGTTCGCATTGGCGGCTACCCTGATTTTCACCCTCATCATCAGCCGGCTCAAAATCCGCGAAGTGGTGTACATCCCGTTGCTTGGCATGATGTTCGGGGGCATGATTTCCGCATTGACCACCGCCGTCGCCTTCCGCTTCGACGCCATGCAGGTCCTCAACATGTTCAGCATGGGAAGCTTCGCCCGCCTGGGGGATTTTCGGATGGTCTACCTCGTCATTTTCCCTCTTTTCGTAGCTGTGCTTTTTGCCACTAGGTTTAGTATTATCGGGCTTGGGGAGGACTTTGCCAAGAACCTCGGGGTGAATTACAACCGGGTGGTCATGCTGGGATTGGTCATCGTGTCCCTCATCAGCGCCGCTACCTTTGTGGCCGTTGGCCCCCTTCCCTTCGTGGGGCTCATCATCCCTAACATGGCCACGTCTTTTTATGGGGACAACATCAAGAAGTCCATTGTGGATTTGATGCTTTTTGGTTCGGTTTTTGTATTGGCCTGCGACATCATCAGCCGCCTGGTTATTTTCCCATTTGAAATGAATGTTTCCTTGACCATCAGCATCATCGGCGGCGCCATTTTCATGATTTATCTCATAAGGGGGCTAAAAGGCGGACAACCTGGTAAAAAACAAATTAATTAAAAGCGCACCTACTAGGGACATTTCCAAAAAAGGGGCAAAAAGCAAGCATGAAACCAAAAAAATAATCTTCGTTTTCAGCCTTCTTTCCCTGCTTTTGGCCTTCGGGATTTTCATGTACATCATGTCCCGGACCCATATCAAGGCGTGGCGGCTGGACGTTCCCATGACCGATTCGGCATTTTCGAGTATTTTGGGGCGCAGCGTCCCGGCGATGGCAGGCATGGTGGGGGCGGCGTTTTTGATTGCCATCATCAGCCTTAGTTTCCAGACCATGACCCAAAGCAAGATTTTGACTCCGGCTATGATTGGCTTCGATGCGGTGTTCATGGGGACACAGACGCTCTTGGTATTCCTATTCGGCACCACGGGGACGCTGTTTGCCAACCCTTTCATCAATTACCTGGTGTCAGCAGGGACCATGGTCACCGTGTCCTTTTTCATGTACCGGGCAATCCTTCGCAAAAGCAGGGACAATACCATTTTCCTCCTGATGTTCGGACTTGTCCTCTCAGGAATCGTGGGCAACCTGGCCCGTTATTTGCAGACCATCATGACGATGTATGAGTTCAACCACGTCCAAGCGGCGGTCAACGTGACGGTGAACAACATGAACACCCGCATTATCTGGCTCGTCATGCCCTTGATGGCGCTTTTGTGCGTGGCGATTATTTGGCGGCACCGCAAATACAACGTCATGGTACTCGGCCGGGACGTGGCCCGAAGCCTGGGAATCAATTACGAGCGGGAACTGCACCTCAACCTGATTTTCATCGCCATCGGCATGAGCCTCTCCACCGCCCTCATTGGATCCCTGACCTTCTTGGGGCTTTTGGCGGTGAACCTGTCCCGCATGATCCTAAAAACCCACCGCCACCTCCCGCTGTTCATCGCTTCAGGGCTGGTGGCGGCCGTGGCCCTGGTCTTTGGGCAGACAGCGGTAGAGCTGTTGGAAGGCGGGCTGCCAGTGACGGTCATCATCAATTTAGTGGGGTGCACGTATTTGTTTATATACATCCTGCGAGAAAATAAAGTTTGATTTTGTGGGAAAATTTCCCATGTGTCAACCGTCATGGTATAATTGAACCAGCAGATTGGCGAAAGGGGAGCTTTAGGATGTGGATGATTGAACTTGCAGTGGCACTGGCGCTGTTTACCGGCGTCTTTTATACGTTGATCCATCGGGAACAAAGCCGTTTTGAACGCTATGGGAGGCTGGCGAAGGCATTCTTTGGCCTCACCGTTTTTTTCCTGTTGTTATTGCTTATCGACTCCGGGTTGGGTCCCTTGTTTTTATTTTTCCTGCTCTTTTTGTCCCTGGCGGGTGCTAGCTACCATCACTATTTGAAACGAAACAGGAAGGTTGGCTTTATCGGCTTATGTTTTTGCCTCACCTTTGCGGGGCTCTTTGCCTATTTGCAGTTTTTCCTCTTGAACTTTTGACTTTTATCCTTTCAAATACATAAGACAGCCCACTTGGTCGCATAATAGGGTTACGAAAAAAGTAACCTGCAAGGAGAGTTGGGCAAAGATGCGCAAATTTTCAGTTTTTTTAGCGACGATCATGGTATTGGCTACTGCCAGCCCGCTGCCTGTGGCAGCAAAAGGCAAGGAGCTGGCACGCAATGACGAACCTGAAGTCCGCCTTCAGTGGTACAAGGATTTCGCCTTTGCCTCTGGCGTCCCTTGGTATCAAATCGCAGCGGTGGATCAATTTGAACGCAATATTTTTTCTTTTCGGGAAGAAAAGGATTTCAACTACAATACCATCTCCATCGTCATCCCCAATGAAATCTGGTCAGGTTCCCTGAACCCGGATAAATACGTGCGGGATGAATATCAGGCCAGCCTGTTTGGCGGGATTGCCAAGGATGGGGATGGCGACGGCATTGCGGACATCAACAACGAGGAAGACGTCATGTACACCATGGTGGAGTATTTAAGGAGCGCCAACAATTTCGAGAACGCCCTCATGGGATACTACCAAAATGAACAGACGGTAAAAGTCATCTCTGAAATTGCCAGCCTGTTCAAGCACTATAACACCAACGAATTATCTAAAAGGCATTTTCCCGTTTCCTTGCGCCATTCCTATAGTTACACCGATAATTACGGTGCGGCCAGGGGCTGGGGCGGCCGCCGCAGCCATGAAGGCATCGATGTCTTCGCCGGTTACATGACGCCTGTGCTTTCCACCGCTTACGGGGTCGTGGAACTCATTGGCTGGAACGAATATGGCGGTTACCGCATCGGTATCCGGGACATGTACAACACCTATCAGTACTATGCCCATCTTCACGGCTACGAAGGCAGCCTAAAAGAAGGGGACATTGTTGAGCCCGGGCAGATTGTGGGATATGTCGGATCCACCGGCTATGGGAAAGAAGGCACCAGCGGGAAATTCCCTCCCCATCTGCACTTTGGCCTTTACAAATACGACGGCGATGTGGAATGGGCCTTTAATCCCTATCCCCACATGATCCGCTGGGAGCGGGAAAGCCGCAAGAAAAAATAACAGATTTTATGCCCGTGAAACCGCGGGTATTTTTTTAGACATCCAACAGGTTTTGGGGTATAATTAAAAGTATAGACTATTAGCTTGCATTCCAATCCATGGTGTCGGGCTAGCAGGTAACCGAGAAAGGATGTGAAGGAAGAAGGGATGTACAGCGCATTCTCTTCTTCGCAAGTATGGAACCATTATTTTTAACACCTGTTTTTCAGGAGCGCATTTGGGGGGGGACGGCCCTTCGGGATGAATTCGGCTATGACATCCCTAACGATAAAACCGGGGAGTGCTGGGCGATTTCAGCACATCCAAATGGCATGGGCTACATTAAAAACGGGCCATTCAAAGGCAAGTCATTGAAGGAATTATGGGATCATAACCGGGAGTTGTTCGGCAACGCCGAGGGCAAGCAATTCCCGCTTTTGACCAAAATCCTCGATGCCAACGCCGACCTGTCCGTCCAAGTCCATCCTGACGACGCTTATGCCAACCTTAATGAAAACGGCGAACTGGGCAAGACGGAATGCTGGTACATCATCGATGCCAAGGAAGGCGCGGAACTGATTTTTGGGCATAATGCTAAAACCGCTTCAGATGTTCGGAAAATGCTTGAAGAAGGCCAATGGGAGGCATTTTTAAGGCGCATCAAGGTTAAAAAAGGCGACTTTTTCTTTGTCCCTAGCGGGACGGTCCATGCGTTATGCGAAGGGACCCTGATTTTAGAGACCCAGCAATCATCGGACACGACTTACCGCCTGTATGATTACGACCGGGTTGACGATGCAGGCAATCCCCGGGAGCTTCACCTGGAAAAATCCATCGACGTCATCCATGCACCACATTCAAATGCGGGCGTAAAGCCTTCCGCAAAAGAAATCCCGGGTGGAGTGGTCACCACCTACGTTGCCAGCGAATTTTTCTCCGTTTATAAATACGATATTGACGGTGTGGCAGCATTCAGCCAAGACCAGCCATTCTTATTGATGAGTGTCCTTTCCGGAACAGGGAAAATCAATGAGGTAGCTATCCAAAAAGGCGACCACTTCATCCTGCCAGCCGGTTTCGGTGATTACACCTTGACAGGCAAGCTTGAGTTGATGGTTTCCCATATTTAATTTGAACGAAGCCCGTGAATGTGTTTTCCATTCAGGGGCTTTTGTTGCACTTGGCGGTGTAATTTCAGCCTTTAGCACTAATTTTGCATGAAGGCCGCCCAAAAACGGAAGAATAGGGTATAATGGTAAGTATAGGAATTTTGAAAAGGATGTGATGACGATGGATGCAACTAACTGTGAAAATTGCGGGGCGCCTGATCAAAGCACCACCACAGAATGCAAGTACTGCGGTCACCAGCCGACCGTTCAAGCCGATCCTGTTCAACCAACGGCAAAAGCATCAACACCGGAAAACGTGGTCCAGGTCCAAGGGGAAATCAGCCATTTCAAGCTGCTTCTAACAAGCCTTCTGGTCGGATGGGCTGTCATGGCATTGACTCGAATGATGATGGGAGGGTAAGCTGATGAAAAAAATAGGATTGATACTTCTGGGATGGGTTTTAGCATCCACCATGGCAGTTGCCCAGGCCGCTAATCGGGTCATAGATGATGCCAATTTGTTTAACGCTTCCCAAATCGACAGCCTTCAGTCGCGCATGGATGGTCTAGGCCCGGAGCTTTTTATTGTGACGACGGATGACGCCCGCGGATTAAGCCCCGCAGCCTATGCTAACAACGCTTTCGATGATTTGAACGTGGGGGATGATGGCTCCCTCTTCTTAATTGACATGGATAACCGGGAAATCTTCGTCCTGACGGCAGGCATCCTTTCTAGGATTGACGTCGACCCCATTTTAGACAGGGCCTTTGACTTTATGCCAAGTGGGAATTATTATGGGGCAGCCAATGCCTTTCTTGACGGTATCAGCCTTCCGGCTGCAGGGTACGTCTTGGCTTCAAAGCGCCTTGTTGATGAGGCAGGCGCTTTGGGGGAAAGCGAGGTAAGCCAGCTAAGTGCCCAGATTTCTGAATTGGAGCAGTCCATAGGTGGGAGCGTTTATGTCCTTGCCACCAATAATTCAATGGGGATGGGCCATAATGACTTTCTAAATGGTTTAGCTGACGCCCTCCAAAACCAAGCCAACCCCAATGCCATATTGATGTTGATCGACTTCGCCAATGGCGAAGTGTCCATCCAAAATTGGGGGAGGACAACAAGTTTCTTAAACAATTCAAGGATTGACAGCCTGTTGGGCAACGCCATCCATTACTTGAACAATGACGACGTTTCCGGGGCTATCGCCTCAACCCTTGCCGAACTGGGGTCACTCTCGGACCAGCCGTTGTCAAATGAAGCGGCAAGCCCGTCAAGGGTGCCAACCTGGATGTTTTGGATTGCGGCGGTATGGTTTTATTTCTTGATGATGGGACGCTGGGCAGCTGGTAAAACCATTCCCGGCTTCCTCATCAAAAAACGCCGCAGCCGCCCAGTCATGGCAGCGCCAACCCCAACATTTGGCGGGGGGGCATCAGGCGGGCTTGGGGGTGGCTGGGGCAACCCGGTCCCAAGGCGACGTGGCATGGGACCTTTTGGCTGGTTCATGATGGGCCGCATGACGGCCCCCAGGCCAAGGCGGCGTTCCATGTGGGGCGGAGGAGGCTGGGGAGCACCCCCGAGGCCCCGTGCCCCAAGGCCCCCGGCACCCCCAAGGTCAGCCCCTCGTCCCGCTCCCAAACCGCCTACACGTTCAACAGGTTCAGGGCTCTTTGGCAGCGGGGGAGGCACGCAGCCAAGAAATTCAGGCAGCAAAACGTTTGGCAGCAGCCAAAGCCGCAGTTCAGGGTCAAAGACCTTTGGCAGCAGTTCTTCCCGCAGCTCCGGATCAAAAACTTTCGGTAGTAGCACTTCCCGCAGTTCTGGCTCCAAGCCATTTGGCGGAGGCGGCGGTGGCTTCGGTTCCCGTCCATCCGGCCTACCAAGAGGTGGGGGTGGAGGTGGCGGCAGCCGTGGCGGCGGTGGCCGGAAATTCTAGGACGATAATAAAGCAGTTTCGGCCTGTCCCTGATTGGGGACTGGCCGAAACTGCTTTTTATATGCGGTGGGGCAGGTTCCGGTCATGGAATTTAAAAAATACCGAGAACATAAACAAAAACTCCAAGAAGGCCTGAAGCAGTGAGAACTGCTCATCTGTCGTACTGGCTATTATGGAAAAAACCAGCCAGACAATGACAAAAATCAAGCTAAGGTAGCGGCTGATTTTAAGGAACAGTTTCTTGGCAGTGGGGGCGCCCTTTAGATGCCGTACCAAAAAATAAACGATCATGAGGGGCAATAGGGCGGTCATCGCAAACCAGATGGCAAGGACAATCCCGTAAGCCAAAAGGACTTTCGCCAGGTTAAATAAAAGTTCCGGGCTGAATAATGAGAAGATAACCGCATTTTCAGGAGCGAAACGGCGGACAAACTGGGGCATCATGGAGGAAAAATGAATCATATTCCCCACGCTTTCCCCAATGAGCAAAAACAAGACAATGGATAAAAAAATACTCAAAATATTGCGGAATTTCATTTAGCCCGCCTCCTTTCTGTAATTAGTCCAATTTGCTGATAAACGCCGTCAAGAGTTCTTTCAATGCTTCGATGTTTTCCTCGTCAAACATCACATCCCGCCTGGTATGGATGCGGTTTAGGACCGGTCCGATGAAAGGAAGCCGATGGGCGGCGGCAACGCCAAGACCTTTTTTAAAATGAAGCTGGTCGGAAGTATAAATATGCCGCCAGGCTGTCCCAAAGGAATAATCCTTCCCTTGGAATGTTTTTTCAAGGGCCTCTTGAAACGACTGATTGGCCCGAGATGTCCTGAAACCTTTTTTGGCTGAAAAAATGAATTGTTTTCCATGGGCGATGCAATCAAAATTAATGACCGGCACCTTTTGGGCTTCCATTTTATAGGCCCATTTAAATTTAGCAGAACCAATGAGCCCCTTTTCCTCGTCATCGAAAAAGACGAAACAGGCTTTGTCACGCAATTCTTTAGGCAAATCTTCAAGGAGGATCAAAAGCAGGGCCACACCTGATGTGTTGTCATTGGCATTGTTTTTATTGGCCACGCCAAACATCATTTGCCCTAGCAATCCCAGTAAAAAAATTTCCCTGACAATGTTTGCCGCCAAGCGGTTTTCGATGAGCCTGCCTAAAATGGCAAGGATAGCCAAAAGTGGGATGACCGGGATTAATTGGCTGATTGTGAATGGGACGATCCCGCCAACGCTGGCCACAATGGGCATGAAGAAATCAGGCGGGGTGTCATAATGGGCGGTCAGGAATATTTGGGCACTGGCAGGGTCGCCTATAATGAGGTTATGCCCGTTTTTAGCATATTTTTGAAAAAGAATCTCGTAGTCGTGGGTTTGGGAATGGCTAATCAAAAATTCCCGGAATGCCTTTTTTTGTGCAGGGCTTTTTCGAACCCCGTACCGGTCCAGGACCGTCTTGATGGTTGGCCTCATGCATCTGTCACCCCTAAATAAAAAGTGTAGCAAGCCCGCTTGCGAAAGGGTGAAAGGTTGGCCTGGAATGGGGCTGAAATTGGGTGGGTTTCCCAATATCTGCCCCATGGAAGGTAACTTTTCAGCCTGGAGCGGCTTGTGGAACTAGATTACGATAAAAAGTTATCCTTACAGTATATTTCAAAATGCGGAAATGATGCTGTCTCATACACAAAAGGAGAAATATTCGCATAAATTGAGAGTAGATGATTGATGATTGGGGATGGCATACATGGAAGGACTGATGGAGAGGTTTTTAAGGTACGTTGCGGTGGATACCCAGGCCAACTTTGAATCGGAGGCTTGCCCATCAACGGCTGGGCAACTTGACCTGGCCCGGATGCTAGAAAAAGAACTTCAGGAGCTTGGGCTGGCGGATGTGACTCTTGACGACTATGGCTATGTCATGGCACGGCTTCCTAAAAATACGGACAAAGACGTTCCTGCCATCGGGTTTTTGGCCCATTTGGACACGGCAGCGGAATTTAATGGCAAACAGATAAAGCCTCAGCTGGTTTATGCTTACAACGGCGATGACATTGTTTTGAATGAGGGATTGGGGATCACCTTTTCGCCAAGCTCATACCCGAACCTTTCCAACTACATCGGCAAAACCCTGGTCCTCACCGATGGCACCACCCTCCTAGGGGTCGATGACAAAGCAGGGATAGCGGAAATCATGACGGCCATGGATTATTTGATGCGCCACCCGGAAATCCTTCATGGGGAAATCATGGTTGCCTTTAGCCCCGATGAAGAAATCGGCCGGGGGCCCTTGCTCTTTGATGTGGAAAAATTTGGCGCCCAGTTTGCCTATACCCTCGATGGCGGGCCCCTGGGAGAGTTTCAATACGAGAATTTCAATGCCGCCTCGGCTGTGATTACCTTTAAAGGAAATAACATCCATCCCGGGCATGCCAAGGACATTATGGTCAGCGCCCTGGACCGGGCCATGGAATTTCATGGCTGCCTGCCAAAATTCCAGCAGCCCCAGTACACAAGCGGCTACGAGGGCTATTATCACCTCATGAATTTCAATGGCGATGTGGAAGCGGCCCGCCTCGTTTATTACATCCGTGATTTTTGCAAAACCGGTTTTGAAGCCCGCAAGTCCTACATGAAAAAAGTAGCTGAGGAACTGGGGAAAAGTTATGGGGCGGACCAGGTCAAACTTGACATCAAAGATGTCTACTACAACATGCGCCAGCTTATGGTAGAAGGCTCCCCCCTACTTGAAATCCCCCTTAGCGCCATGAAAAACTTAGGGATCTCGCCAGTCATTACCCCCATTCGCGGAGGCACCGACGGGGCCCAGCTGTCTTACAAAGGGCTTTTAACCCCCAATCTATTCATCGGCGGGGAAAATTTTCATGGCAAATATGAATTTGCAGCCTTGGAGGACATGGAAATGGCTGCCTGGGTTATCGTGGAAATCGCAAAACTTTATGAATCGCTTTAACCTGGGCGGACTGCTATTGCAGCCGCCTTTTCGTATGCTGTCTTTTTTTGTCGATAATTACCTAAAACGGGGAGGTAGCGGTTTTTATGGTATAATAGAGGTAATGTAGGAGGGAAATCATGAGCAAGGTGAAGGATTTATTTGAATATTTATTGGGGCTTAGGCATTTGACCTATGACCCCGTCCGCAAGATACAAGATTACGACAAGCACTGGATGATGGACGCGTTTTCGGGGCTGCCGGGAATCACCATCGGTCCTGGGGAAAGCTTCATCGAAGTCAGGCAACAGCAATTCAAAGGGGATTATCCTACTTTCAGCCCTGTTTTGGGTCGGGCGCTTTCCCTTTCCCAGTTCGATTACACCAAGGAAAAAAGCAGGCTGATGGAGCCTTCTGAACTGAAGGCCATCCTTCAAAAAGAGCTGGCAGAACTAAAAATCATGGCATCCCTAGATGGGGGCGTCACGGCTAGATTGTCCCCGTGGAAACAGCTATTGACCGGGAAATTGATGAACCAGGCCACTTTGACTGAAATCTTTGGGTGCCTGGCGGCTGCTGAAACCCTTGCCGGGGAGTTATTGGAATCTTATAAAGAGTGGTCACCCCGCTGGGAGGCATGGGCCAAGGTTGAACAGTCCAAGAGGGCAGCCCAAAAATTTTATGAGTACCTTTTTCATCTGAGGCAAAACCTGTCCACTGGCGAGCGCCCTTTGGAAATCGTCATAGGGACAGGGATGCTTTATGGGCAGTTCAAAGAAAGCGTGCAACATCCTTTATTGACCACCCGTTTAGAACTTGACTTTGATGGGGAAGCAGGCGTCGCCCGTTTAAAACCAGCAGGCCATGGCCTGAAGTTGGAGCTTGAAATGCTGGTTGACGTGGCCATCCCCAATCATGTGGAACTCATGGAAGTGAAAAAAGAAGTGGAAGCGGGGGGCATCAGCCCATTTGACCAGGCAGGGGTTTCCCGCATTCTAAAAAGCTTCATCCATTACCTCCATCCGGATGGGGTATTTTCAGATAGCTTAAAAGCACCAATAGGAGTCAAAAAACCAGTGGTGACCATGGAACAGTCCCTTTTCATCCGTGAAGTGTCCACTGTCCGCCTGACGGTCGACCTCAAAAACACCATCGACTATTTAAATGATGGCGGCAAGGTTCCGGACACGGTCAAAGCCATGGTGGGGGAAACCATCATCGAGCGGAAAAACACCTGGGATGAAGCCCTGTTGTTCCCCATGCCTGCCAATGAAAGCCAAAAGAAAATCGGTCAGCTAATCGGGCAGTATGACGCCGTTACCGTCCAGGGACCGCCTGGAACCGGGAAAAGCCATACCATTGCCAACCTGGTTGCCCACCTGGTGGCCCATGGGCACAGGGTCTTGGTCACCAGTGAAAAGGACAAGGCGCTTACCGTCTTGATGAATAAATTGCCTGAGGAAGTCCGCGACCTGACGGTTTCGGTTTTTGGGAATCAGGACACGTCCCTAAACCAGATGATTCATTCTGTGGAAGCCATTTGCCATGGCTTATCTGCTTTTGATGAAAAAACATTGACCCAAGACATCCAAATCCTGAACCGGAGCCTGGATATGGTCAAGCGGCAAATCCATCTGGCAGAGCAAAACCTGATCCGTTTCAGGGAACTTGATGCCAAAGGGGTTTTATGGCAAGACCGGATGACCCAACCTTATGAATTGGCACAGCTGGCAGCACAGGAAATCGAGCGCTTCGATTTTGTGGAAGATTCTGTTGAAATGGATGCCAACCAGCCGATGGATAACGAATCCTTCGCCCGCCTATGGCACCTTCGGGGACGGTTGTCACCAGAAGACTTAGCAGTACAGGATTACCGGTTTCCTTCTGTTAAAATAATGGGGACCAGTGAATTTTTACGCCTGTTGGTAGAAAAAAATCAATATGAGGAAAAACTGGCAGCCCTGGATTTTGAATCGCCATTTGAAATACCCCAACAGCGGGAAGGCATCCTAGCCTTGGATAAGGAAGTCCAAACAGTGGTGAAGCTCACCCTTGCCCTTGAAGAAAAAATCGAGCGGACGGTGCTTGAGGATTGCCTTTTGGACGAAGAACGGCTGGCCATTTGGAAAGCGGTCTATACCCAGCTCCAAGGCATCATCGTAGCAATCAATGCCCATGAGTTAAATAGCATGAACTACGAAGTCGATTGCCCTTTTTACGGGCTTTCCTCTTATGAGGAATCCATGCGGACCCTTCGCCTGCGGTTGGAATCCGGGAAAAAACTCGGGGGCATGTATCTGTTGTTCAATGGGGAAGTGAAGGCCTTTTATGAAAACACCCGGGTCAATGGGCAAAGGATCCATTCCATCCAAGACCTGCAACAAATCAAATGGCATCAGGAAAAGAATGATTTGCTCCAGGAGTTTTCTAAAATCTGGAACCGCCATTTTGGGCCTTTGGGGGCTGAGATGTTGGATCCCCATCATGGCCAGGTGCTCTTCAATTATCACAGCCGCTTGAGACAGCTAGGTAAAATACTGGACGTGTCTACTCAGTTTGAATCCCTGAGGGGCAGGGTCAACGGGAGCATCCCACTGGAACTTGGTACGTTGCCACTCTTAAAAGATGCCATGACCCAGGCGAAATCCCGCCAAAAACTCGACGGCTTTAAAGAAATATACCAGACGCTGCTGCGCCAATATAAAGGCCCGCTGCTGGCACCTGGGATGCATCCCATCTGCAAGGAACTTTATGACTGCCTGGTGGCGGGGGACGAAGAGCTGTTCCCGGAAATCCGTCAACAACTCGACGATTTGATGACAGCCTACAGTGAAGTTTCCCAGTACTCCCAGCTGCTTGAAGCATTAAAACCAGAGTTTCCGCACCTTGCCGGGAAAATTGGGCAGTGGGTAGGCCGCGACATGCCACTAAAGTGGACCTTTAGCGACATCCACACCTATGCCAAGCTCAAGACTTTCCTTGAAAAAATCGAATCATGGAACCCGGATGATTTGGAGCTTAAGGTTAAGCTGATGGAGGAAGAACAAAACAAGCTTGTCCGCAAGCTGATTAAAAAAATGGCATGGAAACACCAACTGTCCCGACTAGACCAAACCAGCGAGCGCGCCCTTTTGTCATGGCTGCAAAAAGCCCAGCGCTTTGAAAAGACGTCCGCCAAGGCGATGCAGGCGATGGAGCGCCAGTCTAAAATGGAGCTTCAGGCCTGCCATGATGCCATTCCAGTGTGGGTCATGCCAGTCAAAGACGTACTGGAAACCTTCCCACCCAACCCGGATTTATTTGATGTGATCATCGTGGACGAGGCCAGCCAGTGCAACGTGACCTCCCTGCCCATCCTTATGCGGGCAAACAAGGCAGTCATCGTAGGGGACGACCAGCAGATTTCACCGGTACTCCCAGGGATCAGCGACGCCCAGGTATCAGAGCTTGCCGCCCGTTACCTCCATGAGTTCGCCAAGCCCAAGGAGTTTGACTTGCAGACTTCCCTTTATGACGTGGCTGCCCGTTCCTACACCAGCAAGGGGAAATTAATGCTAAAAGAACATTTTCGCTGCGTGCCGGAAATCATTGGGTTTTCCAACATGCTCTCTTATCAAAACCAGATGGTCCCCTTAAAGCTTCCCCTGCCATCAGAAAAATTTTCAAACCCGGTAGAAGCCATTTACGTCGACGGTGCCCTGCGGGACAACAAGAAAACCAATGAAGCGGAAGCCGCCAAGATGGTGGGTGACATTGCCCTCATGGTAAAAGACCCTAAGTTTGATGGCAAGACCATTGGGGTCATTTCCCTGTTAGGCATCGATCAGGCCAAGCTTATCCAAAAAATGCTATTGGAAGCCATCGGCGAAGCTGAGATGATCAGCAGGGACCTTATTTGCGGGGATGCTTATTCCTTCCAAGGGGATGAACGGGACATCATGATGCTTTCCTTGGTGGTTGCTCCCAATGCCCGTTACGCCACCCTTAACAAAAAGATGTACACCCAGCGCTTCAATGTGGCAGCGAGCCGGGCGAAATCCCTGATGAGGCTATATCATTCCGTCACCTTGGATGAACTAAATCCCGAGGACGTCCGCCACACCCTGCTTTCTTATTGCCAAAACCCGTTACCGGCAACGGCCCTAAAAAGCGGCGATGTGGAAACCATTTTGGAAAAAGATGTTTATGAAGCCATCCGCCAGGCGGGTTACGACATCAAGCCTAAAGTACAAGTAGGTGGCCATCACCTTGACTTGGTCATCGAAGGGAACCGCTCCCGCCTGGCCATTGAATGCACCGGCGACAGCTTTTATGGCGGGGAACAGATTGAGCAGGACATGGACCGCCAGCG
>WRGF01000168.1 GCA_009787345.1 Turicibacter sp.
TTCCAAGCCCGAACTTACCATCTCGCGGGGACTTTTTAGTAATAGATACTGATATTGATTAAAATCCGTTGTTTAGGAAGTGTCCTTTGTGGTATAATAAGCATAAATATAATCAGGATTTGAATGGGTGATGATAAGATGACAGATTTTGATAAGTATGAGGCGTTGATCGTCACGTCCGGCTCGAAGATGACGAAACAGCGGCGAGCCGTGCTTGAGGTCCTTTTGGCTGACAAGCTCCATCATTTTTCAGCGGAGGAAGTGTACGAATACTTGAAAAAAACAGATGACTCCATTGGGATTGCTACCGTTTACCGAACCCTGGATTTATTTGAAAACTTAAAGATCGTCCGTAACGTCAAGCTGAAAAACGATGGGATCAAATATTATGATTTGGTGGATGTTGACGTCGAGAAGCGGTTCCATTACCATTTGATTTGCCGCAGTTGCGACGGAATCCAGGAAATCCATGACATCAAGGAATGCTATGAGCGGTTCATCAAATACCAATATGGTTTTGAAGTCACCGACCATGACTTGATTTTTTACGGGACATGCAAGTCGTGCAAGGAACAAGCCGATACCCTTGCAGTGGCACAGTAACAGCCAATCAGCAAACGCAGGCCCTCGTGATCTTGGGTTTTGCGTTTTTTTTATTTTCTTGACCATGGGGTGATTTATGAACAGGGAGTTGACTGAGTTTTTGCTGCATTTGCAAATCGACCGGGGGTTGGCCCCGAATACGCAAGAAAGCTATGCCCTGGACTTAGGGGCTTATATTGGCTTTCTTGGGCAACAGGGAATTTTGGGCCCAGATGGCGTCAACCGGCAAAATATCCAGGATTACCTTTTTTTTCTATATGATACCGGGCTTTCCACCAAATCCGTGGCAAGGAAGCTTTCCGCTATCCGGGCCTTCCATGATTATTTGGTGCTGGAAAAAATTGTCCCCGCCAATCCGTGCCGCTTGCTGAAAAGCCCGAAAATCCATAAAAACCTTCCAGAAATCTTAAGCATCGAAGAAGTTTCCAGGCTGTTGGATAGTTTTTCTGATACGGCGCCGGCCGGGCTAAGGAACCGGGCCATGACCGAGGTGATGTATGCGGCGGGACTTCGGGTCAGCGAGCTTTTGGCACTGACTTTTGATGATATCCACCTGGAGCGGGGCTTGCTGAAAGTATTTGGCAAGGGCAGCCGGCAGCGGTTGGTCCCTATGGGTGAAGTGGCGATACAGGCGTTGGAGGATTATCTTTTAAAAGGCAGGCCTCATTTGGAAAAAATGCTGACCGACACTCTTTTCCTCAACCGCTTTGGAGGCCAGATGACCCGCCAGGGATTTTGGAAGATCCTTAAGAAGCAAGCCGCCCTTGCGGGAATTACCAAAAAGATGTCCCCCCATAAACTGCGGCATTCCTTCGCTACCCACCTCCTTGAAAACGGGGCCGACCTAAGGATTGTCCAAGAAATGCTGGGGCATGCCGATATTGCAACCACCCAGATTTACACCCACCTTTCAAGCAGCCATTTGCGCAATGCAGTGGAACAAGCACATCCCCGTTCCAAAAAATAGCCTTCCCATAAATATTTGCGCAATGCAGTGGAACAAGCACATCCCCGTTCCAAAAAATAGCCTTCCCATAAATAATGCCCGTGGCATTCAGGAATACTAATGAGAAAAAGGAGTGTTTCCATGAAAAAATTCAAACGGATTTTCCTCATCGTGATGGACTCGGCAGGTGTTGGGGAACTCCCGGATGCCGCTGAGTTTGGCGATGTGGGTTCCAATACTTTCGGAAATATTGCTAAGCATAAAAACGGGTTGAAGCTTCCTCGTATGGAAAGATTAGGGCTTGGGAACCTGACTGATATTGTTGGGGTTCCACCTCAAAAGCCGGCGCAGGGCTATTACACCAAGCTTGCCGAAGCCTCACTTGGCAAGGACACCATGACCGGCCACTGGGAAATCATGGGCCTCAAAATTACGGAGCCATTCCAGACATTCACGGAAACAGGATTCCCGAAAGAATTGTTGGACGAACTGAAGGCAAAGACGGGCCGTGGCATTGTGGGGAACAAGTCGGCATCAGGGACCGAAATCCTCGATGATTTGGGCGAGCACCATAACGAAACGGGGGACTTGATTGTTTACACTTCTGCCGACTCGGTCCTGCAGATTGCCGCCAACGAAGCTGTCATCCCTGCTGAGGAGCTTTGGCAAATTTGCAAGATGGCCCGCGAACTGACCATGAAAGAGGAATGGAAGGTGGGACGGGTCATTGCCAGGCCTTTTGTTGGCGATAAGAAGGGGGCCTTCACCCGCACGCCCAACCGCCATGACTATGCCCTCAAGCCATTTGGCTACACGGTGCTCAATGCCCTTAAGGACAATGGGCAGGAGGTCATCGCCTTGGGGAAAATCAATGACATATATGTGGGCGAGGGCATTACCGATTATTTGCTGACCAAATCCAATGACGACGGGATGGAAAAACTACTTCAGGTCATGAACCGTGATTTTACCGGGCTTGCTTTTCTTAACCTGGTGGATTTCGACGCGGTTTATGGCCATCGGCGAAACCCCGAAGGCTATGGCGACGCACTGGAAACCTTTGACCAACAGCTTTCTGGGGTGTTTTCCAAAATGCAGGCCGATGATTTGCTGATCATCACTGCTGACCATGGGAACGACCCGACCGCCCCAGGGACAGACCACACTCGTGAATACATCCCCGTGCTTTTTTACAGCCCGCAGATGTCCGGTGGCGGTGCCCTTGAAGGTGGTAGCACCTTTGCTAGCATCGGGGCTACGATCGCCGATAACTTCGGTGCCAAAATGCCGGAATTTGGCGATAGCTATTTAAGCCATTTAAATTAACCTGCGAAAAAAGCAGCAAACCGAAAATAAAAGGAGGGAATTGCCGTGATCAAACACGTTGTCATGTGGAAATTGAAGCCGATGCCCAGTGAAGAAAAAGAGTCGACCATCCAAAATATGAAAGCGGGCCTTGAAGGGCTGGCAGGAAAAATCGAAGGGTTGCTGGACATTTCAGCCGGCGGGGATTTCGTCAGGTCGGAACAATCCTATGATGTGGCACTGGTCAGTACCCATGCCTCGAAGGAGGCGCTTTTAGCTTATCAGGACCATCCACTCCACCAAGAGGCTGCCAATACTCTCGTGAAGCCATTTGCTTTGGCGCGGGCAGCCGTCGACTTTGAATGCGGGGAGTGAGCCATTTGTACGAACCTTACCTGCTCGTTTTTGTCCTTTCCATTTACGATATTTTTGGCTTTACCAGCGAAAAATACCGGACCCATGACTCAAACCCGGGGGTGGTCAAGGTGTCTTATGGCGGGGTCTGCCGAAACATTGCCGAGAACATGGCCCGCGTCGGGTTGAACACGAAATTTATTTCCTACCTTGGAAACGATGGGAAGGCCCGCGCCATGATGGACCACGCCAAAAAAATGAATTTTGACATGTCCGAGTCCCTCATCGTCGATGGGGCTTCTACCCCGACTTATATGGCCATCCTCGACGAACATGGTGAAATGGTGTCTGCGGTGGTGGACATCGACATGGATGATTACGTGACTACCGGCTTCGTGGAATCACGGGCCAAAACCATCGAAGGGGCCGAGTATGTCTTTTTCGGTGCCGACCAACCACAGATCATTGAATACATCGTCAAAACTTTCCAAGGGAAAACCAAGTTTGTGATGGATCCCGTATCCGGCCCGAAAGCCCAGCAAATCAAGCACCTGCTCCCGTATTTCCACACCTTTAAACCTAACCGCCAAGAAGCTGAAGCTATTTGTGGGTTTGCTTTGGACAGTGAGGAAGCCGTGAAAAAAGCAGGCCATTATTTCTTTGGGCTTGGGATCGAACACGTTTTTATCAGACTGGCTGAAGGCGGCATCTACTACAAGACTGCCACAGAAGAAGGGCTCATCAAGACGAAAAAAGCAAATGTGGTCAATGTGACGGGCGCCGGGGATAGTTTCAACTTAGGCCTTGGCTATGGTTACATCCATGGGCTTAGCGTAGTGGATACCGTTAAATTTGCCCAGACCATGGCTATACTGACGATTTCCCACGAGGAGACCATCTGCCCGGATTTGGATTTGGAAACCGTGAAAAAAGCCTGTGAAGCCATGATTTGGGAAGAGATTGTTTTTTAGGCGGGATGCTAAATGAATCCATTATGAAAAGGGGGAGGACTATGAAGCTCTACACAAAATCAGGGGATGAGGGCATGACGTCCCTTCTAGGAGGGAAACGTACCTTAAAGACAGACCTGCGCATCATAGCCAATGGCACCCTCGATGAACTGGGTGCCTTTATTGGGCTGGCAAGGTCCATGGCGCCCGCACCATTGGCAGTTGAGTTGGGCACCATCCTTCAGGACCTTTTTGAGGTCGGGTACGATTTGTCACTTTGCCCCGGCAATGGCCCGTTCAAAACAGCGAAGGAAAAAATAGCAGGCTTGGAAGAAAAAATCGATGGGCTTGCAAAAAAACTGCCAACCAAGTTTTTGTTCGTGCTGGCCAGCGATGATGGACTGGCATCCCACTTGAATGTGGCGAGGGCTGTGTGCCGGCGTGCCGAGCGGGATGTGGTGGCATTAAGGGAAGCGTTCCCTATCAACGGCTTTTGTTTGATGTATTTGAACCGGTTGTCGGATTATTTGTTTGCCGCCTGCCGGGCCTATGGGAAGGGGGAGCTGTTTTATGAGGCTTAAGGTCCATTACAATGCCCCCGTTATCCTGACTTATGCCATCCTTTCTTTTGCCGTCTTGGTGATGGGTTGGCTGACGGACGGTGTTTTTACCCGCGAATTTTTCGTGCTCCATCCGGGCAATTTTTACGACCCGTTCTCTTATTTGCGGCTGGTCACTTATATATTCGGCCACGCCGATTTCAACCATTTCTTCGGCAACTTCAGCCTGATTTTGCTGGTGGGCCCGCTAATTGAGGAAAAGTACGGTTCCCGGCAGCTGGTCATGATGATTCTGACCACGGCCCTTGTCAGCGGCGGCCTGCATCTGCTTTTTTTCACCTCCGGGGTGCTTGGCGCCAGTGGCATCGCCTTCATGCTGATTTTATTGACGCCTTTTACCAACGTGAGAAGCGGGCGCCTGCCCCTTACTTTTATCCTGATTTTTCTGATTTACATCGGCCAGGAAGTTGCCCTCAGCATGACGGTCCACGATAATATTTCCAGGTTTTTGCATGTGCTCGGCGGCATTTTAGGCGCCCTCATGGGATATGCTTTCAATCGAAAACAGTAAATGATAGCCCTTCAATTCCTTCCAATCAGGGGTTGAAGGTTTTTTTTATTTCAAAATATCCTCAAAACCGTTGACTTACCCCCTTCCTTCTGTTACAATAAGCAAAACATTTTGGGAGTTGGTCCGTATGAAATATGTCAGCACGAGAGATCCGCAACGAATTGAAGTATCTGCCGCAACGGCGATTTCTAGGGGCCTTGCCCCCGATGGCGGGCTTTATGTGCCTACCTCATTCCCGCAGTTCAAAGAGTATTTGGGAAAATCCTATAACGAACTGGCCCATGCGGTGTTAATGCTATATTTGACTGATTTCTCGGAAGGTGAGCTGCAAGAAGCCATTGGTTCAGCATATCGCCATTACCAGCCTGTCAGGCTTAATGGGGATTACCTTGAGCTATATCACGGGGCGACCCTAGCGTTCAAGGATGTTGCCCTCCAGTTGTTCCCCCATTTATTGACGGCATCCCTGAAAAAAACCGGGGTCGAAAAAACGGCGGTCATTGTCACCGCTACGTCAGGGGACACAGGGCCTGCAGTCTTGGCGGGAATTGCCGATGTCCCGGGAATCAAAGCGTTCGTCTTTTATCCAAATAATGGGGTCAGCCCTGTCCAAAGGCTGCAAATGACCACAAATGAAGGAAAAAATGTCCACGTTTTTGGCATTGAAGGCAACTTTGACGATGCGCAAAACGGGGTCAAGGACATCTTCGCTGACGAAGCGTTCAAGGAAAAATTCTCATCTGACTACTTGTTCACCTCGGCAAACTCCATTAACATCGGAAGGCTCTTGCCCCAAGTCGTCTATTACTTTTACAGCTACGCACAGTTGGTGGAATCGGGCCGCATCCAAGATGGCGAGCCAGTCAATTACGTGGTGCCAACTGGCAATTTCGGGAACATCTTAGCGGGTTATTATGCCAAGCAGATGGGGCTTCCCATTGGCAAGCTGATTTGTGCCACCAATAAAAACGATGTGTTGGATGAATTTTTCAAGACAGGCGTTTATAATGGGGACCGTGATTTTCATTTGACCCTGTCCCCATCCATGGACATCCTCATCTCAAGCAACCTTGAGCGTTTGACCTCAGGGGATGGTGCAGACCTTGGCACGTTTGCCTCAGGCTCCGCCACCGATGAACAAACCCTTGCCAAAATCCAGGAAGTGTTCAGGGAAACGGGTTACGTCATCGACCCCCACACCGCGGTTGCCAAAACCGTCGCAGACCGTTACCAGCTTGAATCCGGGGACAAAACCCTGACGTTGGTCGTCTCAACGGCTGCCCCCCATAAATTTTCAGAAACCGTGGAAACCGCCATCGGCCAAAAACTTGAAAGGTCGCCTGAGCAGATCCGCGGCCTTCACGAAAAACAAGTGCTTCACCCAGGCATCGCCAATGATTTGAAATCAGCCATCCAGGAGGTGCTGGCATGTTCATAAAAGTACCTGCCACCAGTGCCAATGTCGGCTGTGGCTTTGACTCCATGGGCTTTGCGGTCAACCTTTATTTAGAAGTAGAGGTAGTTGGGGCCAGTGAAAAATGGGAGGTCCTCCACGAACTGGGCCCAGGCATCCCGACGGACGAACAGAATTTAATCGTGGAAACTGCCTTAAAGATTGCACCTGGCCTAAAGCCCCATCGCCTGCGGGTCAAAAATGAAGTCCCGGTTGAGCGGGGGCTTGGCAGCAGTTCCACGGCACTTGTAGCAGGCATAGAGCTTGCTGACCGCTTAGGTGGGCTTAAGCTTGGGCTTGAAGATAAGCTGCAACTTGCCTGCCAGGCGGAAGGGCATCCCGATAATGTGGCGCCAGCCATTTTAGGTGGCTTTGTGGTCGCCAATTACGATGAGGGACAGCTTTCATACGCTAAATTCAACCTTTATGGGCTCGGCCTCGTGGCTTTCGTCCCCAATAAAAAAATGTCCACCGAAGAAATGCGCAAAATCCTACCTGGCCAGCTTAGTTTCAAAGATGCGGTGCGGGCCTCAGCAGTTTCCAATACGATGCTGGCCCACCTTTTAAACCGCAATTTCGAGGAAGCGGGCAAACTCATTGAAAAGGACCTGCTCCACGAGCCTTACAGGAAGCAGCTGCTACCTGAACTAGATGCAGTTAGGAGCCTAGGGAAAAATTACGAAGCCTACGCCACTTATTTAAGTGGGTCGGGATCAACCATCATGACCATGCTCCCCAAAAACCGGGTCCAGGAATTTTATGATGCCCTGTCCCAATGGGAAGATGCCCAGGTTTTCCAGCTGGAAATCATTTCCCTGGGGCTTCATTGATTGAAAAAAATACTTGAACCTGCTAAATCCCTAAATCGCTGGGATTGGCAGGTTTTTTCATTGCAAATTTCCATGCCCTTACCATGAAAGGACAAAAATTGCGTGAGGGAAAGGTTATAATCGAAATAATATAGACTTGCATTGGGGTGGAGCGCTTGAAAAAAACCGAATCGAACATGCTATTTCTGAATGGATTTTTTGCGGGCATCATTTTAGCGATGGTATCCTTTATCGAAATATACCGTTCCCGTCCAGGCGAAAGGATTTTTTTGACCGTCCTAATCTGGATGACCGGATTGGTCTTAGGCGTGGTGTTCCAATTTTGCTACATGGAGCTGCGGGCAACCAGCAGCCTGCGCTGGGCATTTGAAATGTCCGAGGGCAAAATCCCGGAAAATATTTTAAGGCTGCATGATTTTAAGGTGGAGCCTTCCCTGGAATTTTTAATGAGGATGAACCAAAAGCTGTTTCGCCATAGCATCATCCTGTTGTTTTTGAACGGGTTGAAGCTGATGACGACTTTGCTGGTTGGGCTGACCCTTTGGCGGTCGGGCTCTCAATTGTTGGTTTTTGGCTTGGTTTGGATGCTAATTTCCCATTTTTGGGTCTATGCATTAAGTGCCAAAAGCCTGCAAAATGGGCGCTTTGCACGGGCTGAAATTTTTGGTATTTTGGAGCTTTACCGCTTTCGCCTAAAAAAAAGGTTTTAATTCCTTGAAATGCCGGGCAGCCGAGTTCAAAAAATTGACAGGCTGATGCAAAATAGCGTAAAATAAATGATGATCGTTATTGAACAAATACAATGCGTTAAAGAGATGAATGAGTTGCAGGAAGGATGATTCGAGATGTTGCGCAGATTGAAGCCGCAAGTGACGGCAAATGATTTGATGAAAGGGAATTTTGGTTTGGAGAGGGAGTCCCTTCGCATCGACTTGAAAGGGCACTTGGCGATGACGCCGCACCCGCAGTCGCTTGGCGACAAGCTGAAAAATCCTTACATCACCACGGATTTTTCGGAAGCGCAAATCGAGCTTGTCACACCGCCGAAGGAAACCGTGGACGAGGCTTTTGATTTCTTGACAGCCCTTTACAATTTATCGGCGGGCGAACTTAAGGACGAACGTTTTTGGCCCCAGTCCCTGCCATGCGTCATTTCAAAAGGGCAGGAAGTCCCCATCGCCAAGTTTTCAGATACGGACCGCGGGCGTGAATTATCAGAGTACAGGGAGTACCTCATTGATAAGTACGGGGGAAAAACCCAACTGATTTCCGGCATCCACTACAACTTTTCTTTTTCGGATAATCTGCTAAGGACCCTTTTTACGGCTTGCGGGGAATCGGACTTTAAGGCGTTTCGCAACCAGGTTTATTTGAAGCAGGTTAGGAATTTCCTTCGCCTGAGATGGTTCGTCAATTTCTTTTTAGGGGCGACGCCTAGCGTTGATGAAAGTTTTACGGTTGAAATCCCTGAACGGGTGAGCCAGGTTTTGGGGGAAGAATACTTAAAGCCGAAATTTGTCAGCATCCGCAACACGGCCTTGGGCTATCGGAATAAAAAAGAGCTGCATCCTTCTTATGACAGCGTTGAAGCATTTGTGGACTCCCTTGATGGCTTCATCAAAGAGGGGACCATCAAGAATGCCATGGAATTTTATTGCCCCATCCGCCTTCGCTCCAAAGCAAAGACCCACCACCAAATCATGCAGTCCCTTTTGGATAACGGGGTACAATATGTGGAAATCCGTTCCATCGACCTGAACCCTTTTGAACTGGCAGGGGTTTCTTTGGAGGACTTGAAGTTTGTCCATTTATTCATGCTATACTTGTTGGACTTGGAGGAAGATTTTGAGGCGGATTGGCAAGAAGAAGCCGACCTTAACGAAACCCGCGTATCGGTCCTTGGCCGTGACACATCCGAAACCCTTTTAAAAGACGGGGAAGAAGTTAGCATATTGGACTGGGCAAAAGAGATTTTCAAAAATATGTCTGCCATTAATGAGGCTTATGGGTTAGGGCTTGAAGGAGTCCTTGCCAATAAGCTGGATGAACTGGAAGGGCGCAAACCAACCCTTTCTGCCCGGCTGGCTGCCTTAGTTTCGGAAAAAGGCTATGAAAATGCCTATATGGAACTGGCTGAAAAACACTACCAGGAAGGTACCGTGGCGCCTTACCGCCTGCCAGGGTTCACCGATATGGAAATGTCGACCCAGCTGTTGATTTCCGAAGCCATCAAACAAGGGATCAGGATCGATATCCTAGACCGCGACGATAACTTCTTGAAGCTTGAAAAGGATGGATTTGTCCAACTGGTCAAGCAGGCCACCAAGACAGCCCTTGATAATTACATCACGGTGCTGGCCATGGAAAACAAGGAAGTCACAAAGCGCATCCTGGAAACCCAAGGGTTGCCGGTCCCCAAAGGCATCAATTTCACCGACCAGCAAGATGCCATCATGGCTTACTCCGAATTTTCAGGAAAATCAGTGGTCATCAAGCCAAAGAGCACCAATTACGGGTGGGGCATCACGATCTTCACCCCATTGAAAGACCCGGCTGAATTCGAGACAGCCCTTAAGCATGCGTTTTCTTACGACAGCTCGGTTATCGTTGAAGAATTCCAACCAGGCCAGGAATACAGATTCCTAGTTGTGGAACAAGAGCTGGTTGCCGTCTTGAAACGGGTACCTGCCAATATCATCGGGGATGGCATCCATACCATCCAGGAGTTGGTGGATGAAAAGAACAAGGACGTCCTTCGTGGCACCCATCACCAAAAGCCGCTTGAAAAAATCGAAATCGACGATCCAACCCTTTTGTTCCTTCATGCCCAAAACCTGACGCCGGGTAGCATCCCAAGAAAAGGCGAGCAAATTTTCCTTAGGAAAAATTCTAACATCTCCACTGGCGGCGACTCTGTTGATGTCACTGATGAAACACCTGAATACTTTAAGCAACTGGCCATCGATGCCGTCCAAAAATTCGGGGCAAGGATTTGCGGGCTGGACATGATTATTGAGGATATCACGGACCCAACCTCAACCCTTTCCATTATCGAACTTAATTTCAACCCGGCAATCCACATGCATGCCTACCCGTATGCCGGTACGCCAAGGAATGCCATCCCATTCGTGCTAAAAGCACTGGGGTTTGAATAATAGTTTTCCAAGAAGCCTGATAGTTCCCAAAAGCGGGGGACTATCAGGTTTTTGAAATGTTAATATAATCCGAAAAATAAGTAAAAAATGTGTTAAAAATCTAAATATAACACAAAAAAGACACAACATGGTGCTGGATTATGCTATAATTAGACATGTCCTGTTAACGCAGGGCATACCCTAATTTTTCTTCTTGCGAAATTTTCCCCTAAAATTTTTCGTAAGTACTCTCTTTTCATCCCAATATTTTTATAAAACATCCCCCCTGTTTTATGAGGTTCTTCGGAACCTCCTTTTTTTTGCAAAAAATACCCGTGGCGGTTATGATTGCCCAAAAAGGTTAATATAATCAAAAGATGCAATGAAACCCATTGGGAGTGATAATATGAAATCCACAAATAAGAAAAAGCCGCTAGTGGCGGCACTTGCAATTTTACTCATAACGTTTTTAGTTGGCTGTGCCGGTAGCAGGGAGTCAATCAATATCCCAACGTCAATGCCTGAAACCCCCGTATCCCATTCAAATAATGAAGCGGTCTTAGCAGATACCCATATCCACTTCATCGACACTGGACAGTCCGATAGCATCCTGATTGAAAATAGCGGGCATTTTGCCCTGATCGACACCGGCGATGTTGACGACCGGGCGACGGTCACCGATTATTTGCACAGCCTTGGCATCACCCGCTTGGATTATCTCATCCTGACCCATTTTCATGCCGACCACATCGGCGGGGCCGCTACCATTTTGAATGGCTTTGAAGTGGGAGCGACCCTGGTGCCCAATGGGGATGCGGACACTAAAGTATACCGCGATTATATCCTCGCCCTGTCGGATAACGGATTGGCTGCCAGCGTGCCGTTAGAAGGCTCGGTCATGCAGCTGGGTGGGGCGACCCTGACCTTTTTCAACACGAATAACCCATCGACCAACCCAAACAACACTTCATTGGTAACCTTGCTTCAAAGCGGCTCAAGGCGGGCTTTATTTACCGGCGATGCAGAAGCCGAAGTGGAAAAAATGCTCCCTGATGTGGGTATAGTAGATGTCTTCAAAGCGGGCCACCACGGTTCGAATACCAGTAATAGCCGGGCATTCATCGAAGCCACCCATCCAGGGCTAGTGGTCATTACCAGTGGCCAGGGCAATTCCTACGGGCATCCGTCGAGGGAAACTATGGAGCTTTTTGAAAGCCTCGGGATTCCCGTCTATCGGACGGACGAACAAGGGACCATCATCGTCACATTGGGGGAGGAAGTCCGTGTCAACCAATCCTCCCAGGCAAGTTACGAACCGGGCGGTCATGGGGAAACCATGTCCCAAAAGCCCGAAGCCATCAAACCCCCGGAAAACTTCAAAAACTGCACCGAACTTCGGGAAGTTTATCCAGAAGGGGTGGATTCGAGCCATCCGGCATACCAAAGGACATTCGACCGGGACAACGATGGTTGGGCATGTGAATAATGAAATTTCAGTAAGCAGGAGAACCCATTCCCGCATCCCGAAACGTATAAAACCGCCATTATTTTGGGAGGCCGCTGAAAAACCTTCAGTCTCCTGAAGGCTTTTCCATCAAAAATAAAAATATCGCCATGTGGAAAGAAATTTTTCCACATGGCGATATTTATTTTCCTTATTTCCCTTTTAAGGGGATATAATCCATTTTTTAAGAGGAGCTCTTTTTAAGTGCGGCAAAAATTCGGGAATTATTCTTATTTTGCCTGAAGGTAAAAAATAGGTAACGTTTTTATGAAAGCTGATTTCAGTGGTTTCATCTGCCCCAAAATACCGTGCCTATTTGGTTTTGGCTTTTAATTTTTTTGCAATAGATCGAACCAACATCTACCACGATAGGTAGTGGGTAGTTGACTTCCCAAATTTTACTTCGCCTCGGTTTCCGTCGTAATCTATGAAAAGTTGAGTGAAGCGGCATTCGTTTTCCAATATTTACATGTTGAAACAAATGTATAAACCATGTATAATACAAATATAGTTAATTTAATTAGCTATCTTGAAGGTGTTAGTTAGCAGATCTGTTGCTATCTAAAAATTAAATTCTAATGGAGGAGATTTAATATGAATAATGTTACAAAAGGAGTATTACGGACAGTAGGTATTACAGGTATTGCGGGGGCAATTTGGTTAGGTGCACCACATATTGCTAACATTCGAATGAATTTTACTTCTATGGAAAATATGGTCAACTCACTGGCCGCTGGTACTACAGAGATCTTAGATGCGTTCAATGTTTACCGTTCCCAAATGCTAGCATTAATCGGGACGAGCGACAGCCGGATAATTGAGTTAGAAGAGGATTTGGCTCTTCTAGAATCGGAGTACTTTGATAAATTAGATGAAATTAGTGGGCTTGAATCTGATTTAGATCAAGCTAGACAGGATAACTCGGAAAATCTGGATAAGATAGACGAGTTAAACGCTAATTTAGCTACATTAAGAGCAGAGGCTGATGGTTTAAGGGGAACAATCGATGAGCTTCGAGGAGAAGTCGAAGCTGGATTAGCTCTTGCAGCAAATTTGACAAATGAAATTAATACTGCAAATCAGGAAGTTGCTGATTTAGATGGCGATACTCAAAAAATTTATGATCGAACTCTTGAGCTTTATGATTCAGCTACTACTCTTGACGATTTTGATATGTTGATACCAAATGTAACAACGCCACCAGCGCCACCAACCATTTTTGATTGGAGTCCGACTACTGAATATCGCGCCGGTGCTCGAGTTCGTGCAGGTGGGTCAATTTGGCAAGCGCGTTGGACAACTGTCAATAATCACCCCGTGACAAACAATATATCAGGTGTTTGGCGTCACATTGAAACTGTGTCTTAAAGTTGACTCAATGAGGGGATTATAATGAATCCTAAGTATTTTTCAAAAAGCGGGGAGTAGACCGTATGTAAAAAATGCGACAGGCATGGTCAATTAGGACGCTTATTCGGAGCCAGATATTCTACTTTCTTCATAAAGGAGCCGATGCAAATTAGCTTCAAAAAAGTTTCAAAAAAACGACAAATGAGAGCCGCTAGTCAAGGCCGCTGAAAACCCCCTCCCTTTGGTCGGAGTCCGTCCTATCGATTAAGAAACATGGAGTCATCCCTGCTAAACAAAAACACTTGACATGCCTTTTGTGATTTGGTATACTTAGTCTTGTCGTGTTAAGGGATTTCCCTTTACACTGCCAAATACCGCAAATTACAGGAGGAATATATAATGGTAAAATTACGTTTAACTCGCATGGGTTCTAAGAAAAAGCCTTTCTACCGCATCGTTGCAGCAACTTCATCTGCACCTCGTGACGGGCGCTTCATCGAAGTTGTTGGGACTTACAACCCGGTTGCACAACCTGCAATCCTTTCCATCGACGAAGAAAAAGCAATGAAATGGTTAGGTGAAGGTGCACAGCCTACGGATACAGTGCGCGCATTATTCTCTAAACAAGGGATCATGGCTAAATTCGCTGAATCAAAAAAAGCTGCTAAGTAAGGATGGGGGTATCGGTGGACTATCTTTCATTTGTTGAACACCTGATTCGCCCACTGCTGATGCACCCAGATTGCTTGCAAGTCAAACAGCTTCCCAGCGGGGATGGCGCCCTATTTATCCAGGCACTGGTTGCCCCCGATGATTTAGGGCGTGTCATTGGCAAGCAGGGACGGACGGCTTCTGCCCTACGGAACCTGGTCATTATGGCGGCTGCCAAAGACGGAAACCGCATGAAAGTCAATTTTGACGCGATTTAATATAAAAACCCGTTCAACTTTGGACGGGTTTTTTACTACGGAGGATTAATCATGAAACTGTTTGCATCCGATTACGATGGCACCTTTTACCGCCATGACCGCACTAAAAATGAAATTTCCACCAACAACTTAGAGGTCAAAAAATGGCGGGACGCAGGGAACTTGTTTATTTTTGCAACAGGCCGTTCCATTTCCATGATGCATTTTGAGCGGCGCTTCCGAAAAATAAAGTACGACTACTTGGTGGGGCTCAATGGTGCGATTATCGTCGACCAGCACGACCGGATCTTATTCCGAAAAGATATTTCCCCCCCTGTGGCACATGCTATCGTCAACCTCTTGGAAGAAAAAGGGCTTGATAGTTATTCCATCACCGACGGCTTTTCGGGGCATTTAAGTGGCAGGTTCTCTTTCCTGAAACCGGATAGGCTTTTGTTTCGGTTGGTAGGGCTGATGACCCGGACTTACCATCTATCAAGGGAGGCTGCCCTGAAGTTGCCGGTAGCCCAGATTGCATTGACCACCAACTCCCATGAAGAAGCCCACAAAGTGGCGGAGATGATCAATGAAACCTTTAAGGGGGAGGCCTTCGCCTTCGCTAACCTCATCCATGTCGATATCCAGGCCCCTGGCCTATCCAAAGCAACGGGCATGGGCTATGTGTCGAAAAAGCATCAGGTCAAGCAAGAAAACGCCTATGGCATGGGCGATTCCTATAATGACATTCCGATGTTCGAAGCTTATCGTGGCATTTCCCTTCCCGGGGCAAAAGAAGCCATTAAAATGAAAGCCGAAGCCCTGTATGAAACGGTGGGCCATGCCCTTGGCGATTTATTGTAGGAACCAAATCGTCCCCCTTTGTATATAATATCCTGAAGATATTTTCCAAACCATTTTTTATGTTTGGAAAAGGAGGAATACGGATGGATAACTTTGATCCCAGATTTTTTGGGCCTGCCAGTGGAAGTGACGAGCGCATCATCATTACCCCAGGCGGGATTTGGCCTATCGGCCCTGTGGTTGGCCCTGGCCTTTGGGGCGGCTGGATGTGGGGGCCCGTTGGCTGGTTCTGGGGCGGCGGCCCTGGGCCACGCCCGCCAAGGCCGACCCACCCACCCCAAGGCCGCCCGCCAATGGGCGGAGGGCCAAGGCCGCCACAAGGTGGCCCACGCCCACCCCAAGGAGGGCCGCGTCCCCCTCAAGGTGACGGGCCGCGCCCGCCAATGAGCGGAGGGCCTAGGCCACCGATGGGAGGCCGCCCACCCGGATTCAGAGGGAGCAGTTCGCCTGCCTCAACAGGACCGGGGACATTAGGTTCAAGAGTCTACTTCGAAAACAGCAATGGCGAACGGTTCGAAGTTTAAATATACGGTGAAAAGCAGGCTGCAGCCTGCTTTTTTCGTGTTTGAGAGCAGTGTCGTCAACTTAGCCAAATGAAAGAGCTATCTTAAAATGATCGTTTGATTAATGGTTGATTTCCTCCATAATTGAAGAAGAGAGCTTTTTTGGAGGAGATTATGACATGAAGATATTTAAAACACCTACGATTATAACAAACACAAATGGTATACTGTATACCGAGGCCTTCAAATCGGCCACGAGGGAATCTGAAAAGGACTTCACCCGGGAAAGGCGGTTGACTTTTGTGCGTTGTTTTCATTTAATGCTTAGTTTTATGACAAAATCACTACAAATTTTTTCCATTTTAAAATCACCTCAAAAACCATTATACCATGAAACAGGTTTACCCATACGGGTTAGCGAAGCGCCCCTATTTTCGAAGGGACCTACTACGCCTACCTAAGAGTTTGTCCAAAAATAACCTGAACAAAATTTCGTATTATTTTTTTGCTTTTTCGGCGTAATGACATAGTTCCATTCACCGTGGAATTCGTCCTTTTCAATATTCAGATTGGCAAAATCCTCATTTGAAATTTTAATTCCCTTTTCGTACTTTTTGGGGGTCAAGCTCGCAGTTCACTTCCAGACCCTTTTTGGTTTTTGTTCCTTTGATTAATTCAACAATGACCTCATAACTGACCAGGGGTTTTCCCTGCCAGTTCCGGGAAATGTTCGCAAATAGTCTGCCCTCTATTTTATTCCACTTGCTCATGCCCGGTGGAAAATGGCTCACATGGATTTCCAATTTGAATTCGTCAGCCATTTTTTGAAGTTCCGACTTCCAAAGGCGGCTGCGACTCCCGTTGCTTCCACCCCCGTCCGCCGTGACAAGCATTTTATCTTTACCCGAAAATGCTTTTCTCCCTTCTTTGATGTACCAGTTGCGAAGGCTTGTCACCGCAAATTCAGCCGTGTCGTGGTCAGTTCCCAGATTGACCCAGCCTCTGTTGTTTTTGATGTCGTAAATTCCATAAGGGGTGGCTTTGCCCTCACTTTGAAGTGGGAAGTCATACGCATTGACTTTTACCGGGCTTCCCTTCTTTCGATAGGTCTTACCGGGATTTGCGTAGTTTCCAACCAGCTCTTTCTTTTTGGCATCTACCGAAACCACTGGTAGCCCATGCTTTTGGAATACTTTCACCTTCTTATTGATGAACTCGAACTGCTTACCGGAGTCAATGTGTTTGTTTCCAACGAGTACCTTTTGGTTCCCTTGAAGGCTGTAATCCATTTCCTCCAGCAGTTTCCCGACGGTGGTCGGGCAAGCTTTAAAGCCTTCAGCCGCAAGTTCTTCCGAAAGGGTTCTCTGGCTTTTGATGGTCCACAGTAACGGACGCTCGGGGTCGGCAGCCGTGGAATCGGCGAGCAGTTTTGACAATGCTTCTCTGATGCCTGGCTGTGCAGCAGTAATTTTTTTTCGTCCACCGCCCTCTTTCCGTATGCGCCCGCTATCGTGGGGTTCGCCGGACCTTAATTCCTCTACTCCGGCAGTAACCGTGGTTCTGGAAATTCCTACAGCTTCTGAAACCAACGTAATTCCACGGTATCCCAAAATCATAGCCTGTGCTGCCGCAAAAAGCCGCTTGTCACGTTCGCTAAAGTGAGGGCTTAAAAGACTATAAATTGCTTTAAACTGGTCAACCTTAATCTGTTCGACGAGTAATTCGGCATCTTTTTTTCCATCGCCACACCAATCATTCATTATGAATTTGAATGAAATTAGTTTGTGAATAATGAACCCACTTGATTCCTAAACCACTTGGGGACATTCCGACAATGGAATTAAATGGGAACTGTTCATGTTATTGTTGGTCCAACTCCAAGCACTGTCCACCTTAATGAGCCAAAAATATATTCAGGGCAGAAAACTTATGCTGCGTTGAATAATTTTAGAGAATTATGCTCATAAAAATATATCAGGCACCAAGGAGGGAAAACAGATGAACGAACCGTTTTATAAGAAATGGTGGGCGTGGATTGGCTTGCTCACGGTTTCAGCAACCATCATCCATCATGGGGAAATTTCCGAGGATGATGGTTATAATCAGCTATTGTCGGTTTTTGAAGAAGATAAGGTGATTCCTTTATGTTGTGATAGTTCCTCCAACTATGAAGAAATGAGTGGCCTGTCCGATAATTTTTTATTAGTGGGAGCAGATATCCCTGCTGGGGACTATTTTATAAAGGCGGATGAAAACACCCATGGCTATGTGATGCTTGCCAAGGATAATTCTGGGTCTTTAGACGCAGTAATCACCAATAAAAATTTTAGAACCCATTCTTTTTTGACTGTGAAAGAAGGGGAGTACTTAATCGTTAAAAGAGCAACTCTGTTTGAAGCAGGGCAGGCAGTGGTTCCCACTTTTATGGATGGTACCTTAGGTGATGGGGTTTACCGTGTGGGAATCGACATCCCAGCAGGGACTTATTTGGTCAAAGCCACTTCAAATGTCGCTGGATATTATCAGGTAGCTACCGATTCCCGTGGAACATCCTCAAACATTGTTTCCAATTCCAACTTCACCGAGGAAATTTCAATTACGTTAGATGAAGGACAATACCTTACCTTGACAAGAGCCCAAATTATCAAGTAGCGCCTTATTGGGACACGTCAGGAGCACGTACGCTCTCATAAAAAATAAAACACTATATAGACGGCAATTGAGTTTTAGAAAATGAAACAATCTGAATGATCGCCAAACTCAAAATTGGAGGCAAAGACGATCCCTCGCTACTTCCGGGT
>WRGF01000169.1 GCA_009787345.1 Turicibacter sp.
AGAAAACCGTAAGAGCCTTGCCCGCATTTGCGAGGATTTTTTCGTCCAGCCGAGGAAGTGAAAATGCTTCTACGGTGCTCACGACCTTGCGCTCCTCGGCGCAATAAAGATTTAGAGCATTGCAGTGAAGTGGAACTTCATGGCATTTTTGCTGGCAGGGTCCCCGCCCTTCCGTAGGAAGGTTTCCTCCTTTGGTGGGCTATTAGGATGGGCGGAAAAAGACCGCAAATTCGGGTGAATTGGAGTTATTAGAGGTATCCACAAATAGGTCCACTTCCTTTTTACAGCACAGCTTCCCTCTCCAAATCCAAAAGCCTCTCTTTCAGAGGCAGCCCGCCCCCATAACCGACCAGTTTCCCGTTGCTTCCGATGACCCGGTGGCAGGGGATGAAAATGGAGATGGGATTTTTATTATTGGCCATGCCAACGGCCCGCACGGCTTTTGGGTTATTGATTGCGTTGGCAATGTCTTGATAAGACCGTGTCTGCCCATACGGGATTTCACCCAGTTTATCCCAGACCTGCATTTGAAAGGGAGTGCCCTTAGCATCAAGTGGCAGGTCGAAGGCCTGCCGCTTGCCCCGTAAAAACTCCAGCAGCTGGCTGTGCGCCTCCTTGATCAACCCCGTTTCCCCTGGTGTGCCGAGTTCCCGCTTCCCAAAATAACAGCCCGTAATCGCTGCCCCGCCGTCCACCAGCGTCACCCAGCCGATGGGTGTTTCGTAATGCCAGAAATGTTCCATGATCCGTCTCCTTTTTTATTTCATTTTACCACGTCGGAAGATATTTTTCAAACAGCGGATATTCGTCCAAACCCTCCACCCGCCACAGGCATACCTATAGGTAAAGGAGTGACCATCATGGCAACAGATTTGGCAAGGTTTCGCAAGGACCTTCATCAAATACCCGAACCAGGGCTTGCAGAATTCAATACGAAAGAATACATCATAAATGCGGTGAAACACTTGGGCTGCACCATCCACGAGGTGGGCGACACCGGGCTCGTTTTATACTTTGACAATCATCAGGAGGTGACCATCGGCTTTCGCGCGGACATGGATGCCTTGCCACTTGAGGAGGCGACCGGGCTGGATTTCGCTTCCAAGAATTCGGGATTTATGCACGCGTGCGGCCATGACGGCCATATGGCGATTTTACTGGGGCTTGCTGAATACATCCACTTGAACCGTACGGGGCTTGATAAGAACGTCGTGCTGGTGTTCCAGCCTTCAGAAGAAAAAGAAGCGGGTGCCAACATCATTTCGGGGTCAGGCCTGCTTGAACATTATCAGGTGAGCGCCCTTTATGGGCTCCATCTATGGCCGGGCCTGAAACCTGGGGAAATTTACACCATCAAAGGCCCCATGATGGCAGCCGGGTCGGAAACGGACATCATCATCCGGGGAAAAAGCGCCCATGTCGGTAGCGCCCATGAAGGCATCGATGCCCTTGAAATCGCCTGCCGCTACTTGGCGGATTTATACGAATTGGAGGCAAGCTACCCCATCATCCACCGAAGGCTCCTTAAATTCGGAGCCCTAAACAGCGGCAGCGCACGCAACATCATCGCCGATACGGCCCACCTATCCGGGACGCTTCGCTCCTACGACAGCGAAACCCACGCCTGGTTCAAGGCGCACATCAAACAAATTGCCCAAGATTATGCCGATGAATTCGACTGCACCTTTGAAATCAGCTACTTTGATGGGTACGAGGCCCTCATCAACGATGAAATGCTGTTTGAAGCAGTCCGCCAAGCAGTCCCAGGCATCCGTCAGTTGCCCGCCCCGGTCATGCAATCCGAGGACTTCGGCATTTACAAAAAAAACTGCCCCATCCTCTTCGCTTTTTTGGGCCTAGGAAACACTGCCCCCCTGCATCATCCCGCTTTCGATTTTGAAATGGGCCTCATGGACGCCGGCCTTGATTATTTCATCCAAATCCTCGGCATGCCATCTCCAAAAAATTTGTAAATTTTCGCACAAAGTGTTAAAATGACTAATAAAATAAAACTAGATCAAAACCCATGGTCTAGTTTTATTGTGTTAGGTGACAAAAAAACAGCTAACAATTTTAATTTTGTTATTGACACCCCACCCCAAACAGTTTACAATGAGAGTATGAAAGCAGTTGATGAAGCAAATTGGCCCGCCAACTGCCTAGTAAATTCCACAATCCCTTTGGGGCTTGCAACATTTTTAGGGGGTGTTTCAATGTTATTTTGGTTTATCCTGATGTTTGCCCTGGCTGTTATCATTATTATCGCCGACATCTTCTTGGAAGTATTTGGGCCCATCGGTTTCTTCGGGTTGCTTTTGTTGGGGGCTGCCCTTTACCTGACCTATACTCAGATTCCCAACGGGCCCCTGATCGTCTTGGGCAAGCTTGCCCTTTTGATTCCCATCGCCGCCCTGATGGTGGCCCTCCTGAGGAAAAAGAAAGTACAGGGCCGGTTGTTTTTACAAGAAAACCTGGCGGAAGATTTAACCGGCGCGGTCGACCTGAATGCCCTCATAGGCAAAACCGGCACAGCCATCACTGCCCTAAGGCCCTATGGCCATGCCGACTTTGAAGGCACCCAGGTGGAAGTCCGCACCGAATCCAGCTACATCCTGGCAGGCACCCAAATTTTGGGCATGTATGTAAAAGACAACACATTGTTTGTCAAAACAAAAATCGAGGAGTGAGACAATGGATGCAACTTATTTCGTAGACAGCGGCTTGATCTTATTTGTGGTCATCGCCGTCCTGGTCCTGATGTTTTTCAGCTTTATCCCTGTTGGGCTTTGGATTTCCGCCATTTCGGCTGGGGTCAAGGTCAACCTGTTTTCTTTAGTCGGGATGCGCCTGCGCCGTGTCCGCCCGGCAGCGGTCATCAATCCCTTGATCAAAGGGACCAAAGCTGGCATCGAGCTTAGCCAAAACCAGCTTGAGAGCCATTTGCTTTCTGGGGGCCGCGTCAATAATGTCGTCGATGCCCTCATCGCTGCCCACCGCGCCAAAATCGACCTGGGCTTTGAGCGTGCCGCAGCCATCGACCTGGCAGGACGCGACGTTTTTGAAGCCGTACGCATGAGCGTTATGCCAAAAATCATTGAAACCCCCATGATTTCCGCCATGGCCATCAACGGGACGGAAATCAAAGCACTTGCCAAAGTGACGGTGCGCGCCAACATTACCCGCCTTGTCGGGGGTGCAGGCGAGGATACCATCATCGCCCGTGTCGGGGAAGGGATTGTCACCACCATCGGTTCTTCAAGCTCCCACAAAGAAGTCCTTGAAAACCCCCACCGCATTTCCGAGACCGTCCTGAAAAAAGGATTGGACGCTGGGACTGCTTATGAAATCTTATCCATTGACATTGCCGACATCGACGTGGGCCGAAACATCGGTGCCCAGCTGCAAATCGACCAAGCCGAAGCGGACAAAAAAATCGCCCAGGCCAAAGCCGAGGAACGCCGTGCAACCGCCCTTGCCTATGAGCAGGAAATGAAAGCCCAGGTCGAGGAGATGCGCTCCAAAGTCGTCGAAGCCGAAGCCCAGGTCCCACAAGCCATCGCCGAAGCCCTTAAAACCGGCAACCTTGGGGTCATGGACTATTTGAACCTGCAAAACAAAATCGCCGATACCAAAATGCGCGAAGGCCTGGCCGACATGAACATCAACCTTAACACCGTAACAAAATCAGCAGACGAATAAAAAAAACCAAAAGGAGATTGACAAAAAAACGTCAATCTCCTTTTGGGCGGTGTCCTGTTTTAAAGCTGCGAAAGGGCACATCCTAGGTGGTTTTCCTGGATGTGCCCTTTTAAAAAATTTATTTCTCGCGAATCATTTCGATTTTGTATCCATCCGGGTCCATGATGAAGTAGTAGGACGGCGGGATGCCCGGAAGCCCTTTTAGGTCGGTCAGGTCATAACCCGCTTCTTTGTGCTTGGCGTGAAGCCCTTCTAGGTCAGCGGTAGAAATTGCAATATGCCCGTAACCATTCCCTAAGTCATAAGCTGGATGGCCGTAGTTATACGTCAGTTCCAGCTCGTAATGGTCCCCCGGAAGGGTCATATAAACCAAAGTAAATTTGTACTCCGGGAAATCACGGCGACGGGTTTCCTTGAAACTAAGGGCTTCCTCATAAAATTTCACCGAAGCCTCCAAATCTTTGACACGGACACAAGTATGGGCCATTTTCATCATAATTCCTCCTTCATATCAATCGACTGTATAGCATTATCTTACCACATTAAATATTTTTCGGCAAGGAAGATGCTACCAAAGCCCCTCGATGGTCAGGTACTGGATAGCATAGATGGTTTTGTAATCCATGATTTTGCCGTCCTTGACCCAATCCCACGCCTCTTCCTTCGTGACAAAGAACAGGTTCAAGAATTCGTCATCGTCCCCTTTTAAGGCATCCGCTGCTATTGTCAGGCCCGTTGCCAAGAAATTTTCGATGATTTCATTGCTAAAGCCCGGGGCGGTCGTAAAACTGCCAATGGACTTCAGGTTTTTCGCCCGGTACCCGGTTTCTTCCTCCAGTTCACGGGCGGCCGTCAGGATATTTTCCTCGCCGGGCTCGCATTTTCCAGCAGGGGTTTCCATTAAGGCCCCTCCAACTGGGTAGCGGAACTGCTCCACTAAGATCAGGCGCTGCTGGTCGTCTAGGGCAATCAGGTTGACCCCCCCGGGATGATGGACGACAACCCGTGTTGACGTTTTCCCATCCGGCAAGATGACTTCATCCTCCGTAAGGCGTAAAAACGAGTTGCGGTAATGCTCGGTACTTGAAACCGTTGTTTCCTTTAGCGAATCATATTTTTGGCTCATGTTTGGCAATTCCTTTCGATAGCACGCTGCCGTGTTTTTTCGTAATTTCCCGGACCGTTTTATTGATTTTTTCCTCCGTGGCAAAACTTTGGTAATTGAACAAATCCAGCTGGGTCGTGACTTTTTTCGAAGAAGTCAAATTGGCTGCCGTCACCCCAATAAGCCGAAGTGGCTCCCCTTCCCAGTGACCGTCAAACAATTCCTCTGCGATTTGATAGATTTCTTCCGCCCGTTGGATGGGGACAGCCAAGGTCTTTGATTTGGAGGCATTCTTGAAATCGGCACCCTTCATCTGGACACTGATGGTTTTTCCGTATTTTTTCCCAACCATCAATCTTCTGGCAGTTTTTTGGCACATGAGGAGTAGTTTTCCCTTGATCTGCTCCTCAAAGACATAATCTTTCGGGAATGTTGTAGAATGCCCAATAGAAGCCAGGGTATCATAGCGCTCCACATCCACCGGCCGCCTATCTTTGCCCTTGGCCCGGTCCACCCATTTTAGGGAATGGGGACCCAGCAGTTGCTCCATTTTGGCAGTATCCTTTAGGTTTGCCAAGTCCCCGATGGTTTCAATCCCCATTAATTTTAGCTTGGGTGCAGAGGATTTGCCGATCCCATGCATGGCTTCGATGGGAAGGGGCCAAAGGATGGATGGCAAGTCCCGTTTCCTAAGTATCGTCAGCCCATTTGGCTTTTTCATGTCCGAAGCCATTTTTGCCAAAAATTTATTTGGGGCGATGCCGATGGAGCAACCAATGCCCAGTTCCTCGTTGACCCTTTTTTGGATTTGGTGGGCCAGGGCCTGGGGATGGTTTTTCGGGAAATGGTGGCTCATATCCATGTAAGCCTCGTCAATGGAAGCCTTTTCCACCAACGGCGAGTATTCCCCAAGCATTTCAAAAAATTGCCGGGACACTTTTTTATAGAGCTCAAAATCGGCTGGCAAAACAACCAGCTGGCGGCATTTCCTTTTGGCTGTGGCCATGGGCATGGCGCTGTGGATCCCAAATTTTCGGGCCACGTAATTGGCTGTGGTGACCACTCCCCGTGCCGAACCTTTGCGCCCGCCAACAGCAACTGGGCGATGGGCCAGTTCAGGCCTTCTGGTAATTTCACAGGAAGCGAAAAATGCATTGAGGTCGATATGAAAAATAATCCGATATTGGGGTTCCATCCGCAAAAATCCTTCCCTTTGTACACCAGTTGTAGTATACTTAACATTATACCAAATATTTATAGCGGGGTGAAACCTCATGGCAAAAAAAAGCGCACGAAAAAACAGCAATTTAAATAAACGCAAGGGCACGCATGTTATTTTACTGCTTCTGGCACTATCCTTTGTGGTGGTCCCGTTGATTACACTGATCATCAGCATTATTTCTGTCAACAGCCTACCTTGGATGTAGTAATACGAAAACCCCCTGATAATCCCAAAAGCGTGGATTATCAGGGGGTTTTCTATCTAATTCTTGTGATGAGCCACTCGGTATCACCTTTTCATGACTAATGAGCAAAGCTTACCCGCTCATTCACTACACTCCCTCTATAGGGGTGGTGCGCGGCAAGCTCTTTAACCTGCCCTTGAAGCTTGGCCACTCTTCCTTAAGGCGGGCAAATTCAATTTCGAGGCTTTGGAGCCTCGCATCGGCCCCTTCATAATCTTCTAATTTATGTTCGATATCGTCCAAAACAGACATGATGGTATCCATTTCCTTGATTATGCCACACATGGTTACTAGGACTTTCTTTTCAATGATGGCATTGACTTCCGCCTCTGAGAGGCCATGGCCATCCATTTGATGGGGCGGCAAGTACAGAGGGAGGGCTTCAGTTTGCGGCTCTTTTTTTTGCACAGCCCAGCAAGCCATTCGGTAAAGCATTTCATGGGCTTTTAAGGCTTCATCAAATGTGACATGCCCCCGCAGCCCCATGAGCCAGTTTAGATCAACTTCAAAGTATTCTAAGAAAGCCTCGCTCTCATGGGGGATTTTATCGTGGAGCTTGCCGACAAACAGCTGGGCCTTGCTGACCGCATAAAGGGGATGCGTCCCCATATCTTCTTGAATCGCCAAATACAGGTTATATAAATCCAGGTCAAAACTTTTTAGAAAGTCCATCCTCTCACCTCATTGCATCATCGTTTATAAACTATACGCAATGAGGTTTGGTTTAATTCCAGAAATCAGGAAACAAATTCACACGCTCCCTTAGTCGCCATCATGCAGCGCATCTTCAAGGATTTCCTCGCCACTGGTTTCCCCTTCCCTTTCTAGGATGCAGCCCGCTTCGGCGGCAAACATATTCCCAAAGAAATCGGTGTCCACATGTTGGTCCTCCCCTGCTTCCACTTGCATGAATTTTTGGATGTCTTTCTTTTTGCTCATAACTGCTCCTCCACTTCTTTTTGTTTGGTGAATGCTCTTTTAACCACGTCCATAAAGCTTAGGGATTGTACCATGTTGGCCGGATCGACGTAATTCCGCACTATCCGAAGCACCAGTTTAGGTTCCTTGGACGAGAACGTATAGGTGCCATTTCGTTTCGTCTTGATGGCGTATCTTGGGATCCACTTCCCCTTGAACAGGACCTGGGCGATGACAGTGTCCACTTCCACCCAGGGGATCTGGATAAATTTGCGGGAATCCCTATCATTGAAAAATTCAAAGCCCTTGTCCCCAATCATAATTTTCCCATAGTCGGTGAGGCCCATGAACGAAGTGGCCTCGATCACCAGGTCGACTGCTGTGTTGATGGATTGTACCATGCTCCATTACCTCCGAATTTTTTGAGCCTTTCAATTATACTTTCCAAATAATAGAAAAAGTATGCATGTAGAAACCGCCCTGAAACGGTTTTTTCGTTTCGGGGCGGTTTCTACTTTTTTAGAATAAACCAATCACGTAACCTAAAATACCAAAAACGAAGAGGCCAAGGATAATGACGATTGGGCTGACTTTTCGTTTAAGGAGCCACATGCAAAATAGGGTCAATAGCAAGGCGGCAAGCCCTGGGATAAGTTGATCCAGGTTGTCTTGAAGGGTTGTGATGCGGGTCGGGTCCATAGCCATCCCCGATGCGCTTTGCTCGATGGCTTGTCGGATTCCTGCGGCACCTTCTGGCAGGTTGGCCCAGTCGATGTAAGCCCCTTCGGATAGTTGGATTTCTGCAACCCTTGGGCGGAAGTTGATGGAAACCCAGCGTTGGACAAGGGCTGCGATGACGAACATACCGAGGATGGAAGCGCCTTCGGTAATGTCTTTTAGGATGCCTCCGGACAGGTCATCGGTAATCCGGGAACCTGCGGAGTAACCAAATTCCTGGGTCCAGACCATGAAGCCCCAGCGGATCAGGTTCCATGCCACGAAGAAAATGATGGGGCCAAGGATGTTGCCGCTCATGGCAAGTGAAGCACCCAGCGCCCCTAAAATCGGGCGGACCGTAAACCAAAAAACTGGATCCCCGATACCGGCCAATGGCCCCATCATCCCGATTTTGACCCCTTGGATGGCAACATCGTCAACGGCTGCCCCATTTGCCCGTTCTTCTTCAAGGGCAAGGGTGACACCGAGGATGGGGGAAGCCACATAAGGGTGGGTGTTGAAAAATTCCAGGTGGCGCTTTAAGGCCTGGATGCGGTCCCTTTTGTCAGGGTATAATTTTTTGATGGCGGGGATCATGGCATAACACCATCCGCCATTTTGCATCCGTTCGTAGTTCCAGGAACCCTGGATGAAAGTGGAACGCCACGCAACCGCTGTACGGTCGCTTTTATCCAGCTTGAATCTCTTGCTGCCATTCATGTTTTCAGCCATTATTTTTATCCTCCATCTATCCAGTGGAAATTAGTAGTCGTTCAATATGTCGTCCAGCGGGTCGCCGTAATTGCCGCCGCCACGGGAACCACCGGTTTTTTCAAGTTTCAGGTAAATAAGTGCCAAGGCAATCCCTAGGCCCCCTAATGCGATCAGTGTCAGCTGGGAAATGGCTGCGACGACGAAACCGATGATAAAAAATGGCCAGACTTCCCGGGAAGCCATCATGTTGAGGACGAGGGCATAACCGACGGCAACGACCATCCCGCCGCCAATGGCCATCCCGTTGGAAAGCCAAGCGGGCATGGATTCAAGGACAGACTGCACGGTATGTGCCGGTACGAAGCAAAGGATCGCAGCCGGGATGGCGATGCGAAGCCCCTGCAGGAGGATTGCCCCGATATGCAGGGCTTCGATCTTGCGGTAGTTGCCTTCTTCCGCTGCCGCATCCATCATATGGACGATGGGAACAGCCAGCGTCCGGACAATCATGGTTAGGAACAAGCCGGCAACCGCCAGCGGGATGGCTGCGGCAATGGCTGCACCGATGGATTCAGTGCTTGCGCCTTGCCCGCCTAGGACCAAGATAATGGTCGAGGCAACAGCTGCAAGGGCGGCATCCGGCGCAACAGCGGCACCGATGTTGGCCCAACCAAGGGCAATCATCTGAAGGCTCCCGCCAAGGATGATCCCTGCGGTCAGGTTGCCGGTCACAAGCCCGATGAGCGTACAGGAAACCAATGGCTGATGGAACTGGAATTCATCCAAGATCCCGTCCATCCCCGCCAAAAACGCAACGAGGACGATTAAAATAATTTGTATGAAATTCAAAGACATGATAATTCCTCCTATGGGTACTGGAAATTAACCGAGTTCAGCTTTTGCTTTTTTCAGGATGTCGTCGAAATTGGCTCGTGAATCATTGGGCACCTTGCGGACATCGAAGTTGACCCCATTGTTTTTCAGGTTTTCAAGTGTTTCCACATCTTCCTTGCCCATGGCCAGAGCTTTGGTTACAACCGCCTTGCCCAGCGTATGGGCCATGGAGCCCAGATTGATTTCCCTGATGTTGACGCCGCCCTCGATGGCACGCAGGGCATCTTGCGGGGTTTCAAACAAGATGAGGGCCTTCGTGTCCCCAAACCGCGGGTCTTTATCGATTTCAATCATCTTGTCAATAGGGATGACGTTGGCCTTGACCCCTGGGGGCGCTGCCTGTTCGATTAGTTTTTTGCGCATGTTGTCCTTGGAAACCGCATCGGAAACGACGATGATGCGGTTAGGCTGCACCGACTTGGTCCAGGCAGTGGCTACCTGACCATGGAGCAAGCGGGTATCAACCCGGGCCAGGACGTATTTGATCTTCCCATCGCCAACCACGGTCCCAGGGGCCAAGCGGCCGCCTCCGCCTGCCGGGGCTGCAGCCGCAATTGCCGCAGCTGCCTTTGGTTCCAGTTCTTCCGGTTTGATGCGCACGCCCTCGATGGCGGTTTGATGGATCTTGGCTGCAATCTGATGGGCCGTATCGTCACCGAAGCGCCCGGCATATGCCTCGATGAGCATCGGCAGGTTGAGCCCTGAGACAATCGCCCACTTGTCCTCGCGGCCTTCTAGCAGGCCATTGGCCTGGTTAAAGGGCGTCCCGCCCCATAGGTCGACCAAAATAAGGACTTGTTCCTGATCCTCAAAGGATAAGATGGCTGCTTCCATTTTTGCCCGCAGGTCGCTTGGACCTTCGCTTGGCATTAAGGTGACAGCCTTGACATTTTGCTGTTCGCCAAAAATCATGGCGCCGGATTGCAAAATACCTTCTGCGAATTCGCCATGGCTGGCAATGAGTATACCTACCATCTATATTGCCTCCTGTCTAAGTTATCACACAATTAAGATAAGACTATAAGGTAAGACTGAAATTAGCTTTTGCCTATGGTGGGGCTTTTATACCCCAAAACTTGCCAGTATGAAAAAAAACAGCAAATCATTATTCCCGGGCCACAAAAGAATGCTAAAAAACGCCACTGCCCATGGTGACAGTAGCGTTCTTAGGTTTTATTTCATCAAGCGGCACACATTATCGGCGAATGCCACTGGGTCTTCTAGGTCCAGCCCTTCGATGAGCCTTGCCTGGTTGTAGAGCACGTCCGTGAACAAGTTGAATTTACCTTCATCCTCGGCCTGGGCCTTGGTGAGCGTTTCAAAGACTGGGTGGTTCACGTTGACTTCCAGCACTTTTTCAGCCTGGACGCCGTCGGCATTTGGCATGGCGTTAAGGACTTTTTCCATTTCGATGGAGATGTCCCCCTCGTTTGCCAATGCCACGGGATGGCTTTTTAAGCGGCTGGTAGCGCGGACGGACTTGACTTTCCCGGCAAGGGCAGCCGTCATTTTTTCAAGCAAATCGGAATTGGACTCGTTGACTGCTTTGTCCTCTTCGTTTAGTTTGATGTCAGCGCTTGAGATCGACTTGAAGTTCTTGCCTTCGTATTCATTGAGCATCTTGATGGCAAACTCGTCGATGTCCTCGGTGAAGTACAGGATTTCAAACCCTTGCTCAAGGATGGCCTCTGCCTGCGGATGCTTTTTGATGCGGTCCGCCGATGCCCCTGTCCCATAATAGATGTCGGTTTGGTCCTCTTTCATGCGGGACACGTATTCCGCCAATGTCACCAATTTATCTTCGTGGGAGGACTGGAATAAAATCAAGTCCTTAAGGGTGTCTTTATTTTGCCCATAGTCGGCATACAGCCCATATTTCAGCTGACGGCCAAAGTTTTCATAAAACGTTTCAAACTTCTCGCGGTCGTTTTTGAGCAACTTTTCCAGCTCGTTCTTGATTTTCGTCTTGATGTTTTTCGCAATCAGTTTCAGCTGGCGGTCATGTTGCAGGATTTCCCGGGAGATATTTAAAGACAGGTCCTCGGAATCCACCACCCCTTTGACGAAGCTGAAGTAGTCCGGCAACAAATCGGCGCATTTTTGCATGATCATGACACCGGCAGAGTAAAGTTCAAGCCCTTTCTCGTACTCTTGTGTGTAAAAATCATACGGGCGGCTTTCCGGGATGTACAGGATGGCATTGTAGGACACGTTCCCATCAACGCTCAGATGGATGTTAGCAAGGGGTTTATCAAAGCCAAAATGCTTTTCCTGATAGAAGTTTTCGTAGTCCTCATCTTTAAGCTCCCGCTTGTTTTTCTTCCAGATTGGGATGCGGCTGTTGATGGTTTCCTCCTCCACGATGTCCTCGTACTCGTCCTCAGTGCCCTCTTTCAGCTCGGAGCGGGTCGTGTCCATTTTAATGGGGTAGCGGATGAAATCGGAGTATTTTTTGATGATGGAGCGCAGGGTCCACGTATTTAAGTATTGGTCGAAATCCTCGTCCTCGGTGCTTTCCTTGACTTTAAGGATGATATCGCTCCCCGTATGGTCAAGCCCGGCTTCCTCGATGGTGTACCCATCAGCCCCTTTTGAATGCCATTTGTGGGCAATGCTGCTGCCTTCTGCCCTTGATATAACGGTGACTTCATCGGCAATCAGGAATGCGGAGTAAAAGCCGACACCGAATTGGCCGATAATTTCATGGTCTTCCTTGGATTCCAGGTCCTTTTTGAATTGCAATGACCCTGATTGGGCGATGACACCCAGGTTTTGTTCCATTTCCTCTGCCGTCATCCCAATCCCCCGGTCGGAGATGGTGATTTCACGGGTCTCTTCATTGACACTTACTTTAATATAATAATCTTCTTGGTTGAAAGTCAGGTTCTCGTCGGTAAGTGCCTTGTAATACAACTTGTCGATGGCATCGCTGGCATTGGAAATCAATTCCCGAAGGAAAATTTCCCTGTGGGTGTAGATTGAGTTGATCATCAAATCCAAAATCCGCTTGGACTCCGCTTTAAATTGCTTCACTTGAAATTCCTCCTTATGATAAAAAGTGTAACAAGCCCGTTTGTGAAGGGGAAAAAATTTGTGCCTGGAATGGAAGCACATCTGTGTGGGTTTCCCAGAGGTGATTCCATGGAAGGTCAAGTTTTTCACCTGAACGGCTTGTGGAACTAGATTGATTACCCGAAATTAGCACTCGAACATTCCGAGTGATAACAGGTACACTCTTTTTATACCATTCCCTCCATTCATTGTCAACCACTAATCCCCATTTCAATCAAAGAATTTTATTTTTAGCAGCCCTTCCCAAAAAAGTTTATACTTTTCAAAAATAAGGGGTGCGTCCGTCCAAATATTGTGTTAAGATAAACTTATTCTGACAAGGGAGGGATTTACCCCATGAAAAACCACAGCTATTACAATCCGACGAAAATTATTTTCGGAAAAGACGCAGAGTCCAAACTGGGCAGCGAAATCAAAAAGCACGCAAAAAAAGTGTTGCTTCATTACGGGGGCGGCTCCATCAAGGCTTCTGGGCTATATGACCGCATCATCGCAAGCCTGAACGAGGCAGGGCTTGAGTACGTAGAACTAGGGGGCGTCCTTCCCAACCCACGCATCTCATTGGCACGCAAAGGGATTGAAATGGTCAAGGAACACGGTGTTGACTTCATCTTGGCAGTAGGCGGAGGGTCCGTTATCGACTCGGCAAAAGCCATTGCAGCCGGTGCTTTCTACGATGGCGACGTATGGGATTTATACCTGCGCAAAGGGACTGCTACTAAGTTCTTGCCATTGGCAACGGTCCTTACGATCCCGGCAGCGGGTTCCGAGGCTTCTGAATCTTCCGTTATGACGGACGAGGAAAACTTGCTGAAACGCGACATCGGTTATGCCCAGCTGCGCCCGGTATTTTCCATCCTTAACCCGGAGCTTACGTTTACATTGCCTGAATACCAGACAGCTTGCGGCTTGGCGGATATGTTTGCCCACGTGATGGAGCGCTACTTTGTAAGTGCCGACCACATGGATATGACTGACCGTTTATGCGAAGCGACCATGAAAGGGATCATCACCAACGGCCGCCGTTTGATGAAAGACCCTAACAACTACGACCTGCGCGCGGAAATCATGCAAGCAGGCTACATTGCCCATAACGGGACTTTAGATATGGGGCGCGGCGGCGACTGGTCAAGCCATCAACTTGAGCATGAACTTTCCGGCTTCTACGACATTGCCCACGGTGCCGGACTTGCCATCATCATCCCGGCTTGGATGAAGCATGTCTACAAAAACGACGTGGCCCGCTTCGCCCAGTTTGGAAACCGCGTGTTCGACCTTGAAGTCAACACTTACGACCTAGAAGAAACTGCCCTTAAAGCCATCGCTGAAGTGGAGCAGTTCTTCAAGGATTTGAACCTTCCGACACGTTTTGCCGATGCCAAGCTTCCGACCCACCAAATCAAGGAAATGGCAGCAAGCCTTTTTGACACAAGCGACAAAGTGATTGGGAATTTCCAAAAAATCAACCGCGACCAGGCGATTGAAATCTACAACGCAGCTGTATAGCTTTAAGGAAACCGCCTTTTTGACCTTCACCACCATCCGCTTGTCCTACTCCATTGCCCACAGGATCGCCATTGGGTTTGCCACCTATCCATTATGCATGGTATCCGGCAGGCGGGACGTCCACCCGATCATGTAGGGGCTGCTGGCCGTCTTTGTGCTGAACTTCATTTTAAGGTGACGAAACAGGATAATCCCTCAAATCAATGGGATTATCCTGTTTTTATTTGCCCGCTGCCCTATCATTTCTGGGAAATTATGCTATAATTGAAACATGACTTAAAAGCCTTTCAAGAGGCTTTACAAGAACCTCCATTGGGTTGCGGGGTTCTTTGCGAAGGGGGTTTTATAACCATGTTAAACCAATTATTGATCCAGGACGTACTGGACGAGGGCATTGCCCAGGGGGCTGACTTTGCGGAAATATTCGTTGAACAATCCGAAAGCAGGACCCTCAGCATGATTTCATCCAAGATTGACAATGCCAACCGGGGGCTTGACTTCGGCATCGGCATCCGCCTCATCAACGGGCTCCAATCCGTTTATGGCTATACCAACGACCCAGGGCGCGACAGCCTCCTTAAAACGGTCCGCACCTTAGCGGCGGCACTGACTTCAAAGTCCACATCCTTTGAAGGGGCCATGGACCTGCGCCGAAAAAACATCACCAACAGCCACCTCATCAAACAGGATTTGAACGATGTGGCGCCAAGCCGCCGCCTGGAAGTGTTGCGTAAGCTAAGCGAAGGGGTCAAGAATTACCATGAATCCATCAGCCAAAGTTCCATCAACCTACTGGAAAAGAAGCAGAATATCCTCGTCGCCAATTCTGAAGGGGTCTTGGCCGAAGATTCCCGCAACTATACCCGCCTTTATGTGACGGCGGTTGCGTCCAAGGGCAACGAAATGCAGACGGGAAGCCACGGGCCGGGCGCCCATGCCGGATTTGAATACGTGGAAGGGCTTGACCTTGATTTTTATGCCAACGATGCCGCAAGGATGGCGGTCACTATGCTGAATGCGGGCTATGCGCCGAGCGGGCAAATGCCAGTTGTCATTGATAACGGGTTTGGCGGGGTCATTTTCCACGAAGCCTGCGGACATGGACTAGAAGCCACAGCCGTTGCCAAAAACCTGTCCGTCTTTGCCGGGCGGGTTGGGGAGAAAGTCGCCAGCGACGGGGTAACCCTCATCGACGACGGCACTATTCCCAATGGCTGGGGCTCTTTGAATATTGACGACGAGGGGAATGCTACGAAGAAAAATACCTTGATTGAAAATGGCATCCTAAAAGGCTATCTCATCGACAAGCTCGGTGGGAGGCGGATGGGACAGGAGTCCACCGGTTCGGGGCGGCGCCAAAATTACCGCTTCGCACCGACATCAAGGATGACCAATACGTTCATCGCCAACGGCCCCCATACCCGCGAGGAAATCATTGCCGACACCGAATATGGGATTTACGCCCGTTACATGGGCGGCGGTTCCGTCAACACCGCCACCGGCGATTTCAACTTCGCTACCAACGAAGCATACATTATCCGTAACGGCAAAATCGCCGAACCGGTACGTGGGGCTACCCTCATCGGCAATGGTCCCGACATCATCCAAAAAATCGACAAGGTTGCCAATAACCTGTCCCGAGGGCAAGGGATGTGCGGCTCTGTCAGCGGTTCCATCCCGGCAGATGTGGGGCAACCGGCGCTTAGGGTCACAGACATCACAGTTGGGGGGAATAATTAATGTTGGATTTCAACCGTTTATTTGAAGCAGGAAAGCGTGCCGGCCTTTTGGACATGGAAGTCTACTTCGTCGAGGACGAGAACTTTTCTTGCAAAGTGTTTGAAGGGGAAGTGGATTCCTATGCGGTTTCCGCCACCCGTGGGCTATCCTTTAGGGGAATCTATAACGGGAAAATGGGCTATACCTATACGGAAAAAGCCGATGACAGCTCCATCCCCTTCTTGGTGGAAAGCGCCGTGGAAAATGCCCGGCTCATTGAAAAAGACGATGTCCAGGAAATTTATGGCGGGGATTCCCACTATGAAACCCTTGAGCTTTATGATGCCCGCCTCGAAGCAGTTGAAGCGGCATCCAAAATCGACTTTTTAAAGCAAGTGGAGGAAATAGCAAAATCCCTGGACGATAGAATAAAATCGGTCAATTACAACGCCTTCGCCAACGGGGTGTCCAATGTGCGGCTGGTGAACTCCAAGGGGCTTGATTTGTCCCAAAAAGCCAACTACGCCTACACTTATGTGAGCGTCCTGGCAAGCGTGGGGGGCGAGAACAAAACGGCAGGCGGCTTCATCGTGAGCCAGGATTTCTCGAAGTACGACCCGAAGGAATTTGCTGCCCGTCTAGTAGGGAAAGCGGTTGCCAAGCTAGGGAGCACCAAGCCTAAATCCGCAATGTACCCGGTGCTTTTGCACAACTTGGTAGCAGGTGACTTATTGGAGGCCATGAGCGGTAGCTTCTCAGCGGAAAGCGTGAAAAAAGACCTGTCCCGGTTAAAGGACAGGTTAGGTGAAACCATCGCTAGCACGGCACTGACCATCATGGACGACCCGCACCTAGACGGTGGCATGGGCAGCGCCGCATTTGACGGGGAAGGCGTCGCCACCTTCTCCAAATACATCATCTACGAGGGCAAGCTGCTGACCTATCTTCATTCCCTCTCGACAGCCAAGCACTTCGGGGTCAAATCCACCGGAAATGGCTTCCGTTCAGGCTTCAAAGGACCGGTTTCCATCGGCCCATCCAACATGTATGTCCTCCCAGGTGAAAAATCATTCGATGAACTGGTACGAGCCATGGGTAACGGGATTTTCATCACCGACATCCAGGGGCTTCATGCCGGCCTAAATGGTATTTCCGGCGACTTCTCCCTATCCGCCAATGGCTTTTTGGTGGAAGATGGAAAAGTCGGCAAGCCTGTCCACGAGATTACCATTGCCGGGAACTTCTTCGATATGCTCGGGGATATCCAGGCGATAGGGTCAGACCTTGATTTTGGGGCTTCTAGTGTTGGTAGCCCAAGTATTTGGGTTGGGGGACTTAGTGTAGCAGGCGAATAAGGGACAAATCCCCAAAGGGAAAGCACCTTCGGGGATGTTGGGGTTAATGCCCATTAAAATAAACTATATCTCGAAGTCGGAATACGTTAAACCCCCAAAGCTGTTCAACAACAGTATTGGGGGTTTAACGACTGACTTTCAAATCTCATTTCCAGTCAATTCCGTTTTAAAGAAGTGCTTTTGCCTCTTTTAATATTTCCTCTCGCCGCTGGAACATTGGTGCATTATGCGCTTCCCACGCCTCTTGACAATCTTGTTTTAGCTTTTCATTACTTTGATAATATTCGCTGTTCATAAACGTACCACCCACGAATGAACTAATAATTATTGAAAGGAAAAGTGGAATCCAGAACGCACTCGTCCACAGCCAAGTAATAATTTTAAATGACAGAAAACTTACTCCCAAGAAAACTGCTGTCGTGAGATATGCAGGTAAATTAGAACCCTTTTCCACATTTGTGGGATTGCCAGTGTTTAATGAAAAAAATTCTTTTTCTAGCTGTACCAGGTTACTATACGCTTCCCTACCATTATCTCGTTGCAAGGTGATTCTAATATAATGCATGGTCGTAATTGTTGTATCAATTCTGGTAGTACCGTCCATTTTAGTTGTCTCAACACTTTCAGACTTTTGGTTATGGATTTCTTGTGTACCAAAAAGTTCCCAGCCAAAATTAGCCATCGTATTGATTACATCGGCATCTTCGCCAGGATTAACATTGAATATCTTTGTTTCGGTTGCCATTATCCCACTCCCAGTCATCTTTTAATTTCATTGTTGACTCTACCCATCCAATGAATTTGTTCAAGTTCTAATCCAGTATTTAATTATTTGTAGGTTGCTGTCAAGAAACCTACAAATATGGTACCATATTTGCAAATGTCACATTTCATCTTTGCAGTAACCAAAAAATGGCACCCTGACAGGTTTCACCGTCAGGGTGCCATAATCTATTCAATAAACCCATGCTCAACCAATATCCCCTGAAGATCAAAGGTGCTTAAAATGCTGATCGAAGCCTCGTCGTCCCCTACCTCCCGATAGCTTTGTAAATGGATTACAAATTCCGAGTTGCTTTGGGATATGCTGACTGAAACGCCGTGAGGCAGCAATTCCTCTAAATTTTCCAGCATTTTAATGGCGTTAGTGCCGTAAACCAGTTGATTGGACTGCCAGTTAAAGATGGTCCTTCCTTCAACTATCTGGAAGTTGCTTTGCCCGCCGAACCAGGTAAAGATTAGCCAGGTGGAATCCTCGGCAAGCCTTTCAGACCGTATGATATGCCAGTGCCCCCATCCATTACGATTCAAATGCAAAAAGGCAGCATCATTATTCCCCCTTGTAAAGGTTTGGATGATTTTAAATTCCCGCCCATTCAAGTCCCTGCCATGTTGGATGATGCGACCGATATCCACGTAGCCATTCAACCTTATTGCATGTTTTGGATTGGTGGCGAGTAAGTGGAAGATGGCAAGGCTGATTGCAAGGAGTATCAAGATGGATTTGATGCATTTTTTAACCATAAGCCCTCCACTTCTGAAAACCTTTTTTCTTTAGTTTACC
>WRGF01000170.1 GCA_009787345.1 Turicibacter sp.
GGGGGGCTTTTATATGGTATAATGGAAAATGTAGTAATACTGGAGACAATTGCCACAGGTTATGTTCAGCCTGATAAGTTGGCGTTAAAATTTCTCCGAAATTGCTGTAAAAGGCCAATGTAGGCAAATTTAACAGAGGACGTGTTGATGATGAATTTAACGAGAAAAGAAGAAAAATTGTTTAACAAGATTAAAGGGGCGACTGAGTTAGACAAAGGGAAGAAAATAAGGACCATTTTGCTTGGGTTGGTGCTCATCGTCGTTAGTATTGCTTTGTTTTTCCTCCCTGAGGATCAAAATCCATTGATTGTAGATGGGGATCGTGTTTTGACTTGGATTCTTGGCGGTGCAGGGGCAGTGATTGGCCTTTTATTTTTATTGAGTGGACTTAGCACAAATAATGCGTTGGCATGGACCATCCAGGATTTTGAGCGGATTACCGGCAACCACGGGGAGTTAGATGAGAACATTGCGGATTTTGTGAAGAGTTTTATAAGTGATGGGGGTGTGTTGGCTAAAACGGAGGAAAATGGCTTCGTGACCCAAAGTTGGTATTATACGAAAGTGCCTGGTGGGGGTGTACGCTTGGTTCATTTGTCTGATGTGGTTGCTGTTTTTGGGGACACCCGTTTTGGCTCTCATTTGGTACTCAATGATGGGACAGTCATTTCAGAAATGTTTGGCCGGGGTCAATGGAGCCACGTGTTTAATGTGTTTGTTTCAGGCAATCCCCATATCATAGGCGGTGAGGATATGATTGAAGTGCCAGGGGAGGGCGTGGTAGAAGCCCACGGTTTATTTTATGACAATGTGAAGGAATGGCGTGGCCAAAAAGGCCCGCAAAGCCAGGCGATTAAGTTCATTGTGCAGGCCTACAACGCCCGCTTGCAAGGCATCCAATAAATCAGTACCGTTATAGATAGTTTAGGCTGTGAGGGCGTCAAGTGTTTCTTGAGCCCTCACACTTTTTTTAAAAGACGATGGAGGCAGCTACTAATGCTAGAGTATAAAATAAGGCGCTGGATGAAAAAATCAAACTTGGATAAAGAAACGTTCATACAGGCGCTGCAACAATACCGCCAAAACATGGATGTTGACCCTCTGGGCGAGGGGGGCTATCGGTATGACGGTGTTTTTACAGATGTGGGCTTTCTCGTACCCCTTCATTCAAGTGAAGTGAAGAGGAATATTTTTACCGTGGTACTAAGTTTCATTTTCGGGATTTTTACCGGACACGGGTTTGAAACATTTTCTTCGCCAACCTTAGTGGAGGGGGCAGCAGTACTAACGAAAAGGGGCCTGTATTTTTTTAGGTTGCGGAAACGCCACACAAATTCGGGGACTGAAGTCACCGTCCAAACCCATTCCCACTTGCCTTTGAAGGGCATGGGAAAGGTGGTACAATCAGGAAGGAGCCTACTTATCGTCCACGGCTTTTACGAAGGCACGACTGCCCGGAACCTAGGCCATCCGTACCGTTTGTTGGTTGCCCGTCAGCGGCCCTATTCAAATGATTTCGCTAGGCTAAAAGAGCGGCTGCGAAGTGGCGGGGTGAAAAGGCAGGTTGACCGCTTGGCGGTGTTTACTTGGATTGTTGCCTTGTCCCTTGGCATAGCCCTTGGAAATTCCATGCTGGCTCGGTTAACGAATCGTTACCGTGCCATGGATTACACACAATTTCGCCTGGATATTAATCGACCGGCCGCAGTGCTGTCCACCAGATACCAAGATCGCACAACTTCCTTTGTTGCCCGGGTTATTTCCGAGGAAATTCACGTTCTTTTGTCAGTTGAACAGCAACAGCGGCAAGTGGTGGCAGTAGAGTTGCTAAACGCTCGCGGACGGGATCACTTTTTCCTTTTGGAAACGACTGGCATTTCAGGAACCGACAGCTTGCAACCGGGAGACATCATCGAAGCGACTGCCATTGGACGAGGTGTTTTGACATTGAGGCACAGCTCTGAAAGTGGTGCTATCGGTCATTTTTTCGCCTTATTGGGCGACCCACGCCTGACCTATATAGCTGCAACAGATGGGGAAGGCTTTTTAACTAGCGGCCACAGGACTTATTTTCTTCATATGGAAGCAGCCGACATAGGCCTGAAACAAACCCAAGCAGCAGGGGACTTGGATACTTACGTTTCGGCAACAGGTAATTTTCAATTGCAGTTCCTTTTAGCTGATGAGAGGCTTTCTCCTATTGGCAACACGCCCCTCGTCGTCGTTTATTTTGATTATGAATCGATTGCCAACCACCGTATTCCCACACATTTCATGGAACACAATTTTGTCATTTACCAAAATGGGCAACGGCTGCTGTACTATGGCGGTGGCCAACGCTTTTCTGAAGGGCGAATCTTATTATTTAGTGCTGACGTGAACGACGAGGGGGAAGTGGAAGCAGGTCAAACCGTTCACGCTGCACTTAGCGTAAGGGCCATTGATGGCTCATCCATTACCATCAACCGCTATTCAGAAAACATGGACATCCTCTTTAGCTACGAACTGTCTCTTAGCGGCTCACCGTCTGGGGGATTAGTTGAAAAATAGTTCTGGGAAGTTAGATGGCATGTGGTATAAATCGGCAGGTAAGGAGTGGTCAATCCCCGCCCTATCGGATTACCTTGTGGGTAATCTGGTCACGGGGAAACTGGCCTGGTTTAACGAAAATATGCAGGAGGGGTTCTTATGAAACGATCAGAAGCAAAGGTGTTTTTCAAAAATAAATTTAGGCTGTCCCTTCGCCAGGATATGGTTTTTTGGCTATCTGCCTTGATAGCCATAGCTGTCGTGGGGCATGACATGTACCGAAATTGGGGTTGGTATGATTCTTTTTGGCAGTACATGGAGCTTTACTGGCCGCTTCTTGGGGCATTTATCGGATTTTCCTATTTAGCGACCCGTAGGTTCGAAGAAGCGGCTAGCGAAAAGCAGCATCACATCAATGCCACCCTGAAAGTTTTGGCACTTGCCATTTTGTGGTTCTTTCCCGCCAATTTTTTGTGGGCCGTGCCTGCTTTTGTCGCGTGGTTTTTGTTAAGGACAAACAAAAAATGGGCATTGCAAGAAGGAGCCCTTGAAAAAAGGAGCAGCCCACCTTCGAAAATAGCACTTTTTTCCTGTATTTGCAGCGGCCTTTCCGTGCCAATGTTGATCGGCATCACGTGGCTGCAAGAGGCCATGATTTCGTCGGGCTTGCTCCACCGCAACCATCTATTGGCCAGTCCCTTCCTTATTCCAGGACAGACCGGGATGGTGCTTGCTGTCGTTGGCATTGTCTTGTGGGCTATTTCACGCAAGAAAGAAGGCCGCCATGCCACCAATTTTTGGGCCATGAGGCTGATTATCGTCAACGTCATCTTATCTCCATTTGCCCTCCTGTGGATATTGGCTTTTGCGATTGGGCGCTCCAAATAAGTGGAAAATGATTAGGTGTAGGCGTTGGAATTTTACTTGAAGCACGATACATTTTACGGTTGTGGAGGAAAAAGCGATGAACGATAAACGAGCCGATTGGCTATTACCCCCATGGATTCAGTACCCTGAACTAAGGCCTTTTAGCATTGGCTGGCGAATGGGTGCAGGGGAGACCTATAGCCATGAATTCAACCAGTGGTACGAAGAACTAACAGAAGAAGGGAAGCAAGCCTATCGAGAGCATTACCCTACCCCTAAAATCTTGGATTATTGGGACACTACAGGTTACCAATGGGAAGATGATTATAGGTGCAAAGGCGTGATGTTTTGGGAGCAAAACGGCGTTTCCAAATACAGCAAGGCGCAACTCATTGAGGAGATCAAGCCTAGGGAAAAGTTGGATTTCACCTTCTTTTGGATGATGGAAAATGATGAGCGGGCGTGCTTTAGCCAATGGTTTCCTGCTTCTTTTAGCGTGGATGCTGATGACTACACGTGCTCGGAGCAGTACATGATGGCAGAAAAAGCCAGGGTGTTCGGGGATGTGGAAACCCACCAAGCGATTATGGCAACGGACAGTCCACGAGAAATGAAAATCCTCGGCCGCCAGGTGAAAGGCTTCGATGCCGCCATTTGGGATAAAGTCAAGTATTCCGTGGTGCTTAGTGGGAACTGGTATAAGTTCACCCAAAACCCTAAATTGGCGAGGATTTTGTTAGGGACAGACCCGACCATCCTAGTGGAAGCCAGTCCGACGGATTCCATCTGGGGCATTGGACTTACGGAAACTCGTCCTGAAGCCCAAGACCCCGCACAGTGGCAAGGGGAAAACCTGCTAGGATTCGCCCTTATGGAAGTTCGTGATGACATCCATCGGGTGTACCAAAACGTGGAATGGTAAGAAAAGGAGGGGCTTAGGATGCATCCGAAGAAAGTAAGGCGGATTTATTATTACAGTTTAGCTATCATGATTTTTACTGCCATTATAGTCGGCGTTTTGAGAAATAGATTCCCGATTGAAAATTATTTTCTTCTTCCGTTAATGATGGCAAGTTGGATAACGGGGCTTTTTTGCGTATTTGTGGGTGGGAAATGTCCCAGTTGTGGGAAGCGGATTGCTATGCCACGTAGGGGAGCTGATTATAAAAAATGTCCCCGTTGTTACCATTACCATGGGTGAAGGCGTGAACAGTTTAGTTCAAAAAAAGGAGTGAATTTAGCATGATACCCGATATACTCGCCGATTACCAACAAATCTACACCGACTACCCCGCTACCGCCCCTTTGACCAGAGCCCAGCGGAAGGAGCGACATCAGCGGCTCATGGCGTGGGAAAAAGGGGAATATGATCCGTTGCCCACGTTTTTTGAAACCGTGGCGTTCATGCAAGCCCATCCCGACTTCAAATTTGAAAAGCCTTTTGCGATGAAAGTGCTCTGCCCACTCGTCCTGGAAAGGCTCACCTACGGGGACATCCAGCCGTTGAAGCATTTGTTTGCTTTGAATGCCAAGGATCGACGCATTGGGAATGCTGCCACCAATTACGTGGATATGCTTGCTGAATGGACAGGGTGGCAAAAAACAAGACGGCAATTGATTGACGTGGTATTGGAACAAGAACCTGATTTCCAAGCGGCCTTGATGGAATTGCACCACCTCATGGGCAATCATCTAGGATTCACCATCCACGAAACCCCGTGGGCGGTGTTAGCAGACAAAGAAGCCATGCCTGGCCTTTACCAGGAGTTAGCTGAATTTGAGGTGGTGTCCGAAAAACTGGGCTATGATGATGAGGCCTTCATAAAGGAAGTCCGCACCTTGTATCAAGCTTGGGAAGATTTTTTGGACCATGCTGATGAGTATGATGATTACACGGGCTTTGAAGAGTACCTCATCAAGCATGACATTGAGTATCGATAGTAAAAAATGATGGAGTAGTTTTAGCATGATTACGGAAAAAGATTTAGTTGAACGAGTCGTGGATGAATATGCAGATGATATGAACCAAGTGGTGTCAAGGGAGGATAAAGGCGCAACATTTATTTTACTCTGTTGAAAATAGAATGCGATTTAAAATTGACCTTAACGCTGTTCCGATTTTGCTACAAACTTCTGAAGCACGCTTGAAACAACAGGAAAAAGAATCACCTTTATAAAACGGGTGTTAGGACGTGAGGCACTCACGCAATTTGACGTATCTATTTCGCCCATCTTAGGAGGTGACCCGACATTGAAACTAACATTTAACTTAACAGAAACGACGTACAAAGGGAAAGTGTATCGGATCTTAGTTCCCGCCAAGTCCTTAAAGGAGGTTTATCTCACTGATCAGGGTGGCCATGGTTCACTGCTCGGAAATCGCAGCTCTTGGACGGTGGTGGCCGCTTGTTTCGCCTTGCTGACCCAAAAAAAGGACTTCATCATTTACTTGCCCATCGGACGAAACGACCCTGCCCCATTGAGAACGTATATTCCTTGGTTCGTGTGGCATCGTAAGGGAGATCCCCTTTCCCATTTGGTGTTGTGCCACCACACCAGGCAGCTAAACCGAGGAGATTTTAAGGACATGACAAAGAGGCTGAAAGCGAGCAAATTGGTCAGCTACCACGTCAACCCCTTTGATTTTGGTGCGGATTATACGGCTCCCAAGGAATTTAGCTACAAAAGCAACAAAGACGTACTGGACATCCACTGGAGCTCAGGCATTTGCTTTATCGCTGGCAGTGCGAAAAATTTCCGCCATTTGGCACGCAACGCCATGTATATTTCAAGATTTTCAGGCACGTACACAGGACTGTCACATATCCATCTCTGGGAAACACGGCATCGGGACACAGTGGGGCACAACTTGGATTTTGTTTATTTCAATGCCAAAGACTGGGAAGTCAGTGTCAGAGAAAAAGGCATTGGTTATAACCCAGAGCTTTATAAACCATTAGATTAGGAGTGAGAAAGCCATGTCAATGTTATTAAAGAGAACGAATTATTTGATTTTCAAGTCGATATTTGGCGATGAAAAAAATACGGATATTTTAGCCAGTTTTTTAAAAGCGGCACTGCGTTTGCCCGATGAAGAATACAGCCATTTAACACTGACCAATCCAGCGTCAACCATCGCGCGAGTGGATGATAAGACGGTGGTGTTGGACGTGAAAGTGTATACGAAAAGTCGACACATCATTAACGTGGAAATTCAAGTGGCCGATTCTCCTGAACTACGCCACCGATTTGCTTTTTACGCCTCGAAGCTGTTAACGGAACAAATATATAAAGGCCAATCTTATCAGCTGAAAAAGGTGGTGGGCATTATAATCACCGATTTTGTGTTTATCCCTGAAAACAACGCTTATCACAATGTCTATCAGTTGCATGATGCTAAAACAGGTTCGACTTTTACAGATTTAATCGAGATTAATACATTGGAGTTGAAAAAATTGGATCATGTGAAAGAAGAAACCCCTTTACTAGATTGGCTGCGTTTTTTGAAAACTGAGGACGAGGTAGAGTTGAGCCAATTGGCGACGAAAAACAAGGCATCCAAAGGGCGACATCGCTGTTGTTTGAATTGAGTCAGGATGAACAAACACGGGCGCTATACGATGCCAGGGAAAAGGCCAGATGGGATGAGCACGCAAGGATGGTTGGGGCTGAGGCGAAGGGGAAGAAGGAAGGCGCTATGCTTCGGGAATTGGAAATTGCAAAAAATGCCCTCGCCATGGGTTTACCAATTGAGCATATTACAGCGCTAACTGGACTGGACATCGAAACCATTTCAGCTTTGAAGGCAGGTGAGTAAAAAAATGGGATGGGTCGTATTTCGCAAAATTTACGAGGACGGGCAGTGCGTCATTTATGCTTACTCCCACGACAGTAAGATATATGATGGGAGGATCAAAGTGCCGAAAATTCAGCGAACGGAGGAAAATGGCCACCTATTCGACCGTTACATACATGATATCACCTTGAGTAAGACCGACCCGAAAAGAATATTTGCCATAAAGGTGTTCGTTTTCTTGACGAAAATTCTTTGGGAAGAAACGTGGGAGTTTCCTGAGTATCATATGCTCGCTTACGGATGAAAAATTTGGAGGTGAAGTACCATGTACGCTTGCGCAGGTGGCTGGTTTTTCCAGCAAGTCCCCTTTGTTTTTGGGGCGATTATTTTCTTTGGGCTTGGTTTTTTGCTGTTGGTCATTCGCAGCTTGCGAATTGCCTTTAAGAACATTAGCCCTTCTAGCGCATTTGGGAAGCGGGGAATTTTGGTCTTCCTCGCTTTGGGCATGGCCTTCGTGGGCATCGTGATCTGGATGGAGCACAACCCGCCAGGGCCACCCGATTCCTGCCCCGCCCATTACCATTTGGAGTGGGAACGCAGAAGGGGACGGTGAGAGATGATGTAGCCGAAGGTGTTCTAGCTGTCATGGCATGGGTTGAAAAAACAATCAAAAACGGAGGAACACAACATGAAAATGGTTAACATTTACCAGACGGAAGACCATATCAACTTAAGCTTTGATTTTCATGATGAGCGGGTTTTGAAAATTGGCGACAAAATGGAAGCCATCAACGAATTTGCCTACATGAACGGCTATAATTGGGACATCTTCTTTGCCCATTACTTGGCAAAAAATGTCCCAGACGTTTGGGAGGGATTGGAAGCAGACCCTGAATCGGGCGGTTACTATGCCCATTGGCCACTTAGCCTAGAAAATCAAGCCAAAGCGGAAAAATTCAAAGCCATCATCGAGCATTTGATTCAAAACGAGGAAGAAATTTATAAAATCGTTCGTGAGGAAGGGGAAAATATTGAATGGGATTGACGTTGGATTTTTTTGACACGGAAGAGACACCTGAAACCTTATGGAAAGTGGAGAAGTTTTTGGCTGTCTTGTATCGCCTTCAAGACTTGGGAGGGGGTCAGAATGGGAAGCACGGCGTTTCTTTCTCATGGACACCACCAAGCACCGAATCATCGCTCCTTACGACGGCGGGGTCGATCTTATTTTAAGCACCGAAGCCGAAAGGGATGCTTTCAAGGAAACATACAAGGCGTGGCTATCCAGCCATCCCAAGGGCTTGTAGCAGACTAAAAATTCAAAGGAGGCTTTATCACATGGAAGCGAACAAGGAGATTTTGTTTGAATCTACCCAACACTATACTTGGGATGCGTATCGGAAAATCTGTATCGAGCTCTCTAAGTGGGTGGATATATTTGCCCAACTCGACAAAAAGCACTATCAGAATGTCGCAATTCTCATATTTGTATCCGCTACATTGGCCATTTCACGGATGGTGCAAGATTATAGTAGCCTGCCTGGTTGGATATTGTGGCCAGAGCGGGTTGTGCGGTGGGGAAGTGGTGTATTGCTGGCGGCCTGTGCCTTTGTGGAATGCATTAGGATCTTTCCGAAAATTGAATCTTGGATCCATCACCGAGCGTTTTTAAAATCCCCGCTCCAAGACAAGACCGTGAATTTTTCCTTCTATGAAGGGGAAATGTCTGTTTCATGTGAGGATTTATCCGTAGAGGAAATCTATCCTTATGGGGATTTACAACTAGAGCAACTGCCTGATGACTTTGTTTTTCATTACTTTGATTTCATATCACAACGCGCAGGGATGTTTTTCTTGAACAAGGAAAATTGTTCACCAGGCCTTTTAGGGTTCCTGGGTGATTTGGAAAGTAGGTTTTAGATTGATAAATAGGAGGATCTCCACATGTTAAGAATCATTTTCATGATTTTAGGATTCACCATCGGGGGTATATTTGCCCTCCTCGTTTTAGTCGTCATCATCTACAGCGTATTTGGCAGTAAAATCCCGTTGGTTTACTGGAAAACGCCACGCCGTCCATTACAGTCCCACAAGGTGAAAATGTTAAGCACGGGGCTTATTTTATCGCAGGCAAATAAGGAATACGTGGATGATTTACTCACTCATGTGAAAATTCTGAAACCTAGAAGGGAGAATTTAGAAAGCTGGTGGGGGATAAATGATGCTGAAACCGCCCTTGAAACGTTGGAATGGTTGAAGCATGAAGGCCAACGGCTATTGTACGCCCCCATCTTAAACGACCTGACCCAAATGGATAAAACGTGGAATTTGAACACCGACTTCACGTGGCTGTTCAAGCGTTACGGGGGAAGTTTCTTATTGGAAAGCCACAAAGAAGATTATTCCCAGTGGGAATTGTATGTGTCCGCCTTAGAGATCCATCCAGAACTGTTGGAATCACGTAATGGCTACGAGCTTTACCGCCAGTTTTTGGAAGAGAAGGGCATTGAGTTGGGAGACTTTGGCGCCTTCACGGTTGTGCTGCGAAGACGTTTTTCCATGTTCATGAATACTTGCGACTTGTTAAAAGAGGGGATGGAACTGCTAAAAAAAGAAGGGGTTATCCAGTCGGAGGCTGATTTGCAGGAGATGGACACGTTGGCGTGGGACATGGGTCGGCTGGTCAACGTGGCACGTTGGAGTTACCGTTGGGGCTACATTGACGAGGGAACAGCGTGGGCTTATATAGAACACGCTTACGAGCAGTCCCGTGCCACTTACGCCACTTGGGCGGACTTTGCCAAAGGGTTCATGCTGGGGCGCATCATGTGGGAAAGTGATCGCAACCAAGACCACCGTGGGCTTTTCAGCTTGATTAAAAATTATTTGAAGGACAAGAAAAGCCCATGGGTACTGTATCCGTTAGGGAAGGAGACATAAGATGGTAGATCGCATTATTTTATGGATCTTTGACGGGGAACAGCCCATTGCCTTTGATTGGTGGGTGTTTCGCGCCATGTTGTGGTTCTTGTTTATTTGCGTTGTTATATTGGTACTGTTTCATGTGCTGGACGTGCTCAATTTTTTGCATGATAGGTGGCAAAAGTTAAAACCTCGCTACGCCCACCATAATGCCAGCAACATTTCTACCCAGCAGATGAAAATGCTTAGTGTCGGCTTGATTTTAGGGGCGTGGCGTGGGGAATATGTGAACAGCGTAGCCGTGAAAAAACGCGCCCGTGGGAAAAAACAACTGGATACGTGGTGGAAAGTTGATGATGAATCCAGTGCGCTTAAAACGTTGGAGTTTTTGAAGGCAGATGGCCAACGGCGACTCACAGACTTGATAGTAGCAGATACACATGGCTATGATCCAACATCATACGAGGATTATCTAAAATTATACGACCGAAATGTGTTAACCGAATCACAAAGAAAGAAGTATCCTCAATTTGAAATCTATTTGCACATTTTGGAAGAGTATCCGACCATACTGGTTTATTTTGCAGATTATTTGCCAGATGTTGAGGAATTAGATGCTTTTAGCGAAGAACAACTTGAGAAGAAATACGATATCGATTATTCCGACTTTAGTTTATTCATGCTTGAAATATACGAAAACCTTATCCGCTTGATGAGCTACGCCAACTACCTAAAAGCAAGTTTAAGCCTCCTAAAAAAAGAAGGGGTCATCACAACCGAAGCCGACTTAATCCAGTTGTCACCTCTTGCTTGGGACATGGGGCGCTTGGTTCACGTCGCGCGACAGAGCTACACCTATGGCTACATTAATGAAGAGACCGCATGGGCGTATATCCAATATGCTTACGAGAGGTGCCAAGGGGTTTACGCCTCTTGGAAGGACTTTGCCCGTGGCTACATGCTAGGGCGTATTATGTGGTGCGGTAACGACGATGGCTTATTTGCCGTTATTCACCGCTTAACACGTGATAAAAAAAGCCCATGGGTGTTGTATCCGCTAGGGAGTGAGGGGGTTGTGGTGATGGAGGGCAATGACGAAAGCAGAGGTTTGAATGCCCGCTCAAATCACTATACAGTCGTAAGAAAGGAGAAAAAAAGATGATCACTTTTTCAAAGGAATACTTAGATGACATCCTTGACCGAATTGCTCATCATTCCAGTGCGATTGAAGGCAATACCATCAGTTTGGCGGATACGATTTCCATTATTTTATATGAAACGATTCCTGGGAAGGCAAATAAGCGGGAGTTTTACGAGGTAGAAAATCATAAAGGGGCATTTGAATTTCTATTGGAATGCTTAGCAGACAACCGGGAAATAGACATTCATATTATTTGTTCCCTTCATCAAAAACTAACAGACCGTTTGCAATATGATTCTGGACAATTTAAAAAGCATGAAAATGCAATTTTGGGTGCAGACTTTGAAACGGCTTCTCCCCAACAAGTGCCAACACTTATGTTTCAATGGGCCAAAAATCTTAATTATCGGCTGAATTTGGAGGGTGGGGAAATTGAAAAAATAGAAGCGATTGTTGAGGCATATATCCAATTTGAAAAGATTCACCCATTCAGTGATGGAAACGGCAGAACAGGGCGGATACTCATGCTTTATTCTTTCCTTAAAATGGGAATGCCACCGCTGATTATTGATAAAAAGAACAAAGCGGACTACATTCGCTATTTGAGCGAGGAGAACCTGAAGGGATTTACTCATTTAGCATATGAAATCATTGAAATGGAAAGGTCTAGGAGCATTCGTTTCGGGAATAAGTGCATCGCCCAAATGGAAGAGTGAATAAAGCAAGAATCAGGTTACAGATAAAAATGCAAAAACTGGTGACTACTGGAAAGATTAGTTTATGCTAGTATTCAAGATGATACAAAGTTTGAACAACGATTGCGTTTAAAAGGAGGAAGACGGTCATCGCTAAAGCACACGTAGATGAACTTATTAGCTATCTTACAAATCAAGGGTGGGAAGTTTCAAATGTCTATTCCCACAATTTGTATTACATTGCCAATGATTTTGCGTTGTATTTAAAACTAAACAGAGGATTTTCTGATTGGTACGTGATTTTATCCTTCCCAATATTTGGTGATTTGGGTAAAAGAAGCACTGACTTGAACGACACTTTTTATTGCGATGAAAATTTGAAACAAAGCAGGCTTTATTTTGATAAAGTGACAAGTGTTCACTGGAAAAAAAATTTAAAAGAATGGGCGGATGATTTAAGCAAAAATCACAGTGAAGTCGTAAAACAGGAGGAGATAAGACGAAAAGGAGATAAAGGAATCAAATAGTCGGCTTACTCATGAAGAGGTGTTAGCCGAAAATGAAAGTTACTCTATCATTTCAGACCACCTAGGCACACCCCTTAAAATGATAGACAGCACAGGTAAAACAACGTGGAGTGAAACATTTGACTTATGGGGTAAAGAGCATTTAGAAGCTAAAACTGTACAAGGTAGAGGTTATAGTATAACTAAGTCTGAGGTAAGAACGTGGAAAGAAACTGAAGAGTTACCTTTCCGTTTTCAAGGACAAATTTATGACCCAGAAACAAAAATGTGTTACAACCGCTACCGTTACTACATGGCAGATGAGGGCATTTACACACAAAGAGACCCGATTGGCTTAGCGGGTGGTAACCCTACTCTTTATGGTTATGTTTATAATACACTAACTCAGATTGACCCTTGGGGGTTGAGAATACCGTATGGCTTTAAAAGTTTTGGACAGTTTAATCAATTCGGTCAAGCGTTACAAGCGGGATTAAGTAACGCAGGTTTTCATAATGCTATATCGTTCATGCAAGGTAGTTCAGTTAGTGGATTTAGTTTTAACACTGGTACAGCTTTTGATGTTGGACGAGTTAGCGACTTTGATGTAGCTATATCTCAATCCGATTTGTTTGAAAGAGCAAAAAGTTTGGGATTAACTAAAGGTGGACGAACAGAACCAATTAGTATGGGAAGTAGCCAAGCTAAAGCTTTAGATATTGACGATACATTACAGAGATTAGCTAAAAAATCAGGTCGTGAAGTAAATGCAATGATTTTTGAAAATGTTACTGAGATTAAAGCTAAAAGCAGTAATAATATTAGGATTCCCGGAAAAAAATATTAAAAGAATTTTATGTGTTTTGATATGTGTTTTTCTAGATGTTTTATATACGTACTCATTAAGCACTGAAGTTAAAAATTTTTAGTTTCATAAAAAATGGAGGATAAATTTTTGAATAAATCTTATCATTTAAAATATGGCAGTCTATTAGACAAGCATGAAGTCAAAAAAATGCTCGAAGTTAGATGGGATATTTGCAGTACAGAGCATGATAGTAGTTACTTTGGTGTTTACTATAAGTATTCTGGGTTGTATGCTGACAACTTGACAATAACAGATAATCATATATCTACTCCTTTTCAAGAATGGCTCTATGAAAATAATAAAGATTTTATCACATTGATAAGCATATCCATTTCTAAAGGTCGTAACAAAGATAAATTAAGCAAATATAAATATCTCAAAAACATATTTAATAAAGAAATGTTCTCAGTTATTAGCGATAATTGTTTTGAAACTTAGAACTTGGAATGAAACAAGAATAGTTGATAATGGCATGCACGACCCAGAAGACAAAAAGAAAGATAGCCAAAAAGATGATAAAGGTTACCCAGCAGTAACAACGGATTCTTTCTTAGTTTGTACTTGTGGTGGTATGATATTTCCTACATCTTCAGGTCAAAACAACGAAGAAGTAGAATTTTCTAGTGAAGTAATTACAAAAACTAAAGCTAAAACTCTTGAAGTTGTAGAAAAAGCCGTAGAAATAAAAGCTTTAGCTGAAAGAAAAAGCGGAGATTAAGTTTATGGCACTTACCCATAAAAATATAAAGCTAACGGGTGTAGAGTTCTTACATACTCTAAACGATATAGAGATTACTCAGTTACCAAACGAACACGGTAAACTAGTGTTACGTGGGTTTGGAAATCCTTCTACCCTTGAAACAATCCAAGGCAGTAACTTCGGAAAAGAGGTAACTCTTTCAGCGGACGACAATATTATTTTTGCAGGAACGATACTTGAAATTAAAACTGAAGCGGTTAGCAATGTTGATGAAGTAACGATAACGGTAGTAACCGCTACTCACTTATTAGACGGTGAGTTAAAAAGTCGTTCCTTTCAAGACCACGGCGGATTTATGAAGGGAATATTTTGGTAATAAAATGAAAAATTATGTGGTTTTAAGGAATTTTAGACTTTTCTAGCGTAAAGTTTAGAAGCAATTAACTAAATTCTCCCCAATAAAATAGAAAATTTTTTCAATAAGAGTGATGAAGTGAACGAGAAATAATCTGTTTTCTATTTTTTTTCGTTCGTAAATCAGCCGTGAGCTGGTGGCAACCCTACTCTTTATGGATATGTTCACAGTACACTAACTCAATGCGACCCTTTTGGGTTAGATATTATATATCTAAGAACAAATCCTGTAACTGGTGCAGAATATATTGGTAGAAGTGCTAATTCAACTACTTTTGCAGCTAGGCAATCGGCACATAACAATAATGGTCAATTACCTAAAGGAAAAAGATATAGTTTTGATATTCTAGAACGTAATGCTACAAATGGTCCTTTAGCAGAAGAAAATTGGATACGTGATAAAGGTGGAATTAGAAGAAATGGTGGACCACTAGAAAATAAAAGACATGAGATGTCTAGAACAAGATATAAAGATGCAGGTGGAACAAGACCAGATCCTAGAAAACCAAAACCTAGAAATAAGCCAAAGCCTAGAAATACGAGTTATTAGTATTTTAAAATAATAAAGGAGTAAACAAATCATGGTTAAAAAATATAAAGAATTAGAAGAGGGTGATATTTTTTCAATTCAAGTATCAGATAATGTGTGGACAATTGGACAATTATGTAATTTGTTTGCCAGTTCAATAAACGGAAAAAAATACGAACAGTATACACTAGCATTTTTTGATTATAAATTTCAATGTGAAAAAGAAATTTTAAAAAATGTTATTGACTTAGATTTAAAAAAACCTATATCTATTATAACAATTAATGGACATCCCTTGAAATCATATGGTTTAAACTTTATTGTTAAAAGAGAGGTTTCTTATCAAAATGCACCAGATTTCAAAGATGATATTGACCCTGAAATGGGTCTTTACAAACTTAATTCAACGGATTTTCAGATTATCTTAGAGCCTTTTTTTGGTATAATACCTTGGGATTCTTATTATAAAGATGGTATAATAGAAAAGCATCTATTAAAAGGAGTTCAAAAAAGAAACGAGGTAACTTATATGAAAGATTATTCAATTGAGGAACTGAAACAAATTTTGCCTTCAGATAATTTTAAACTTAAAGGAATTTTAGAAAAGGAAAATCATTAATAAAAAATTCTTCAATCAATATCCTAAAATATTATCACCAAAGTTCAAAAATAGCCATAAAAAAACTGCTAGAAATAACTTTCACGAATAAATATATATAGTATTTAAAAAATGTGGTAGTTTGGCTTTTGGTGATACTGTTATTTTTGGACTATTTTAATGATTATGATAACGAAGTTGAAACTGGAAGTGTTCTAATGGAAACAAAAAGGTATAGAGAAGAAGTTTTATTGCCTAATGAATTTATTGTATTAAGATGCACTATGCAGTACATAGCTAGACAGCCAGCGAGTTGGTTTATAGCCGTGTGGATGGTGCTAAAGATTTTATGGGGCTTCAAACGTTTAAAGGAGAGCTCCCTACTTTGGCGGCAGGCGGAACGTGAAATTCCCATGACGATGAAGGATTGGATTAACCATGTAGATGACATTTTAAAGGCAACGAACGAGAATGTCCTAACAAATTCGGAAACGGTTTCGACGGCGCAAAAAGACCAGAAGGTCGTGGAAGAATACAAAAAATACAAGCAAAAGACGTTGTCAGCGGTGGAACGGGATTATTTGAACAGTATTCGGGAGGTTTATCAATTGGCGAGGGTAGGTGAGAATAATTGAAGAAAATATTCATAAATTTACTGTTCCTTTTCCCGGTCGTCTTTCCCTCATGCGAACAACATTTCAGCCCCCGCCCACCTCAACCTCATGTGAGGCATGCTGGTTTCGATATTCGGCTCGTTTACGAAGTGGATGGAGAAACTCATGTCGTGGAGGATACTTTCTGGGTGATATATCACGGTGTCCGTTGGGAGGTAAATGAAGTTGGAGATGGCCAGTGGATAAGTGCTTGGCGTTGGACCTTTGAAAATGGACAACCTAATGATGTATGGGTTGAGCTATTCCGTGATGAGGAAAAAGCCATCGTCCTTAGATTGAGTCAGTTTTTGGATGTGCTCTATTTAGTGGGCGTAAGTGAGTGGAACAGTGCTGAGAGAAGAATGGAAAATCCTATTGTCATCCGTAGCATTCTCGCCAATCAGCCATGGCCTGGCGAACCGTCCCGTCATAGTGAGGCACTTTCTGCCGAGGAGTTGTGGGAGGATTATGGAATTGTGATTGTCAGCGTGGAACATGATCCACGGCTGGAAGGGAATTTTGATTGAGAGGAGTGAGAAAATGGACGCAGACTTAGATTTTTTACCTTAATTGTATGCTTACAACGAGTTAAGCCAGCAACTCATGGCAATGTTGGCAGTTGTCAATCAGTTGACCAAACCCGCAGGGTACTACGAGTATCCTTACGATTATACGTGGGTGGATGAGGGACTTTATGGGAAGCCAGAAAAAATAACTGACATCATTTTGCTGGACGGCAAAATGTGGGCATGGACTTCCAGAATCGTGCTTTAAATGGGACGGAACGCCTATGATTTACCAATCGGAATGGAAAGCCAGAAGGCTAAAGGAGTGTGAACGTTATGCGTATGGATTTTATCGTGAGCGAGGGAGCGATGGGACATAAGATGAAAAAACCGCCCCGAGGGCTTCGCTTGTCTGATGAGCTTCACGCTTATTTTGAAATGTGCCCAGGCTGGCCATCCTTTCTTGAGGCGTTAGACCCTTATGATGATTATAGGTTGGATGAAGCGGATTTAGCTGCCATGAGGGGATTTTTACAAGGGCGGCTAGATGCCCTCACTTTCACTGATGATTATCAAGTATTTGAGGACATTAAAGAACTCAAAACAAAAGGTTATAAAATAAGCGACATCACACAGTGGTGCATGTCCTTTTTCGACCTCATCCAGTATGCCAGGGACATAGATGGGCTGGTTTGGTTCATTGGGGATTAAAAGAGATGTGGAAAAGATGAAAAAAGGGTTTCTTGCTAGTGGATTGATGGCCGTTTGCTTACTGCTGCTCACAGGTTGCATAAACATTCGAGTGCACATAAAAAGTGATGAGGAGATGGTTTTGAGTGAAAAAAGGTGACGGCTATTATGGCAAGCTAATAGGGGAGTGGCAGTTTCAGGAAAAAGGCTATCGATTTTACCGCTTCTTAGGCATCTGTGTCATTCCCCTTCACCTGATTTTTTGCTTCTTTGTGATGATGGCGCTTGTCGTTGACGGCGAATATCCCCATAGGATTTCTCTAAGTCATCTTTTGTGGTTTTTCTCCTTAGGCGGGCTAGGCTATTTTATTAAACCACCCATGGGCGCTGCGAAAAAGAAATACTTTGAACTCGCTGTATTTGAAAATGGTTTTGCCTACACGTTGCGTGGCAGAAGCGATCACCGTCATTTTAGGGAGCTGGCAGGGATTAGGGAGATTGTGTACCCAAGCGCAAGAGGAGTGGTCGATGATCCCATTGAGGGGCTTGGCATTGAGAATGAGCTGTATACTGGATTTTTACGATCTGGGATTGAGTTGATGCTTTGGATGGATGAAAACGATGGCGTCTATCTCTATACAAACATTTTCAATTTAGATGGGACGGTTAGTTCAGGTGAGTTTGACACTTCAGTTGGTATTAACACCCTCACGGATGCTTATACGAAGTGGATGATAGAAGCCCACGGTATTAACAAGGAAACTTTGCCCCAGTTGTCCCTGTCCTTCGGAAAATACTTGTCCCTTGAGCAAGGTGTGCTCATTCAACACGGCGATAATGACAGCCGTAAAATCCCCCTAGCCCAGGTGATGAACATCACTGTGGATGAGTTTGGTCAGTTGGCGGTTTGGACGCAAAAAGGGGGCAGGCGGGCAAAGCGTACCATTGATGTCCCGCTGGTTCATGTGCTTAATGTGGAGTTGCTTTTTAAAGTCGTGGAAATGGGAAGAGGAGGATTATGATGGACAATATTGACAGTGTAGACAAACTGGCAACTCCTAAATCTGTAATAGATTGGTTAACTTGGAACAAGAGGGACTACATTGACAGAATAGACGAACATTGGGACAACGTGCAAGACTTGGATTGGATGGACGAAGCGAACGAAAAGGAACTCCATGAACGGGCGGGTGCTCACATCGGGTATTACATTGAGTGGCTAATGACCCAGGGGATGGTCCTTGAAACCGAAAAAGTCAACCAGCCCCTGATGGTAGTATAGAAATCAGACACCTCAAACAGGAGGATTTCACTGTCATTTGATATAACCCGAGTTTTACACCCGGCTCCGAAAAAACTCTGTCGAAAAACATCTGATATCAAGGGTTTTAGGGGTTGAAACCCGTTTCATTAT
>WRGF01000171.1 GCA_009787345.1 Turicibacter sp.
GCAAGCTCCAGTGGCCCAGGGATGAAAACGAGGTGAGAAAGCTCTCCTCCCAGCAGGTGCGCTGGCTGCTGGAGGGGCTTGCGGTCGAACAGCCAAGGGCCATCAAACCTGTCCCCCCAGGTACCGTTTTTTAAAAACGCCATCCATAAATTGGCACTGTACAAAAAGTGCCTTTGGGCGTACAATAGACTCCAATCAACTGCTTTTTACGAAAGGTGGGATGGTCTTGACTGATATGGAAATGAAGCAGCTTATCGAGTCGCTTCAGCGCCAGCTAGATCAGGAACGGGACCAGACCGCCTTTTTTTCTGCCCAATTTGAACAGATGAGCGCCCGCTATGAGGCCCTGCTCGCCAAAATGGATGAGGCCGACAAGTCCTCCGAGTCCCGGATCAATGCCCTTATCGACCAAATCGTCGTGCTGACCGAGCAGCTGGCTTATTTTCAAAACCAAGTCCTTGGTTCCAAAAGCGAGCAGTCCAAAAAAGGGGAAGCCTCCCCGGAACCGGTTGAAGCATGCGAAGGCAAAGACCCTATCCATAGCGAAATGGTGGAAATTCCCGAACCGTCCCCCAGAGCACCTCAAAAAAAGACAAAAGGGCACAAGGCAAACAGCGTCAAGGACATTCCCGTGAAGGAAATCACCATTGATTTAAACGACGATGAGCAGAATTGCCCCCGTTGCGGCGAGCCTATGAAAAAAAATGGGAACCCAGCCGGTTCACGAACTCCTGATTTACCGCGTCAGCTACCGCACCACCTCCTACGAATGCCGCTGCCCCGAACCCGAATAACCGAAAATTGCGCTGACGGCAAAGGTACCGGCAGCGCCACTCCAGGGCTCTTATGCAGGCCCAAGTGTCCTGGCCCGTACATTTTATATGAAGTTTGTCCTGCAAGTCCCTTTGAACCGGCAGCTTCAAGAATGGGGACAGTACGGCTTAGGCGTGTCGAGTCAGACCCTGACCAATTGGATCGTCGCGCCCTCAAGGGACTGACTGACCCCGATTTATGACCGCCTCCACCAAAGCCTTATTGGACGCGACCTGCTCCATGCCGATGAAACCCATTACCAAATCCTGCGGCGCTCGGATGGAAAAGCTGCGACCTCCGTGCCCAACAGGTGGTAATTTATGAAATATTTTAGGCTAGTTTTAGGGATTTAAATAGTCATGCAGCCCGAATACTTCCATAAGGTGCAGCGCCCGTCCTTCTCGCCCCTGCTCGGCGTAATGAAAGATGAGGGCAAGGTTGACGCTTGAGAAATCGGTTTGTACAGCAAGGGCATTCCCGCGGCTCATCAGCCCCACTGCCAATAGCCCAAGACTTGCCCCTGCTAAGATGAAGCGGTTGATGTATTGGCGGTAGCCCGGAAGGCCCATCAGGCTGGCAATCAAAAACCCGCCGATGAAGCCGCCAAGATGCCCGAAAGGATCCACATTGGAATCGATGAAGGCCCAAAGGGCAGAAAAAGCAACGATGGGCGCCACCAGCCGGCGGACCATGCTCATAAACATCTTCCGGTTTTCAATCCCCAAGAAGAGAAGGCCGCCCAAAATGCCATACGCCACCGTTGATGAGCCTAGGCTCACCTGGATCACGAAGGCGAAGCTAAACAGGGTGCCGAAAATGGCTGAGCCTAGCATCAAGATGGCCATGCGCCACCAGCCGATCACCGTTTCTAAAATTTTCCCAAACTGATAGATAAAAATAGCATTGAACAGGAGGTGGAAAATATCTGCATGAAGGACATTGGCCGTTATTAGGCGCCAGTATTCCCCATTGGCGATGAGTGGGTTGTATTTGGCACCAAATTGGATGGCCGCCAACGTCCTAAAAGGCATCCCCACAAAGTGGAGCGCCCACATAAACACCACCGCCGTCAAGAGGATGAACCCATAAGTGGCAAAGGGCTTTTTTTGGAAGCTTAAGGTGTGGTGGATTTCAAGGGCCTTGGACTTGGTGACGTTTTGGATTTCCACCACCAGGTCCCCCATGGAACGGTCCAAGGGATTATGGGCAATCTCAGGGAACATGTGTTTCAGCGGGTCGCTTTTTGCTGCGTCCTCTGGCTTGATGATGCTGATGGCCTGGAGCCATTTTTTCCCACCCATCAGCTTCGGTACTGAAAAGTCATCCAGGTTCAGGATGACCACATTGAGACGCCAAAGCAAATACCGCCGGCGGATTTTTCCCCGTACCTGTTGCAGCTGCCCCATCAAAAAATTCACCTGCTCGTCGTTATAAATTTTCTTTTGGTTCAAATAGATGAGCTGGACGCTTGGATGGGCCAGGTTTTCCAACCAGATTTCCTGTTCATTGCCCACAAAGATAAAATTTTCCTCTTTAATCAGGTAACTGATAATATTCATGGCCAGGTCACTTCGGATCTCCATCCGAACCTCCCGCATCACGCTTTTTTTCTCCACTTTCAATCACCTGTTCCTAATTCAATTTATCGAGCCTGCCCAGGGCTTCTTCAAAATAGCCTGGCAGGGGGGAGTTAAATTCAAGGTATTCCCCGGTTTTCGGGTGGTCAAACCCAAGCACTGCCGCATGAAGGTACTGCCCATAAGGAGTTTCAAGTGTCTTTCTTGGCCCGTACTGGGGGTCGCCCGCCAATGGGAAGCCGATGTAGCGCATATGGACACGGATTTGATGGGTACGTCCGGTTTCTAGTCGGCATTCCACCAGGGTGTAGCCCTTGAACCGCTTTAAGACCTCGAAATGGGTGAGGGCATGCTTGCCACCTTCCACAACGGTCATTTTCTTCCGGTCCTTTGGGTCGCGCCCCACGGGGGCGTCGATGCTTCCCCGGTCATGGGGGATTTCCCCATGGACCAGGGCGATGTAGCGGCGGGTAACGGTTTTTTCCACTAACTGGTTCACCAGCGATTCATGGGCCAGGTCGTTTTTGGCAACCATCAACAGCCCCGAGGTGTCCTTGTCGATGCGGTGGACGATGCCGGGGCGCAAGACACCATTGATGCCCGACAGATCCTTCACCTGGTGCATGAGCCCGTTGACCAGGGTGCCGTTAGGCGTCCCCGGCGCTGGGTGTACTACCATGCCCGCTTGTTTGTCCACGACGATGACGTACGGGTCTTCATGGACGATATTTAGGTCCATAGATTCTGGTACGCCCCCGAGTTCGACGGGCTCGGGGACGATGACCTGCACGCTATCCCCTGCCCGGCATTTATAATTGGACTTTCCCACACTGCCATTCACTAGCACCGCCGCATCCTTGATGAGCTGCTGCAAGTACGAGCGCGACATGTCCGGCATTTGCTGGCTCAGCACCTTATCCAGGCGGCTCCCTGCCAGCTCCTCAGTTATTTCTAGGTATAGTTCTTCCATTTTCAGTCAATCCTTTCAAACCCATGGCCCTTTTTTTGGAACGATGCTATTTACCCCGTTTTGCCTCTAAGAGGGCATCGAGTCCCATCAGGGCAACGCCGAAAGTGAGCGCCATGTCTGCCACGTTGAAGATGGGAAAATTATACCCAAAGGGGAAGGTGTCCACAAAGTCCACCACTTGCTGGAACAAGACCCGGTCAATGAAGTTCCCAAGGGCCCCGCCCAAAAGCAGTGTCAGCGACCACATCATGAGGCGGTCATTTTTCCAACTGAGCTTGCGCATCCAGATGATGAGGATAGCGACGACGATGACGGTGACGATATAAAAGAATACCATCTGCCCGTAGAGGATGCCCCATGCAGCCCCGGCATTGCGATGGGAAGTAATGTACAACAGGTTCGGGAATACTTCGATGGATTGTCCCAGGTCCATGTGATAGACCACGAGGTGCTTGGTTACCTGGTCCAGCACTAAGATGCCGATAACGATGAGTGTTGCGATGACCATATGAATCCGCTCCTTATAATTCTTGATTGTATCCCTCAATTATAGCAAATCCTGACAAATTTGTATAGGATTGCCCACGAAAGTCAGGAGAATTATCCCTCCACTATTCAGCATGGTCATTTTTAAAGATTTCATACTGATTAGGGCTTGCGAATCTTCCGGATAAATGCTGTCATTTCTGGCTGGAATGGGTACTGTCCCCGATTTGCATGGTTAATTCCATAGGCTCCATTTGGCGGCAGGCGACTTTTGCTGCCTCCATCATTTTTTTGGAAGCCTTGATGCTGGGCGTATCGTGATATTTATCGCTGACGTAGATGACCTCCCGGATGCCGGATTGGATAATGGTCTTGGCGCATTCATGGCAGGGGAAAAGGGATACGTAAATGCGGCAGCCATTCAGACGGGTGGTGCTGTTTAAAATGGCATTTTGTTCCGCATGGACCACATAAGGGTATTTCGTGTCCAAAAAGTCCCCCTCCCGCTCCCATGGGAAATCTGTGTCGGACACCCCATTTGGGAATCCATTGTACCCAATCCCGACAATTTTATGGTCGCCATTGACAATGCAAGCCCCCACCTGGGTGCTGGGGTCTTTGCTACGCATGGCCGACATCAGGGAAATCCCCATGAAATACTGGTCCCAGTCAATGTAATTTTTCCGCATCGGTTGCCCTCCTTTTAGGTAAAGCCCCGAAAGTGGTTTGCTTTCGGGGCTTAAAATTTATGCTTTGATGACTTCCGCGCAACGTGGGCAGACGCCTTTGTCATCGACGGACTCAACCACTTGCCAGCAGCGGTCGCAAGTAGCGCCTTCTGCTGCTTTGACCAAGACGGACAAGCCTTCAAACGTGGCGGCTTCCTGTGGCGCTGCTTCTTTTGACACCACCAGGTTGGAAACGATGAAGATTTGCTGCAAGTTCGCATCCAAGGAAGCCAACAGTTCAGCAGCCTTTTCCCCTACGAATAAAGAAACAGACGCTGTCAGGGATTTCCCGATGACTTTCTCGTTACGGGCATCCTCAAGGGCTTTTAGGACATACTGTCGGATGGCGAACACTTCGTTCCACTTCTCTAAAAGTTCAGCGGCATTCCCGTATTCAACCGGCTCTGGCATGTCCGCCAGGTAAACAGAGAACTCCTCTGTCCCCGGGATGTGGCTGTAAACATCATCTGCCGTATGGGGGATAATCGGCGCCAATAAACGGACCATATCCATGGCATGATGGTATAACACCGTCTGGATGCAGCGGCGGTCATGGCTGTCAGCCTTTTCAATGTATAGGATGTCTTTCGTATAATCCAGGTAAAAAGCCGACAATTCGTTGGCGATGTAATTGTTGGTCGTCTTGAAAACCTGGTCGAACCTATACTCGTCGAAGGCCTTCTTCACGTTCTTGGTGTACTCGCTGAGCTTCACCATCATGAACTGGTCAGCTTCGTTAAGGTCGGCATAAGCCACTAAATCCGTCGTTGGGTTGAATCCATCCAAGTTCCCCAGCATGAAACGGAAGGTATTTCGCATTTTACGGTAGGATTCTGCCACCTGCTTCATCAAATCGTCGGAAATGCGGACATCCGCCTGGTAATCGACGCTTGAAACCCAGAGGCGAACGATGTCAGCACCGAAGGTTTTCATCATTTTCAGCGGGTCGACGGTGTTGCCGATGGACTTGGACATTTTGCGTCCCTGCCCGTCTAAGGCAAACCCGTGGCTTAACACAGCCTTGTAAGGCGCTTTCCCCGTCATGGCAACCCCTGTCGAAAGCGAAGAATTGAACCAGCCACGGTATTGGTCGGAACCTTCTAAATATAAATCCGCCGGATATGGAAGCCCACGCTCGGCAAGCACCCCTTGGTGGGAGGCCCCTGAATCGAACCAAACGTCCATGATGTCGGTTTCTTTGCGGAACTGGCCGTTAGGGCTTCCCGGATGGGTGTATCCCTCTGGCAGCAAGTCTTTCGCCTCACGCTCAAACCAGATGTTGGACCCATTTTCACGGAATAAGCCGGCAACATGCTGAATGACTGCCTCATCTAAAATGGCCTCATTGTTTTCCGCATAAAAAATCGGGATAGGGACGCCCCAAACACGTTGGCGGGAAATGCACCAGTCGGCACGGTCACGGATCATGTTGCCAAGGCGGACTTCGCCCCAGGCCGGAAGCCAGTTGACAGACTGGATTTCTTCAAGCATCCGCTCCTTCAGCCCCTCGATGGAAGCAAACCACTGCTCAGTGGCACGGAAAATAATCGGCTTTTTCGTCCGCCAGTCATGGGGGTAGGAGTGGGTGATGAACTTCAGCCCAAGAAGGGCCCCTGATTCTTCAAGTTTCTTCCCGATGACCTTATTGGCATCCTCATAATAAAGGCCAGCAAATTCCCCAGCCTCGTCAGTCAGATACCCACGGTGGTCAACCGGGCAAAGGACGTCAAGCCCATAAGCGCGGCCCACGTTAAAGTCATCCTCACCATGCCCTGGTGCCGTATGGACAAGGCCGGTACCCGCATCCAGGGTTACATGGTCGCCTAAAATAATCAGGGAAGTCCGGTCATAAAGCGGGTGCTTCGCCGTCATATACTCAAACTCGGCCCCTTTGCGGGTCGCCAGCACCTCATGGGATTTCCAGCCAAGGGCAGCCGACACCGCCGGGATCATTTCCGTTGCGATGATGAACTTGCGCTCCCCTACTTTCACCGTCGCATAATCAAGCTCGGCATTCAATGAAATCGCCAAATTTCCTGGCAAGGTCCAAGGGGTCGTCGTCCAAATGACAAATTCCTCATCCCCGGACAGGATGCTTTTTCCATCCGCTACTTGGAACGCGACGTAAATGGATGGCGACTTTTTGTCATGGTATTCGATTTCCGCTTCCGCTAGGGCCGTTTCGGATGATGGGGACCAATAAATCGGCTTCAACCCTTTATAGATAAGCCCTTCTTGGACCATTTTCCCAAACACCTGGATTTGCTGGGCTTCATACTCTGGCATCAACGTGATGTATGGGTTCTCCCAATCACCAAGGACACCTAAGCGCTTGAACTGCTCTTTTTGCCCGGCAACTTGCTCCAAAGCGTATTCTTTGCAAAGCTCGCGGAACTCGGCAATGGTTTTTTCCTTGCGGTTGACTTTTTTCTTCGTCGTCAAGGCCTGCTCGATAGGAAGGCCGTGGGTATCCCATCCTGGGATGTAGGGCGCATAAAAACCATCCATGTTTTTATAGCGGACAATGATGTCCTTTAAGATTTTGTTCAGGGCATGGCCCATGTGGATGTCGCCGTTGGCATAAGGCGGCCCGTCATGAAGGACAAAAGGCACCTTATCCTTGTTTTTATCCCAAACTTTGCTGTATAAATTGCGTTCGTACCAAACCGACTGCACCTGTGGCTCCCGGTTAGGCAAGTTCCCACGCATAGGGAAATCCGTCTTTGGCATGAGCAATGTGTCTTTCAGTTCCATCAAATCCACTCCTTAACATCTGGCCCGCAAGTCCACATAGGACTTATGGGCTTATATTTTTCATAAAAAAAGAGCCTTTCGCTAAGGACGAAAGACTCGTGGTACCACCTTAATTTGCAAGCCAAAAAAGCAAGGGCCTGCCTCAAGCCATTTATCGCATGGCATACGTCACGGTTTTATTCCCATGATGGCTCGTGGATGATTCTGCTTTAACGTTATTGCCGACTTGCACCATCTTCGGCTCGCTTTGAATAAGGGGTTAAGGCAGCAGGTTCCCTTCCTAGCCATATTGCTTTACTTCTCCTATTTTATATGAAACTGCCCTCCAATTGCAAGCTTTTTCGTTTTTTTCAGGCAAATCTATTATGGCAACTAAGCTGGGATATATACAGCAGCCCCCTCCAAACCTACACTTTGGAGGGGGCTGCCAATTTTTATGCGCCAAGCTTGCTTTCCAAAAACAGCATCATTTCCAGCTTGATGTCTTTTTTCATGGCTTTGTTTTGCTGCTCGAGGGCCTCGATTTGGTCCACCAACAGGCAAAACACCCGAAACAGCTCCTCTTGGGAAAATTTCTCCCAGTTGGATTCCATCTTCATTTTGAGCAAATCTGCCGGTGTCATCGCACCCCTCCTTAAACGGACTTCCCCATGAGAAGCACGGTTTTTTTGTGTTTCGTCAGCCGCACTTCTTCTAGTATCCGGCACCGACCATAACCCCTGATGGACAATAAGTCGCCGGGGCTGCACATCCGGGAATGGTTCAGTTCCTGTTTGTGGTTCACCTGGACCCGCCCTTCCTTCAGGCAATCCGAGGCATCGGAGCGGGAACATTTCAGGAGTGACGCAACGATGACGTCCAGGCGCAGGGAGGCGACCATGATTTCAAAGTCCTCTGTTTTTTTTTCGTGTTGGATGCTAAAAAGATCGACCGGCTTCAACTTGATGGGAACGCTGCCCACAGAGGTGAAATGTTCCATCAGGTAAGGGGCCATTTCAGCGGTAGCCGCAAAGTAGGCATCCCCCGAGGCGTCCACGACGATGTCGCCAATCCGAGACCGGTCGATTTGAAGGCCCATCAAAGAACCGAGGATTTGGCGATGCCCGATTTCCGAAAACTTTTTGGGGTACCCAATGGTAAATCCAGCAATGGAAAAATCCTCCCTGCTGGACGTTTCAAATATAGGCATGATCAAGCACCGGCATCTTTCGGCCCCTAAGAAGCCGCCCTCAAAATCCAAGGCGAGCCCATCGAAGTTTTTGGCAAGGGCCGAAAGCTGCTGGACCTCCTGAGGGGTTAAAAATGGGGTAAGCTTGGAAATCCCCCGGTAATGGGCAACCGTCAGCCAGTCGTTGGCCTTGATTGAGAATTCCTTGTCGCTGGCGCGGCTCATAAGAACCTTTGAAGGAGCATGGTGATGATTTGGGCCAGGCTCCTCAGTCCCCAGTCATACATTAAAAAGGCGATGATGGGGCTTAAATCCATCCCGCCAAAGCTAGGGATGAGGCGGCGGAAAATATTGAAGAACGGCTCGACCATGCGGCCAATGAAGCGGATGATGCCGATGTCTCGCACCGATGGCAACCAGCTGGAAAATACCCAGATGATCATGAGGTAGCGGTACCAGCTTAAAACCCTGAATAGGTAAAAAACGATGGTGAAAATCATCATAGCTTACTCCACCGCATCCAGTTGAAGTTCCTGAAGGCTTACCTGGCCTTCGGTTTCAACGGTCCTTGGGGTGCAAAGGAACAAGTTGGTCCCTACGCGCTTGATGTCGCCATCAATGGCATAAATCGTCCCTGACAAGAAGTCCACCACGCGCTTTGCCTGGGCTTTTTCAAGGCGCTGCAAGTTGATGAACACCGGGAAGTTGTCTTTTAGGCAATCGGCAATCCCCTGGGCATCGGAGTATTCGTTAGGTTCGCGGATAATGACTTTGTTCATTTGCATCATGTCTAATTGCAAGCTTGTTTCTTGTTGAGTTGGCATTGGCGTTGCAGCCCCTTTCTGCTGGGAAGACACTGTCGTGAAGTTCCCCATGTCTTTAGTTGGTTTTACAGGTGCAGCGGCTGGCTGCGGGTTGGGAATGGAACGAAGGACCGGTTTTGGCTCGATGGGCTTTGCCACGATGGGTTCAATAACCGGTTCTTCAAAGTCTTCTTCCAGTTCAAACTGCTCGTATTCTTCCTCTTCATCGAAATCCATGCCCACCAGTGATTTAAATTTGTCTTTTAAGCTCATTTTTATTCTCCTTTTTCATCTCAATCTTCAAATAGCACCGAACCGAGGCGCACGATGGTCGCCCCTTCTTCAATGGCTATCAGGTAGTCATTGCTCATCCCCATGGAAAGTTCCTTAAGTTGGCTGAAGCCTTGGGCATTAGCCACGTCCCGAAGTTTCCTAAGGCCTGCAAAGCAAGCACGGACAGCTTCTTTGTCGTCAGTATTTGGCGCCATGGTCATCAGCCCCGTCACCCGGATTTTTGGATAGCCGGCAAGGGCGCTTAAAAAACCAGGCAGCTCCTCAGGGGTTATCCCCTGTTTGCTGGCTTCCCCGGAAACATTGACCTGGACCAGGCAATCCAGGGGCTCTTGGCGGTGCTTTTCAATTTCTTTAGCAAGGCTTAGGCGGTCCAGGGAGTGTAGGCAGCTGATTTCATTGATGGCCTCTTTAACCTTGCGGCTTTGCAGGGAACCGATGAAATGCCACTCCACGCCAACAGGGACGCGGCCTTTTTTGCCCAACAGGGCATCTACCCGGTTTTCACCCATTGCCATAATGCCATTTGCTGCCAGCTCAGTGATTTCAGCAGCATCCACGTATTTGGATGCCGCCACGACTTTCGCCCGGCCATTGATTTTGCCAAGCACCTGCCGCACCTTATTGGCTATATCCATTTTGTCCACTTCCCCCGTCATCTTGGACCCACGCCTTCCCCATGTCCTTGGGTGGCGCTTTCGGGCCGCCGATTGTTTTGTTATCCACTTATTTATCCACATTCAGATACTTTAAATTATATCATAAATCCCGCCGAATGGATAATTTTTTTTAGGCAACCTTTTGACATTTTCACACATTTAAGTGGTTTATTTCGGCAAAAAAACACCGATATAAAATGATATTTGCATCCTGACATTGAAAACGAAAAAAACCTGCTGCGGATTTTGCAACAGGTTTTTGTCATCAGACGTAGCTGCCGATGCGTTCTTGGACATTGACGATGATGACGTCCTCGCCAATCTTGACGATTTTGTCCCAAGGGATATAAACCGAGTCTTCTTCCCTTGAAAAGAAGTTGAGCATTTTTGAGGTGGGCTGGACGGTGACTGCCCGGATTTGCCCAGAGTTGACATCGATTTGCAGGCTGGCGACAAACCCGATGCGCTCCCCTGTCACCATGTTGATGACGTCTTTTTCCTCTATTTCGCTTAATAACATGACCGATTGATTCATGACCTGTGACCCCCTTTGATAATTGCCTAAAAATAGCCTTACTTTATTCTATGTCAACATCATGGTAAATAGACCTTTTCACGAAGTAACCCCGGCATGAAAAAGCCGCCACGAAACATCGAGTGGCGGCGGTTGGTTATGATTTCATGAGTTCTTCCATCAGTTGGAGGGCATTTTTTTCTAGGCGGGAAACCTGTGCTTGGGAAATACCAATTTCAGCAGCGATTTCCATTTGTGTCTTGCCCATGAAATAGCGGTCATGGATGATTTGCTTTTCCCTAAAACCGAGGCATTTGAAGCCCTCTTCCAACATGAGCTTCATGCTCCACTTTTCATCGGTGATGCTTTCATCGCGGATTTGGTCAATGAGGTGGATGGTATCGCCCCCATCGCTGTAAATGGGCGAGAAGATGGAAACCGGGTCGGAAATAGCTTCCACGGACAAGACGACGTCAACGGGCTCCACCCCGATGACAGCGGCGATTTCCTCGTTTGTCGGGTCGCGCTGGAGTTCAATGGACAGCTGGTCCTTTACCTGAAGCACCTTATAGGCTGTGTCGCGAAGGGACCTGGAAACCCGTAGGGAATTATTGTCCCGCAGGTAGCGCCTGATTTCGCCGATAATCATGGGCACCGCATAGGTGGAAAAGCGGACCTCGTGGCTCAAATCAAAATGGTCGATGGCCTTCATGAGCCCCAAGCAGCCGACTTGGAACAAATCGTCCAGGTTCTCGCCCCGATGGTTGAATTTTTTTATGATGCTGAGGACCAGCCTCAGATTGCCTTTGATTAAAATTTCCCGGGCTTCGTGGTTGCCGCTTTGAAATTTTTTAAACAGCTCCACCATTTCTGGATTGGTCAGGACTTCCAGCTTGGCTGTGTCGACCCCGACAATATCTACTTTATGCTTGGACATGATTAGCCCTCCTGTTGCGTCACAATTTCATAATTAAATTATGCGCAACATCATGCCAAAACATACATCAATTACCAAAATTTTACCTAGTTTTTAGCACTTCCCGTCTAATTTTGTCGATGATTTTCTTTTCCAGGCGGGATATGTAAGACTGGGAAATGTCAAGTTTTTCAGCCACTTCTTTTTGAGTCAGGGGTTCTTCCCCAGTCAGGCCAAAGCGCATGTACATGATTTCCCTTTCCCGGCGCTTCAACCGGTTGATGGCATCATATACCATTTGGCGCTCGACGTCTTCTTCGATGTCTTTATAGACCTCATTTTCCTCCGTCCCTAAAATGTCGGACAACAGCAGTTCGTTCCCATCCCAGTCCACGTTCAGCGGCTCGTCAAGGCTCACTTCGTTGCGGATCCGGTTCGTTTTCCGAAGGTGCATCAAAATCTCATTTTCAATGCAGCGGGAAGCATAGGTCGCCAGCTTGATGTTTCGGTCCAGCTTGAAGGTCTGCACCCCTTTGATGAGCCCCAGGGTCCCTATGCTGATGAGATCCTCCAGGTTGATGCCGGAGCTTTCAAATTTTTTGGCGATGTAGACTACCAAACGCAGATTGTGCTCAATCAGCGTTTGGCGTGCTAAGGCATCCCCTCCCTGGAAACGGTTCAATATGGACAGCTCATCCTCTTTGGAGAGGGGTTCCGGCAAGGTTTCATTCCCCCGGATATAATTCACGTATTTCTTTTTCTTGAACAGCTTGTCAAACCATTTCATTAAAAATCCCAATAGGCTTTGCATCCATTTTCCCCCTAAGTCATTTCACATTAAGTGATTCATTTTTAGCATTTATCCGTATTGCCTCACCATGGCTGGCTGCAGCAAGAAATCATAGTCCACAAAGCCGTTTTCCACAATGCCCACCACCACGTCGCGGACCACCTCCCCGTTGATCATCAAAAGGGTCGGCTTGAACACCAGCAAGGACTGGGTGTCGTCGTTGATAACGGAATAGGTCGTTTCCCAGCGCTTGATCTGCTGGCGGTCCAAGAAGTCGGCCACCGGGTGCTGGGGCAAAAAAGTTTTGGGGATCATCATGACCGGGTGGGCAGTCGCCTCGTCCACTAAGTGGTTCCCTGTATCTACGTATCCAACCCCTTTGATTTCCGTTGTGCCGCAAAATAGCTGGACATCGTAGGTGAATTGGCTGATCGTCTGGGAATCCATGAGCCAGCGGTTCTTGATGACGTAGGCCAGGGTGAGGATAAAGGAAATCCCCATAGCCGACAGCAGGTAGGGGATGATACCTATGTCAAAGCGCACAAACGACAGCATCGTGTGGGCAACCCCGGACAAGAACATGCTGATGCCATAAAAATAAATGGCGGATTTCGTATATAGCTTCCTGGTCATAGGGCCAAATGCCACCCAAATAAGCAAAAGCGGTACCAGCCAAAGGGCCGGGGGCAAAAATAAATAAAAGGCAACGCTAAGAAAAAAGGCAGATAAAAGCACTGGGACCAGCCTCAAGTTGGTGGCCCGTCTCCCAATCAGCATGCCCACGGCGCTTAGGATAAGGTAGTCAAAAAACAGGTCCTGGATAAACAGTAGGTCAAGAAACATCCCCCCACCTCCTTTAAAGATTTAAACAAGCCGCCATCCCCTTAATGGAAAGCTCGCCGCGCTCCCAATTTCCCATACCTCATAATTATAACCTAAAATGAGTGTAAATTCTGTCATTTCATGAAAAGGCCGGGCAAAATAAAAAATGGAAGGCCCCCGTTGAGGGACCTCCCATTGCCAATATTATTTATAACGGTTCATCAGCCAGTTCGGGATCATGTCCACGTTATCGCCGCCAAATGGTTTCTTGCCAGCTGGCTTGGACACTGTTTCTTCCTTCACTTCTTCTGTTAATGACATTTCAACCGATTGGAGTGCTTCAACTATGTTTGCATCTTCCAATTTAGAGGTGTGCTTTTCTGTCAACAGCATTTCTACCGGTTTGGCAGTTGCGTTGGTTTCATCAAACCCTGTTGCGATGACGGTTACGATTAACTCGTCGCCTAGGTCCGGATTGATGGTCGCACCGTAAATGATATTGATTTCAGTGGTGGATGCGTCACGGATGGCGCGAAGGGCTTCATCCACTTCAAATAAGGTGAGGTCCGTCCCACCGGAGATGTTGATGATGGCATCTGTTGCCCCATCGATGTCATTTTCAAGAAGCGGGGAAGCGATTGCCTTTTTAGCAGCATCTACCGCACGGTTTTCACCAGCCCCAAGGCCAATCCCCATGATGGCAGATCCTTTACTGTGCATGACTGTCTTCACGTCAGCAAAGTCCAGGTTGATAAGCCCTGGGACCGCAATGATTTCAGAAATCCCCTGAACCCCCTGGCGCAGGATGTTGTCCGCTTCACGGAATGCCTCAAGCATCGGCGTCGTTCGGTCAACAATTTGAAGCAGGCGGTCGTTGGGAACGGAAATCAGCGTATCCACGTTGGTTTTTAATTCAGCAATCCCGCGAAGGGCAAAGTCCGTACGGCGCTTTCCTTCAAAAGTAAACGGGCGGGTAATGATCCCTACTGTTAGGGCACCGCTTTCCTTAGCGACTTTCGCGATGACCGGTGCTGCGCCAGTCCCGGTTCCCCCACCCATGCCGCAAGTGATGAATACCATGTCAGCACCTTTGACAAGTTCCTTGATTTCGCTCAGGTTTTCCTCAGCGGCATGCTTCCCAACTTCCGGGTTTCCACCAGCCCCAAGGCCGCGTGTCAAATCACGACCAATCTGGAATTTGTGATCGGCAATGGCAAGGTTAAGCGCTTGTGCATCCGTGTTGACAACTACGAATTCAACCCCCTGCACATCATTTTCGATCATCCGGTTGACTGCGTTTGAACCGCCGCCTCCGACCCCAACTACAATAATTTTGGGTGCATATGTAAATTCATTTCCAAATCCGAAACCTTCCATCCCAATTACCTCCTTATTTTTCTCTTCCTTGCAGCTTTTGTCACTGCGCCTCTTTTTCATCAAATATCATATCGAAAAGGCGTACTAAAACCCCGCTGTTTTCCATTTTCCGGTCCATGAAGGAAGACCCTTGTACTGGGTTTGCCACTTGGGGGCTGCCTTCTTTTAACTGATTGCCTTTTGCGGTGGTGTACTGGGTAAAATCAATGATGTCATGATTTTGCCCGGTAATAAGCCCAAGTTCATGGGAAAATACCGCCAGCCCTGCTAACTGAGCGTATTTGCTGCTCCGGATGCCAAGCATCCCCGGGCGCTGGACTGCGACCCCTGCCCCGAAAAACTCTTGGGCAAACCCTGCAAGGCCTTCAATCTCCGAAGCGCCACCGCTAAAAATGTATTCCAGCAGGTCCGTCCGGATTGCATTTTCATACAAATACTGCTTGACGACTTTTAAAATCATTTCATAGCGGGCACGCAGGACATTTTCCACCATCCCGCGGGTAATGCTTGAAAATCCGTTTTGAGTTTCGGCCACATGGATGAATTCATGTGGGTTTAGAGAACCGGCAAGGCTCCCAAAATGGTGTTTGAGCGTTTTGGCCGTCACAGTATCTATATCCAACGTTTTTTGAAGGCCCAAGTCAGCATCCATGCCGCCAATGGACAATGCCTTGGTTGAATGAATTTTGCCGTTATGGGCCAAAGTAATCGTCGTTGTCGTCTTGCCGATGTTTACGTGGCACACATTGGCTCCCGACTTGGAATAACTCAATGAATGAAGAGCTTCCGCAGTGCTTCCAACTAATATATCCCTGACCCTAAAACCGGCTAGTTCAACAGCACTGATAAGCTCATAAACCAGTGCCGCTGGAGCGATGGCCCGTTGGGCATCCATTTGGACCAGCTGGCCTTTTTGCCCAGCTGGATCAATGAATGCGCGCTCCCCATCAATGATGAATCCCCTAGGAAGCAAATTGACGCTAATCATTTCTGCCGGTGCCGGCTTATTCATCGCTTCCCTAAACAGCTTTTTGACCTGTTTTGGGTCAATGCTTTCATCTGTTTCCAGTTCCTGGGACACTGACAGATTCTCCATCGTGACATCCACCGATGGGATGGATAAGGTCACCGATTGCAGCGCCTGGTTCAAATCGGCTTCCACATGGACCTTCAGGGCTTTCAGTTTTTGGACCAGGGCATTTGCATCCCCGACTTGCCCACTTTCAAACCCTTCCGTTTCCACGGATTGCCTGGATAAAACATAAACCCGGTTTTCTCTTATATGGCATACCAAAATTCTGGCTTCTGAACTCCCAATTTCTAAACTTGCGTAAATTTTATTGTTCACCTCGAATCACTCCACCAGCCTTTAGGATTTTTTCCTATTAATCCCCTTAATTTTACTATATTTTCGGGCTTCTGAAAAGTCCTTTATGTAAAATATACCGTGTTCATACTAAGTTTAGGCAACATTAACACAACTAGCTCCTGCATTTCGACTATTATCGCCAAATTCCCTTATTATTCTAAATCCTGCCCCGAGATTTCCACATAATATCCATCTTCTTGCCCCATTGCCCCAACCGGGAAATTGGTGGTTTCGCCAACTGCATCAAGTGTCGTTTCAGGCTGCAATTCCTCTGATGCATCGTCAAATGGCTGAAAAAAACGGCCGACGTCAAAATTAAAGGTACCCCGCACGCCGCTTTCAAGGGAATTCACCCAGGTCTGATAACGGCTAAGATTTTCAAGCATGGTGTGGCTGGTCACATTGACTGTAAACCCATCACGCATGGACAAGGTAAACCGGTGTGGGTTCCCCCACTTTGGGGCATAGTCCACATGATTTATCAAGCTGACAAAGAGGGGATCAAGCTCCGCCATGGCAGCGGTAAAAAGCGCAAGCACATTTTCTGACAGGGCTTCTTCCGTAAGGCCGTAAATGACCACCCCCCGGCAAATGGGCAACGTCCCGCCCTGGTTTGGCAAGGTAGCCCCTGTTTCAAGGACATAATGGAGCGCTTCGCCAATCCTTGCGCAGGCGATGACGTCTTTTTCCTTGATGGCAATGGACAGCCGGTTGATGCCCCTTAAGGAAACCTGTGCGGATTCCACCAAAGGATGCTTGGATAAATCAGCCTCGACCGCCCTATAACGCAGGCTGGGAATAAAGGCATTTTCCCTAAGGCCGCTAAGAGCCACTACTTCTGAACGGGTCAACAGCCCCCCACCCTCGAAATAAATCACCTGGAGCCGGGAAATAGGCGTGGCAAAATAAAAAACCGCCAATACCGACACGCCTATCAGCAAACTAAAAAAGAAGTCTTTCGGCTTCTTTTTTAGTGGTTTAAACGCTATTTTTTCCTGAGGCTTTTGCCGAAAAGCCACGATTTTTTTCTCGTTCAATTCTTCCACCTACCAGTTAAACATTTCCACTTCAGGATGTAAATCAATGCCATAGGTTTCTTTGACCACTTTTTGGACATGTTGGATCAATTCCCAAATGTCAGTGGCAGTCGCTCCGCCAACATTGACGATAAAGTTGCAGTGTTTTTCTGAAACCTGGGCTCCCCCGATGCGGTAGCCCCGCAGGCCGGCATCTTCTACCAGCTTCCAAGAAGCATGGGGCAACGGATTTCGGAAGGTGCTCCCTGCCGATGGCATATCGAGGGGCTGGCTTTCTTTTCGCCGTTTGCGCCTTGAATCCATCAGTTCCATGATTTCATCCCCATCAGCCGGTACAAGGGCGAGTTCGGCTTCTACGATGACCCAGTCCCTATGGACTTGGAGGATGGAGGTGCGGTACGAAAATCCCAGCTCTTCGTTATCGAGCCACCGAAGCTCGCCCTGTGCATCGATGATGCGGACCCGCTTTAGAATGTCTTTCATTTCCATCTTATAGGCACCTGCATTCATGTAGATGGCGCCGCCGATGGTCCCTGGGATGCCAGAAACGAATTCAAGTCCCGACAACCCCATCTTCGCTGCCTGTTTGGCAAGCAAAATAGTGGAAGCCCCACTGCCAACGGTGAGGATGTTCCCATCCCTGCTGACATGGTCCATCCCTTTGTCGCATTTCACGACGACACCTTCGAACCTTTTATCCGATGGCAATAGGTTTGACCCTCTCCCGATGGTCTTATAGGGGACACCGCAAGCCGTTATCAAGTTCATGGCCTTGACCAGCGATTCGGCTGATGAAGGGATGACCATGACCGCTGCGGGCCCGCCCACCCTGAATGTCGTATGTTTTGACAAAGGCTCCTCCAAAAGCGAGGTCCCTAGCTGCCCTTTTGTAAACTCTTCTATAAAACGTTCAAGCACTGTCTGCACCTACCCTTTTTCAAGCAATCCATCCACCACAGCAAGCAAACGGCCTGAGGCATCCGGAATCCCTAATTTTTTCGTCATTCGCTTCATGCTGGCATGAAGCGAATGATCTTCCATCACCTTATTGATTTCCCTTAAAAGGCTATCTCCGGTCAATTCGGCCTCAAGGACCAGCGTCCCACCCCCATGGTCGGTAATGCTCCTGGCATTGAATTCCTGATGGTTTTCAGTAACCCAAGGGGAGGGGATCAAAATGCTTGGCACGCCAAGGGCGGTCACTTCCGACAAGAAAGTGGCCCCCGAACGGCCAACGTATAAATCAGTCGCTACCAAATATTGCGGCATGTTGGCGATGAATGGCCTGATTTGGACATTTTTCAGCGCTTCATGGCCTGGAATCCTCGATAAAATATCTTCGTAATGCTTTTCCCCCGTCACGAAGAGCACTTCATAAGGCGCTGCCTCATAGTCCCGTATTTTTTCGATAAAGGCTTCGTTGATGGGCTCGGCGCCCCGTGAGCCCCCACTGATCAGCACCGTTTTTTTATAAGGATTGAGCCCGAGGGCCGATTTCGGCCGCAGCTTCGTCAAAGCCACTTCCGATGCCCGGGGATTGCCTGTCAGCACAATCTTATCAGATAGCCCCGGAAAATGGTTGCGGGCTTCTTCAAAGCAAATGGCAATTTTAGATACCTTTTTCGCTAGGAACTTATTGGTGATGCCTGGCAGGCTGTTTTGCTCGTGGATAATGGTCGGGATTTCAAGCCCTGCAGCCGCCCTCACAACCGGTGCGCAGACATACCCCCCAGTCCCTACGACAATATCCGGCTGGAATTTTTTGATGATGTTTTTAGCTTTGGACGTCGCTGTCAGGTATTTGTAGGCGGTCACTAAGTTGGACAGGCTCAACGAACGCCGGATCCCCTGGACATCGAGGGGCAAAAAATCCAATCCTTGTTCGGCCACGATTTTATTCTCGAGCCCGAGCTTGGTCCCGATATAAAGGACTTCGACGCCTGGGTCCCTCTCCTGTAGTGCTTTAACCAATGACAATGCCGGGTATATGTGGCCACCTGTGCCGCCCCCAGAAACAAGAATCCTCATCCTCTCACTCCTCATGTTTTTGAAATCGTCGTTTTGCTATCTATTATAACACATTTCCCATCCCTTGAGGGAGTTTCCGCCAAATTCTTGGGAATCTGGGCAAAATTGTTAAGTACCGGGCAACTGAATTTATATTTTCTTGCCCTTTGCCTTTGTAAAATTAATAATTTTTATTTTTCGGCATATACATTACTATCTACGGTTTGAATAAA
>WRGF01000172.1 GCA_009787345.1 Turicibacter sp.
GATTCGTGTGGGACGAACACAATAAAAAAGGACGTTTCACATTATAGGAGGGGAAATAGAAAAAGCACTGGACGGTTCATTCATCCAGTGCTTTTAAGATGGCTAAAGGAGCGGAGCACAATACAGCTATTATCACTCAGTCATATTTCGATTTCCAACAAAAAAGGATTGCGTTATGAATTCGCCATCCTTAACGGGCCTTCCCAAAAACTTGACACTAACATAAAATTCCCCAGTTAACAGGTTTTTCCCCCATCCCCTGGCCACCTTTTGGCATATCCTAACAAGGACGGGGAATTACAGATTGGAAAGGAACTTTAAAATTACATGGGAACCATTATCAAATTCAAGTGCAGGGAAAGTTCCAAGGCGGCACCCACGCTGACAAGTGCAGGATCTGGCACGCTGGTTGACGACTTGGACGCGGCACTGGAAACCTACTATAACGAACAAGGGGACAAAGAAGAACCCGATTATTTTTGGGAAGATTTAGACCTAAAAGACTATCGCGGCGTGAATGCTAAAAAGCCCCCTAAAAAAAGTTAAACCAACTGGTTTTCCAACGGTTTTGCTTCCTTTATCGGGGGCATTTTTCATTTAGCTGCCTTATGATTCCACTAACAAGGTGACCGGGCCATCATTCGTAAACCGCACGTCCATCATGGCACCAAAAACCCCTGTTTCAACCTTCAGGCCATGAACCTCTCGCAAAATTTCATTGAACTGGTCGTATAATCCCTTTGCTGTTTCCGGCCGGGCGGCTTCGATGAAACTTGGCCGGTTCCCTTTTTTCGTTTCCCCATACAAGGTGAACTGGGAAATGGACAATATATGACCGCCCACGTCCTTGACGGACAGGTTCATCTTACCGTCAGCATCCTCAAAAATACGGAGGTTAGCCACTTTCTTGGCACCGTATTCCAAATCCTTCAAGGTATCGTTATGGGTAATGCCCACGAGTAGCATTAATCCGTGTGAAATTTGCCCGACGGTTTCATCATTGACTCTGACCTGGGCATTTTTTGCCCGCTGGACCACTATTTTCATGCTATTCCTCCTAATTTTTTAAGTAAAAGGTGCGCCCATCACAGGCACACCTTCTTTTATTGGATGATGCGCTCCACGCTGTAGACGTCTTTGACCCCTTTGATGGAATTGACGATACTGGTGAGCTGCTGGGTATTCTTGACGATAATGGAAACATCCAAGAGGACAATTTCCTTTTGCTGGATGGCATTCAGCTCCGAAATCTCCACGTTGAGGGCCGATAATTTCATCACGATGTCGCTCAATAGGTTTTTGCGGTTGGTACAGGTAATTTTAATTTTGGCTGAGAACGGGTTGGAATGGTTATCGTCCCACTCCACTGTCACAAAGCGGTCTGCGTTTTGCATGTTGCGGCATTCTTCGTGATGGATGGAAATCCCGCTGCCTTTCGTAATATAACCGATAATCGGGTCGCCTGGCACCGGGTGGCAGCACTTGGCAATCTTCAAGTCCACGTTGTCGATGCCATCAACGATGATGCCAAACCTGTTGCGGGCCTTTTTACGGTGTTTTTCTTTATTCTTGGACGCTTCGTTGATTTGATGCAACAATTCATTTTCATCAATCACTTTTTCGATGCCCAAGTATTTATCCACTAAGGTGTAGGCCTGAAGGTTCCCACGGCCGATTTCATGGAATAACTCATCCATCGACTCGATGACCGCTTTTTTCTGTGATTTAAATAGCTTTTTCTTATCGATGTCATGGATGTTCAAATCGCGGACGGCCAGCTCCTTGATAAGTATATCCTCGCCTTTTAAAATATTTTCCTGGCGTTTGATGCGGTTGAAGAACTGCCGGATTTTATGGCGGGCCTGAGAAGTCTTGACGATGTTCATCCAATCCTCGCTTGGCCCATAGGAGTTCCTTGAGGACTTGATTTCCACAATGTCCCCGGTTTTTAACTCCGAGTTTAAGGGAACGATTTTCCCATTGACCAAAGCCCCTGTCGTCTTATGCCCCAAATCCGTGTGGATGCGGTAAGCAAAGTCAATCGGCGTCGAACCCGGCGGTAGGTCATAAACATCGCCTTTAGGCGTAAACACATAGACATTGGCATTGAAAATGTCATCTTTTACTAGAGACATCAGGTTTTCAGCATCCTGGACTTCCTCGTTGTAAGTCACGAGCATCTCGTACCATTTCAGCTTGTCCTGGATTTGGCGCTGTTCCTGGGATGTGGTCAACGTGCGGTTTTCCTTATAGGCCCAGTGGGCAGCAATCCCATGTTCTGCAATGGCATCCATTTCCTTCGTGCGGATCTGTATTTCATAAATCTGCCCATCCGGCCCAATGACCGCCGTGTGCAAGGACTGGTACATATTAGGCTTAGGGACCGCAATGTAATCCTTGAACCGGTTGGGAATAGGCGTAAACTGGGCATGGATAATACCTAAAGCAGAATAGCATTCAGGGATGGAATCCACAATCAGCCTTAACGCCAGCAAATCATAAATATCGTCAAACTCCTTGTCCCGGGTCTGCATTTTCTTGTAAACGGAATAAATGTTTTTGATGCGCCCCTTAATGGAAAACTGGATATCAAGCCCACTAAGGGCAGCGATGATTTTATCTTCCATTTGCTGGAGCTGCTGTTCCCGCTCATGCTTTTTTTGCTTGATGAGCTGGGCAATCTTATAAAAGTCCTCAGGCTTTAAAAATCGCAGGGACGTGTCCTCAAGTTCTGCTTTGACACGGTACATCCCCAAGCGGTGGGCAATGGGCACATAAATTTCCATAGTTTCATGGGCTATCGCCATCCGTTTTTCCGGAGGCAGGAATTTAAGGGTGCGGATGTTGTGGAGGCGATCCGCAAGCTTGACGAGGATAACCCGGATGTCTTGGGACATCGCCAAAAGCATTTTTTGATGAGTGGCAGCCTGTTGCTTTTCCTTGGAAACGTACTGAAGCTGGGTCAGTTTTGTAACCCCATCCACAATAAAGGCGATTTCCGGGTCAAATAATGCTTCCAACTCTTCCTTGGTAATATCTGTGTCTTCCACGATGTCATGCATAAATCCGGCGGCAATGGTTTTAGGCCCCGTTTGCCATAGGGATAAAAGATGCGCCACTTCAATGGGGTGGATAATGTAAGGTTCGCCGGATTTCCTAAACTGGGTTTTATGCTGGTTATAGGCAAGCTCAAAAGCCCGTTCAATGACGGAAATGCTTTCGGGGTTCTTAATGTAAGTCCTGACCTGTTTCAAAACATGCTCGATGGTAATTTCAAACCCGTTAATCTGGTACATAAAAGGCTCCCCTCTCAGTGGTAGTTAGTATAGGGCAGATACCCCCATAAATTTCATCAAAAAGTAAATTCGATCGATTTTTTTGAAACATCAAAAAGACATACTTTCAAAAATTTTATCACATTATGACATCCCTTTGCAACTAAAATCGTCGCCATGCCCACATATAATAAAAAGAGCCACATCACTATGGCTCCTGAGAAACTATTTAGTACTGCATCAAGGACATGACATTGTAGTCCCCAAGCGCCTTTCGGCCATTTAGTTCCTCTAATTCAATGAGGAAAGCACAGCCGACGACTTCGCCGCCCAATTGTTCAATCAACTTGACGGTCGCCTCGACCGTACCGCCTGTTGCCAGCAAATCGTCCACGATAATGACCCGCTGCCCCTGGGAGATGGCATCGCTGTGCATGCTCAATGTGTTGGATCCATACTCCAGGTCGTAATTGAAATCAACCGTTTCCCTCGGGAGTTTCCCGGGCTTTCTTACCGGGGCAAAACCGATGCCCATCTCTGCCGCAACCGGGCACCCAAAAATAAACCCGCGTGCTTCAGGCCCTACGATCAGTTCCGCATGGTGCTTGCGGGCAAACTCTGTCATCTGCTCCGTCGCATAACGAAATGCCGGCCCATGGGCCATGAGTGGTGTAATATCCTTAAACTGGATTCCCGGCTTCGGAAAGTCGGGGACATTGGCAATATATTCTTTTAAATTCACGGTGAAACCTCCTCATAAAAAGTGGAACAAGCCCGCTTGCGTAAGGCTGAAAGGTGTGTCTGGAATGGAAGGACAACTGGGTGGGTTTCCCAGATGTGCTTTCATGGAAGGTCACTTTTCAGCCTGTAGCGGCTTGTGGAACTAGATTGACATCAAAAGTTCTTTCAAGTCCTGGTCCGTCCGCAGCTCGAAAAATTCGTACATCTTAGACTTAGCCTCTTGGCTTCGGTAAGTGGCCGAGTCCGTCAACGGCCGCTTGGCTGCTTCTGGCTTTAGCGTGACAACCCTATCCTTAATTATAACAATTTCGTTTTCAAAAAACACCCTTAAAATGAAATTTACTTCATTTTTCGACATTTCGTGCCGCAAGAAGAAGTTATAAGTCTGTTCCGTCAACCCAAATTCCGGGTGTTTTTTGAGGATGCTGAAGAATTTGACGAACTTTTCACGGCTGGCAAAGGTCACAGCGGCATAAGGGAACAAGATGACGTTTTTGGCATTGGCCCCCTCCACCTTGGATTTTAATTCTTCTAAGGAGGCGGGAAGTTCGTCGATGACCATTTCTTGGGTTGATGCTTCCCTATCTATTCCTTGGAACGTGGAATATTTGTCGGCTGTTTGAAAGCTGGATTTATGGGCCTCAAAAAGCTGCTTGTTGCGAAGGTCGATCACTTGGAAGGCATCGGTCTTTAGGTCGGACACGTTGAACTGGGCTGCCCTTCGCCCATTGTATTCGTTGATGGACAGCTCCCCCACCACATCAAAGCGGGTACCTTCCGTAAAGTAAATGGCCAAATGACCCAGGTTGAACGCAATCGCCTCGAGGGTTGCCCCACCGTCAACCAACGTGAATTTCAGGTGCTGGTGCTTGTTGCCAATGGCCTTGACGTTCTGGGCGCCAACCCCTGAAAGCTTAAGGAGCGGCCGCCGGTTCCCTTCCCCAAATGGGGCCAGGGCTTTCAGCTGCTCAATCAGTTCAAAGCCTGCTTCTTCAAGGGGGACTTCCAAATCAACATCAAGGGTAGGATGGACCTCAATCCCCGCAAGCTGGCGGTTCAGTTCATCCTCTAAATCCTGTAAATTTTCTGGGGCGACGGTAAGGCCTGCTGCCAGGGCGTGCCCGCCAAATTTTTCGACCAAATCGCCGGCCTTCGTCAGCATATCGAATAAATGAAAGCCCTCGACGGAGCGGGCAGACCCTTTAGCCAGCCCATTTTCATCCTCGGTGAGCATGATGATGGCCTTGCCTAGCTGCTTGGCGATTTTCCCGGCTGCAATCCCTAAGATGCCTTCGTGCCAATCGGCATCATATAATACCAAGACCGGTTGCTTCGGGTCTTTTTTCATAGCCATGGCCAAAGCCTGGGTTTCCAGTTCCTTGCCACTGTCTTTTCGCTGGGTGTTGAAGGCCTCGATTTCCCGGGCCAATTCCATGGCCTCATCCGGGTCATCGGTGATGAGCAGCTGGGCGGCAACCCGGGCATCGTCCATTCGCCCTGGGGCATTGAGGCGGGGGCCGATGACAAATCCGACGGTGACCTCATCGGCTCCCTCAAGTTTTTCCCCTGCCACTTCCATAAGGGCGCGAAGCCCCTCCACCTCGGTGTCCTGAAGCTCCAAAAGTCCCCGCTTCACCAGCGACCGATTTTCATCCCTGAGGCTGACCACGTCCCCGATGGTTCCTAGCATGGCGATGGTGTAGTACATTTCAGGGACTTCGCCGTCCAGGAGGGCCTGGGCTACTTTCAACGCAACCCCCGAACCCGATAAATAGCTCCATGGGTAGCGTTCCTCTAACTCAGGGTGCAAAATAGCATAGGCGGCGGGCTTTTCTTCTTTCGCATGGTGATGGTCGGTGATGATCAAATCCACCCCATGCTCTGAAAGCACCTTGGCTTCCACGATGCCTGAAATCCCGCAGTCCACCGTAATGACCAGCTTGAACCCATTGCCCACCGCCTCTTCAAAAGCATCGGCATTGGGCCCGTAGCCTTCAAAAAACCGGTTGGGGATGTAGTAGTCCACCTGGGCGCCAAGTTCCGTGAGGCAGCGCATGAGGATGGCAACGCTGGTGACCCCGTCGGCGTCGTAATCCCCATAAATGAGGATGGGTTCTTGGTTGTCGACCGCCTGATGGATCCGCTCGACGGCCTTTTCCATGTCAGCCATCAAAAACGGGTCGTGGTCGATGGGCATGTTCATGAAGTCAGCAATCCCCTCAGGCTTTGCCAGCTTTCTTGACAAAATCAATTCTTCAACTTTTGGATGGTACTTCGATTGAATCGGTTCGTAACTTTCTTTTGATTCATTCCAAAGATACTTGGGTTTTAACACGGGCCATCTCTCCTTTAAATAACGGGCTTGCTCCACCTTTTATCTTGAATCTAGTTCCGCAAGCCGTTCCGAAGGAAAAACTGACCTTGCGAATCATCATTCTGTGGGAAACCCACCCACGCCATGATGCTTCTCCAGGCACAATTTTTCCTTCTCCACTAACGGGCTTGCTCCACCTTTTATTGACAAAACCCCCTAACATACAGGGGATGAAAATTTCATAAATTTAATGGAACAAAAAAATATTTCAACAGTGGCATGACGGGAGGGGTTTCCCGTCATGCCCTAGATAAGGGTGGTATCAAATATGAAAAAACAGACGGTTACGCAAGCGACCTTGATCCTTACGGTCGCTGGCTTTATTACCCGGGCGTTGGGCCTATTCAACCGGGTCATCATCACCAGACTATTAGGCCTTGAGGGGCTTGGGATTTTCGTCCTCATCAACCCGACCCTGCAGCTTCTTATCGTCTTTGCCCAGCTGGGGCTTTTGATAGCTGTCCCGGCACTTCTTGGCAAGAACATCAAGCGCCAAAAGAAAGTGCTGTCGGCCGGTTTTTTGCTAGCCCTTGGGGCCACTTTTATTTCTAGCATCGGCCTTTATATTTTTGCCAGGCCTTTGGCAGATTATTTCCTTCAGGACGAGCGGGCCTATTTGCCGCTCTTATTGATTATTCCCCACCTGTTTTGCATCGTGGTTTCGACGACCCTTAGGGCCTATTTCCAAGGGGAAGAAAATGCCACCCCCTATGGGATTTCCCAGATTGTCGAGCAGATTGTCCGGATTGGTGCCAGTTTTTGGTTCGTCTCCGCCTTCTTGCCCCACGGGGTTGTCTTTGGGGTGGCTGGCATCATGCTTGCCTCCATCGTTGGGGAAATCGCCCAGATTTTTATCTTGGGAATCGCCTTCCTCAGCCACTTGAGGAAAAACCACAAAGGGGCGACGTTGAAATACGAACCTTTGACCCGGGAAAACTTCCAGGATGTAACCGAGATTGCCTTCCCGGCAACCGGTTCTCGGCTGATTGGTTCCTTCAGCCACTTTTTAGAACCGATCATCGTGGTCTTTGCCCTTTCTAGGATTGGTTTTACCAATGACCAGTCCCACCACCTGTTTACGGCGGTATCCGGGCTTGCCATGGCACTGCTGCTTCTCCCCAACTTCATTACCCTGGCGGTGAACCAATTTATTTCCTCGCCCATCAGTCGGGCTTATGAGGAGCGCAACTACCAACAGATTTCCAACCATCTAAACAATGGTTTCCAGATTTCCTTTTTGCTATGCGGCTTGTTCACCGTCATGGTCATGGTGTTTCCCCAAGAAATCCTGAAAATCATTTATGGGAACGACGCAGGGATGGCCTGGCAATACTTGGTGATGGCTGCCCCGGCATTCATGCTCCTATACTTCCAAGGCCCACTAACTACGACGCTTCAGGCAACGGACCGCTCTAAGACGGCATTCAAGACAAGCACCATTACGTCCATTATCAAGGTAGCCATGATGCTGGTGCTCATGCAAATACCGGCCTTGAACATTTACGGTCTCATCATCGCGGTATCGGTCAATCAGGTCCTTTTGACCCTGTGGGAACTGGCCCACGTCAGAAAGCATGTCCGCTACAAAATGAATTTCAAATCCACATTCAATGGGGCCCTGATTTTAGGCATCACCTATTTATTCGGTTACTATGTCAGGGCCACGACCCTGCAGGCAGGCGAAACCCTTCGGATGTTTATCCTCATGGGCATCATCTCGGCAGCCTACGTTTTATTGGTCTTCTTGTGCAACCTTTTCCCGACTTTCAAGCGCCAGGGCGGGCAACTACAAAAAAACGACACATCCATTATATCACAACGATGAAAAAACAGACAATGCGAATGCGGGCTTTGACTTTATTGACGTCCGGTTTTATCGCCCATATCCTCTTTGGCGTCATGAATTCTATCCTGGTCATCCGGGCCCTCGGGGAAAGCGGCATCGGAGTTTACGTGCTCATCCGCCCAACGTTAGCCTTCGCTACCACCCTCACTGGACTTGGCCGCCATAAAATACGCCCTGCCCTCATTGTGGCAGGGTTTCTCATCCTCTTGGCAAATCCCCTCTCCCATTTCGTCCTCCACGAACCCGGGACTTACCTGCCCATCCTTTTTATCGCCCCCTTGGTAGTGCTAACCTCCTTATCCCAAAAATTTGAAGGGTATCTTTTGAACCTCGACAACACCACTCCAGCCGCCATTACTTCCCTGATTTACCAATGCATCCGCCTGATTGGCAGCCTTTATTTTATCAACCGCTTCCGACACCTAGGTGCTGCTTGGGTCATCTCCGGATTGATGCTGGCCTATCTATTGGCCGAAGCCACTTCCTTGCTTTGCACGGGCATTATATTCGTAAAGCAAAAAGGTGCAGGGGCTTTGCCTTTGGCCATCCGCTATTTGAAACGTCCCAGCCAGGCAGCCAGTCCGGAAGCCCCGGTCATGGTCATTATGTCGGCAACCGAATTTTTGGAGCCCATCATCGTCATGCAGCTGTTTTTCGGATTGGGCCTTCCCAGTGAAATCAGCCGTTCCCTTTATGGGGCCGTCACCGGTTTTACGATGCCCATCCTCCTCATGCCCCTTTTTATCGCACAAGGCCTCTCCAAAGCCACGGTTGGAGCCCTCAAAAAAGAAGGTTATGCCAATATCAACGGTCTGCTTGGGGAATGTTTAAGGCTGGTGTTCAGCAGTTGCGGCCTTTATCTTCTAGTGGTCATCCTGTTCCCAACGGAAGTGATGAACCTGTATTTTCAAACGGCGACAGGGGCCCAGTACCTCAGAATCTTGGCACCTTTTATGATATTGTATTTCTTCAAACAGATCTTCCTAGCCTTTTTGAACGCACTGGGGCAAAGCCAACTTGCCGTGCTGCCCGTCTTTTTAGCATCCCTCCTAAGGATTGCCCTCATGTTCCTCCTTTTGCCCCACCTGCGTTTCAATATTTTCGGGCTCATTTACGCCACCGCCGCCTATCTCCTCGTCTCCACCACCTGGATTTTTTGGCGGCTGAAAAAGCTCACCCGGCTAAAGATTTCACCCCTTGGCATCCTACAGCCCTTGCTGGTATTTTCTCTGTCATTAGTGGCGGGGCTGATGCTCAAACGGTCCTGGAACCCATTCGACATTGAAAGGCTAAATTTAGGGATGCACATCTTGTTAATCGGATTGCTTTACTTCGGGATCAACCACATCACAAAAGGGACTGACGCAGATTAGCCTCAAAAAAAGATTTCAAAAAACGACCAAAGGAAGCCACTTGGGCTCCCTTTGGTCGTATAATTATTTATGAGAAACAAAACAAAATAATTAATTACATATCGATTTTACCATGGAGGGCGCATTCGGTTCCATCATAAACATTCGAGTCTTCGCCTGGTTCCTGATGCGCGGAGTCCACAACGTGATGACAGAATTCCTGATTCTTGCCTTGGCTTTTAACATCCAAAAGCTCCATAACCGAATTCAGGGTCAAAAGCTGGCTCTTCACCTCCACCCGCTAGAAGCCTCCGAAGCAGTGTAGCCTTGTATTTTCTAAATTTTTTTGAGGGAAATTTGACACCCTCTTTAATCTTTTAATCCTGCCAAAGATTAAAATTCTCAAAAAAAGGGTTGGTACGCAAGAAATTTCAAAGTTAAAATTTAGGGTACCTCTCATAACTCCAATTCACCCGAATTTACGGTCTTTTTCCGCCTTTCCTAATAGCCCACCAAAGGAGGATACCTTCCTACGGAAGGGCGGGTACCCTGCCAGCAGAAATGCCATGAAGCTCCACTTCACTGCAATGCTCTAAATCTTTATTGCGCCGAGGATTGCAACGTAGTAAGCAACGTAGAAGCATTTTCACTTCCTCGGCCGGACGAAAAAATCCTCGCAAATGCGGGCAAGGCGAGTTAATAGAAGTACCCTTTATTGAATGCCAGCCCCCCCTTCTGTACATTGTACTCCCCCATGGGACAAAAAATGCCAAGGACCGAAACCCCTGGCATTTTATAGATTATCTTGCTTCCTTCGCAAAACGGTTAAGGGAAGTCAGGTTTTCGTTGATGGCGGAAAACTCTGTCTGGATCGCCAGGTTCTCTTCCTTCAGCTGGACCAATTCCGCTTCCAAGTTGCTGTGCTTCTCCTTAGCTTCCTTCAGCTGTTTCCCGTGAAGATACCCGTTATAAGCCACCAATAACATGACCAACGCCAATAAAGTGATTAAAATTCCTTCCATATCCATACCCCCTGATTTATTCCCCTTTAGTGCGAGGAATCTCTAGTACAATTATAGGACAAAGCGGTAATTTTGTCAATTTATGCCATGCGACAATTTTCGATAAGATTGCCCCCCTAACCGAAAAAAATCCTGGAAGGCGACTTTCCTTCCAGGATTTTTCTATGGTTATAACAATGACATATATCGCTTCAATTCCCACTCGTGGACTGCCAGGCGGAAATCGTCGTATTCTTTGTACTTGATTTCGGAGAATTTCTCTGCGATGTGGGCACCTAGTGCGCCGGTCATCACTTCGTCCTCCCAGAACAGGTCCACTGCTTCTTTTAGGGTTGTTGGCAAGGCGTCGATGTTTCTTGCAGCCAGTTCCTCTGCGCTCATAGCGAAGATGTTATCCTCAACAGATTCAGCCGGCACCAACTCGTTTTTGATCCCGTCAAGGCCTGCCGCCAGGATAACGGACATTGCCAAGTAAGGGTTTGCAGATGGGTCGACGGAACGGACTTCCAGGCGGGTTCCCATGCCACGGCTTGCCGGCACGCGGACCAATGGGGAACGGTTGGATGGGGACCATGCCACATAGACCGGCGCCTCATAACCTGCTGTCAAGCGCTTATAAGAGTTCACCGTCGGATTGGTCACAGCCGCGAAATGACGGACGTGCTTCAAAATACCTGCTAGGAAGTGATAAGCGGACCCACTTAATTTCAAATCACCTTCAGGGTCATAAAAAGCATTCGTCCCATCGGCATTAAATAAGGAAACGTTGCTGTGCATCCCCGACCCGTTGATCCCGGCGATGGGCTTAGGCATAAATGTGGCGTACAAGCCGTGCTTGCGGGCGATGGATTTGACCACCAATTTGAAAATCTGGATTTTGTCACATGCCGCTAACACTTCGTCGTATTTGAAATCGATTTCATGTTGGCCCGGTGCCACTTCGTGGTGGGAGGCCTCTACTTCGAAGCCCAGTTTTTCTAGCTCGATCACAATGTCCCGGCGGCAGTTTTCAGCCAGGTCAAGGGGAGCGAAATCGAAGTATCCCCCGTGGTCGTTAAGCTCTGGTGTCGGGCGGCCTTTTTCGTCCAATTTAAATAAGAAAAATTCCACTTCAGGGCCTAAGTTGAAACGGCTGAACCCAAGTTCCTGCATTTCTTTCAAGACCCGGCGAAGGTTAGAGCGTGGGTCCCCAGCAAAAGGCGTGCCATCGGTGTGGTAAACATCGCAAACCAACAAGGCAATGCGGGCTTCACCCGGGCTCCATGGGAACACTAACCAAGTCCCTAAGTCTGGGAATAATAACATATCGCTTTCTTGGATGCGGGCGAACCCTTCGATGGAAGACCCATCAAACATAATTTGATTGTCAAGCGCCTTTTGCAGCTGCGACAATGGGATTTCCACATTCTTGACCGTCCCGAATAAATCCGTGAACATCAAGCGGATAAAATTGACCCCTTCTTCCTGGGCATTCTTTAAGATTGCATCTTTCGTAAACATCATTGGACCTCCCCTGAACTGATACTGATTCGAGCGAGAAATGACACCATCTAACAAGTAGCTGGAAGCCATTTCCAACTCGAGTCAATATAAAAGGTTCCCTACCCCGCACTGAAATGACCCATACAAGCAGCCATTGCTTTGCTGGAATAGCGAACCCCGTTGTTCGTCATTAGAATGTATTAAGACACTATTGTCTTAATACATCATATGGTTATGACGTAGGAAAAATGCCTAGTGTTTACTGAAATTTTGAATTATTTTCTCGGCGCATTCCAGTTTGCTGATCCGTTGTTCCATGCTCTTTTTTTTGGATGTAGCGGTGGGCGGCTTCTTCGGTCATGGACTCATGCTCTTGGAGGATTTTTTTGGCGTGGGACACGGCTTTATCCGTTTTTTGCTTTTGCTCGTAATGCTCCACTTTCGTTTCCAGCACCCGCAGGCTGTCGCTGTATTTCACTAACATGCGGATGGTGTTTTCCAGCAAGGGAAGCTGGACGGGCTTATGGGAAAATTCAAGATAGGGGCTGGGCTGGTAGAAGTCTTTCTTGTAAGCCATCCCCAGAACAATGACGGGACGGCGGTCCCTGGTGAGGGTTTCGATGACGGAGGCGAGGTTGCCCCCTTCCAACTCGTCGTCGATGATAATGAGCCGTGGCGACAGGGATTTCGCCTGGCGGAGCAGTTCGTAGCTGTTGCCAATGACCGCCTCCACCATGAACCCGCAGGCCATGACCCTTGCCTGGACGCGGTTGGTCAGGGTAGCTGAAGTGGAGGCGATAATGACCTTCATCAATCAACCTCCAGTTTGATGCCATATTCTTTGTGCCAATAATGGAGCTGGTACAAATAGGCGATTAACTGGGGTTGGGTCATAAGTTGCCCAAACCACGGGCGGGTGATGATTTCCTTGGAAGTGGTTGCCAAATCACGGAGCTTATCCCCGTCAAAGAGCTCGTGCAAAATGGAATTTTTGTCCCGCAACGCTTCTTGGAGCAAGGTCTGGACCAGCAATGTATAGTGGGGGTTGTGGGTTTTTGGGTACGGGTTTTTCTTGCGGTACAGCACTTCATTTGGCAAGATGCCTTCGAGGGCTTTTCGCAACAGCCCTTTTTCCATGCCCTGGTAGAACTTCATTTCCCATGGGATGTTGTAGACGTATTCCACCAGTTCGTGGTCGGCGAATGGCACCCGGACCTCGAGTCCAGCACCCATGCTCATCCTATCCTTCCTATCAAGAAGGGTTGTCATGAACCATTTAATGTTCAGGTACGTCAGCTGTCGCTTCTCATTCTCAAAATCACTGTCCCCCGTGACGATGGGTGCTTTGGCAAGACTATCCTGGAATTTCTGTCCCACATACGCTTCCAGCTGCAATTTTTCCTGATACTCCGGTCGAAGCAAACCATTACGCACATTCAAATCACGCAGCCAAGGAAAGCACCCGTTTACGGGCTCCCGGTAAAACCACGGATAACCGCCGAAAATCTCATCGGCACATTCCCCTGACAACCCCACGGTAAACCCTTTCTTTATCTCCTTGCAAAACCAGTACAGGGAGGAATCCACGTCCGCCATGCCCGGCACATCCCGAAAACGGACCGCATCTTTGAGGGTTGCCGCCAAATCATCGTTGCCAATGACGCAAAAATGGTGGTTGGTCTGATGGCGCCTCGACATGAGCTCGATGAACTCCCGGTCCTGGGACACGGTGAAGTCCGTTTTCTTGAAGTATTTCATGTTATCCTCGTAGTCGATGGAAAAGGTGTTCAGGCCGGGAATCTGGTCGGCGGCGATGGCGGTAATGGCGGAGGAGTCCACCCCTCCGGACAAAAAGGTCATCAGTGGCACATCCGATACCAGCTGCTTTTTGACGGCGGTAGTAAAAAGCTCCTTTGTTTTGGCGACGGTGGTGTTGAGATCGTCGGTGTGGGGCTTGGCCTCCAGTTCCCAGTAACGCTTGATTTTAAGCCCACTGGCATCTTGTATCATGTAATGCCCAGGCTCCAGTTCGTCGATTCCCACATACATGCCATGAGCCGGGGAATGGGATGGGCCCAGACCCAGAAGTTCTTGGAGGCTGTTGGTGTTGAGGCGGGCTTCTCCCTGATAAGTGAGAATCTGTTTAGGCTCTGAGGCGACGATAATGCCATGGGGGGATTTGCTGTAGTATAATGGCTTAACCCCTACACGGTCGCGGGCCACATAAAGGGACTGCTTCTGATAATCCCATACCGCAAACGCAAAAATGCCGTTGAGCTTCTCCACTACCCTCTCTTTATAGCAAGCATAGGCTTTTAGCAAAACTTCCGTATCGGAATGCCCGGTAAAGCGGTATCCCTGTTCAATCAGCCCATGTCGGATCTCTTCGGTGTTGTAAAGTTCCCCATTGTAAACCATGGCGAAATGCTCAAATTCCATGGGCTGCTTGCCCTGTGCCAAGTCCACGACGGATAGGCGGCGATGCCCCAAAAAGACATGCTTATGATAATATAATCCCGCTTCATCAGGCCCCCGGTGCGCGACGGCTTCCACACAGGCGGCGTCATTGGGGCCCTTGAGTTCATTTTTCCGATAATCCACTACGCCAAAAATTCCACACATGGCTGTTCCCCCTCGTATAAGTTTTCCCGTTGCTTGTAAATTGTGCAAAGGTCTGCTATGATAATTTTATGGATTTCCAAGGAGATTAATGACATGAAAAGAATTTTTTTGTTTATCATTTCGATGTACCAGCGGTTTATCTCACCCCTGTTCCCGCCCAACTGCCGTTACCACCCGACCTGTTCAGAGTATGCCAAGGAAGCAGTGGAGGTCCATGGGGCATTTCGGGGCGGCCTGATGGCTGTTTGGCGGATTTTAAGGTGCAACCCTTTCGGGGGGATGGGTTATGACCCGGTGCCGGAAGGTAAAAAAAGGAAGAAATCCTGAATGCGGGATTTCTTCCTTTTTTAGTTGCCTATAAGCAACATTTCTTATATTTTTTCCCGCTTCCACATGGGCATGGATTATTGCGGCCGACTTTAGGCTCTTCTCGTTGATATGTTTCACCATCGTTATAAAAAGTAATCGTTGGGTTAGTAAAATTCATGCTTGCCACATCAATTTCTTCCCCCATTAATTCACTGACAAAAGAAGGATGGTCCTTGACAATTTCTTCTAATTCTTTAACCAGATTCCTTTGCAGCGCAAAGCTATTTGTGCCCGACTGGACTTTTGCAAAAAAGTCTTTTTGCCTGTTATACATGGCTGGATATTTTTGTTTGATATATAAAATCCCCGTTTTCAATTTATGCAGCGGTTGCTGCAAGCACGCCAATTTGGCATTTTGTACCCCGGCTATGAACTCTGTATTCTGAGGATCTTCGTCTAGAAACTGTAATTCATTAAAAAGATTTCCAAGTACCGGCAGCACCGATTTATCTTTGGACATTTTCATAAGATTAAGGGTGCCTTCCATCATCTTGCATGAAAGGGAGATATCTTCATTTGCAGGATCTAGTTTACTTAGCAACTGATAAATGGAAAGAATAGCCTCTACCTCCCCATTAATTGGAGATCGGTTAAAAACCCCTTCCATGATAAAACTATCCCTCATTTTTTCAGTGATATCATCAACATAAACTGGATTTTGAAAGCCAATCTCCTCTAGTCCAGCGAGAACCTGAGGAAGTTTTTCATAATATTTGCGTTTAAGCATAAGCTGGATTTTCCCAATATAAAGCTTATATTTAATTTCATCGCTGCACGTTGAAGACGATAGGCCATGCTCGTAAGCTGCTGCTGCTTTTTCAAGCAATAAGTCCCGTTGGTATAATTGCCCTAAAATAAGCCATGCTTCGGCCTTTTGGGGGCTCCTGTGCAAAACCCCCTCGATTTGTGCCCTCGCCTTTTTTAGGAAATTACGCTTTATATAAGCTGATGCCAGATTAATGTGGCTGTCTTCATCTTGTGGATTAATTTCCAGTAACTTCTCAAAAACTTTAACCGCATTTCCGTAGTTTTCATTCTCAAGGAAGGACCTGCCAAGTAAAGACAGCAGCGCCCCGTAATTTTCTTCCTTATTCATATATGGCTTAAGCACGGAAATCGTGCCTTTAAAATCCCGTTTTTCAAACATTCTGACCGCTGCTTCATGGGTTTGCTGAACATTTTTAGGCATCGTTATCACCTGATTATATTGTTCACGCCGCTCATCATCCATTAATATTTCATAGGCTTGTCGGTAAACTTTAAATTCCTCAGGATATTTTTCAGGCGGTTGCCTTTTTACTTGGCGAAAATATGCTTTCTTGATTTCTATTTTGGAAACACCTGGAGTCAGGTTCAGCTGTTCATACAACGTACTCAAAATGACCACCTCATTTTCATTTCAGACAATCCATCTAAGTAATCCAATGCAAGCTGATTCCCTTTATCGATTGCCAGTATGCGGGTGGCTGCCTGGATTGCTTTTTGCTTGTGGCCAAGAATCCCATGCAGACATGTTAAATAACAGAACTCCATGACATTTTTTTCTGGATTTTTTTCCAGTCGGCGAATAGCCCTCCGATATTTTTTCTGGTCAATCAACTGATTTATTGCCTCTCTTTCTTTAGCTAATGCATCTAAATCATTCACTGTCAGGATACCCGCTTGGCTTAAATCATCTACAAAAGGGCGGCATGCTTCATATTGCCCTAAACGATAGTTGCATAGCCCTGCTAAAATTTTGGCATCCCTGCCGGATAGGATCTGATTGCCGCATTCCATTGATTTTTGTAAAGTTTGCAATGCATGGGTTATATTCCCATTTGTAGCCTCTTTTAAAGCTTGTTGATAATAATAATTTACCAGTATATCATTCATCTTCTTCTAGCTCCAAAAGGTATTCCACCAAATCATCTTTTAAGTCCTGCAGTATTTCAGCGTTCCGCCCTAAAATGACAGCCTCTTTCAATTCTTCAATCATCTCTTCAAGAGCGTCATCACCTTCCAGTGTTTTCAGCATTTTTTCAGCCTTTTTAATGACTGACTTAAATTTTGCAGATTGGGGGGAATCCTCCCATTTGTCAAGGTCAATGTCCCCGAAGGGGACCTGGTGCTTGTCCGCTTTAATGGTAATCGCTGCTTCCTCACCTGTTGAGTCAACTAATGCGGTTACTTTAAGGATTCCATTCACGTCATATGAAAAAGAAACAGTAATGGATTCCTTTCCTGCTTTTTTAGGCGGTATCCCGCTCAATAAGAAATTATCCAGAAGGTAATTTTTTTCTAGGTCAAAACTTTCCCCTTGGTAAACCACAATATCAACCTGGGTCTGATTATCAACAAGCGTGTAGTATTTTTTTTCTTTTGTGACAGGAATCGTTACATTCCTAGGGATGATTGCAGAAAAACCCAAATCTCCAAACATTTCATCTCCCATCCATGCTGCAATCCCTAAAGTAAATGGGCAGACATCCGTTAAGACGAGACTGTCTCCCCCCAATACACCCTCCAAAATGGCAGCTTGGACCGCTGCACCTTTCACAACCGCCAAATCCGGATCGACTAAATGCTGGGGTGATTTCCCAAACACACCGACAATAAACGTTTCCACCAGTGGAATCCTGGTCGAACCGCCAACCAATAAGATTAAATCCACTTCGCTGATGGTCATTTTTGCATCTTTTAGGGCTGTGGTGATTTGCTGCCTGGTCCCTTCAATTTTGTCACTGATTAAGGATTCGAATTGTTCCCGGCTAATGATAATGTCAAGGGAAACAGGGCTACCGCCAGACTGGGTTAAAAATGGCAACGTCACGTGATACGTTTCTTCAAAGCTAAGGGAGATTTTAGCAGCTTCCGCCTCATGCTTTAAACGAGCCAACGCTCGCAAATCCCCTTTTACTGATTGCCGGGCTTTTAATGGAATCTGCTCCAAGAGATACTGAATCACTGCTTCATCAAAATCTTTTCCGCCCAATTGGTTATTTCCGCTGCTAGCCTTTACATCCAATACCCCTTCAAACATTTCTAAAACGGTAACATCCAATGTGCCTCCACCCAGGTCATAGACGAGAATATTGGAGCAGTTCTCCATATTTTCAATCCCATAGCTTAATGCGGCTGCTGTTGGCTCATTGATGATCCGCTCCACCGTCAGCCCGCAAAGGCGCCCTGCTTCCATCGTTGCCCGCCGCTGCTTATCTGAAAAATACGCCGGGACCGTAATGACTGCACGTTTGACTTCTTCTCCCAAAAAATCTGACGCACTTTTTACCAAATACTTCAATATAAATGATGACATTTCTTCCGGTGTGTAAGCCTGTCCATGGCACTCTAATAACTTATCGCTGCCAATCAGCCTTTTCACTTCCATGAACGTCTGCTCTGGTTCAAGGAGCACCTTTTCCCGGGCTTGGCTTCCTACCGTAATTTCCTTTTCAGGACTAATATTAATCGCGGATGGCGTAATGATTTCCCCAATTAAATTGGGAATGACAACTGGTTTTCCATCTTTAACATAAGCCACTTCGGATGTTGATGTTCCCAAGTCGATTCCAATTACTCTACTCATTTAGCATAACCTCCAATTTATTGGCAATGACAGACGATTTGCGGTAAATTCTGCCATTATATACATAGCCGCTTTTAAGGACCTTTAAAATATAGCCATGGGGAAAATCAGGATTAGACTCTATCCCTGCCACTGTATTAAATTCAGCTTGCACCGGTGTCTGTTCGTCTCCGATACGGGTCAGCCCAACGACATCCAACTGTTTTTGAATATTTTTCCACATTAATCTGACTTGCGGAAACAAGGACTCGTATTGGGAATTTTCTTCATAAAATAAATAGAGGTTTTCAATTAAATCGGCAGATGCCACGAGGGCTGCTACCATTTTTTGGGCTCCATCTTGATTTGAATTGCCCTGAGCCTGCATTTCCTCAAGCAAAGCGATCATTTCTTCTAATTGAAAATTAAATGAACCCTGCCGCTTTAAAAACTTCTGGATCGTGGCATTGAATGTTTCACAGGCGATGGCTATTTCGCTTTGAGGCTCAGTAACTGAGCTGCTCCCCGAACGCATTACCAAAGTTTCTAATTCTTCTTTAAAATTGACCATGCCTATCCCTCCCTTATATTTTAGTCTTTTTGGGCTTGCTTAAACACGCTTCAATGGTTTGAATCCTTCTTTAAAAGCGTACTTTTCCATAATATACAAATTTTAGACAAAATGCAAGAATTCCGCACAAAAAAGTCCTTTCTCCCTGGAAACCTAGTCCTGAGGAGTAAAATTCCTTCGAGTTAATTACCTAAAATATCCACTTCCCTTAAGCGCTTTCGATTTGGCAAAATTATATGTGAACTTTTATAGAATAGGAGTGCGTATAATATGGCAACACGAGAACAAAGACGCAATGCGAAGAAGGAGTTTTTCCCA
>WRGF01000173.1 GCA_009787345.1 Turicibacter sp.
CACGTCCCTGACAAATGCATCAAGGACATAGGCAATCCGGTGGAAATCATGGTTATACATGTGCTTCTCATATTCAAGGACCTTGTCCTCCACCATCTGTTTAATGGCTGCACTGGGTTCGCCTTGAGGAAGGGAGCTGCCAAAGTATTCCTGGTTCGTATAAAAACAGGAGCGGAGTAACCGGTTGAATACATTTGTCAAAAGGTTACCTTCCTTTAAGACCATGTCTGCGCCATCCGGCTCGCCTTCCATGTAGACCTGTGGCTTAAAGCCCGTGCTTTTCGTGGAAAGGGCCAGGCTCATGAAATGCATCCGCAGCTGTTCCGGGGTATAGTGTTCCAAAAGCTCGTCAGCCATCGGCGGCTTGATAGCCGAAGAGCTGCTTGCTTTCGTATCCATGAACAGAACGTGGCGGTTCGGGATGATATGCGGGTAATCAAGGGGCGTTCCGCCCTGGTTCAGCTCGTAAAAAAGCCCCATTTCAGCAATGGAATAAAAATAGATGTTATCCTCGCCAATAAATTGGTAGACAAGGGCTTCTTCCCCACCCCACCACCGGGTCCACTCGGACCGTTCTTTGCCGATGGACTCCAAATAGGTTTGAGTAAAAGAAATCGGAGCCCAAAGGGACTCAGGCCAAACCCAAAAAGTCAGTCCTTCCAGCCCGTCGCGGCCAGGGACTTGGGCGCCCCACTCCACATTGCCCGTCAAACGGAACGGGACCAGGGTTTTCCCGGCTGTATAATGGATGCCCTCGGTTTCCAGTACTTTGCGCCCTTCGTCCCGGCTGTCAAGCCCGTCGAATTTAAAGGTGATGAATTTCTTCTTTTCCTCATCGATAAGCTGGGCACCTGGCAACTTATCGGCAAGGCTCCCTAAATCTTCAATATTTTTTCGCGGGATATGGATCATCGGTTCCTGGAGGAATTCATCGATGATATTCAATTGGAACTTACGGGTATTGGAGTTTCTCCGAAGCTCTGCTAAGCGCTCCTGAAGGACTTCCATTTTTTCATCGAGGACGAAGTACCAATTCTTCACATCCCTAAATTCAGGCACCTGCCCAGATAAGACAGAGACTGGGCCAATAAGCTCGCTTGGGACGTATTGATGCCCTAGGGAGCATTCATCCGCATAGGCATGTTCTGAAGTACAGCCAGCAATGGGGCAGCGGCCCATGACCTGTCGCCCATTGAGAAAAACCTCTTTTTCGGCATCATAAAATTGAGGGACGTTATAAGCCTTGATCATGCCCTGCTTATAGAGTTCCTCAAAAACCCAGTTGGAAACTTCCTGATGGATTTCCCCAGAGCGGCCAAGAGCCGAAGCGCCATAAAGGTTTAGGCTGACCCCATACTTTTTTAAGGTTTCTTTTTGGCTCTCATGGTTTTGGGCGACATAATCTTGGATGCTGCCTTCATAGCCCGCTTCTTTTAAACGGCGGAAGCTTTCTTGGATAGGCGAACCGTAGCAGTCCGTCCCCGATACAAAAATCACATTTTCCGCCCCGATGCGGTCCCTGAGGAAACGGGCAAAAATGTCCGCATGGACAAACATGCCACCCACGTGGCCAAAGTGCAGATTTTTATTCCCATAAGGCATCCCTGCTGTAATGACAGCTTTCTTGGGAAATACCGGTCGTTCGTCTCGCATTAATCTTTTTGACAGCATAAAAACACCCTTTTGAAATACTAAATTTTTAGGCTATTATATCACTACCCGCAAGGAAGTGTCAATCAAAAATCCAATTTTACCCACCCATTATCATTTGGATCCTCCCGGCAAGAAGATTAATCCGGGCTTCTTCATAATAACCGCCCGCTTCCCCGTCAAGGGTCCATTTCATCCCTTTTTCCGACCTGATGCAGATTTTGTCGGCCTTAAAGATAGTGACATACTCGGGATCATAGGAGTGATTCAGGAAATCAGTCAATATCCGTTGGAAATCCATCAAATTCCGGGGATTCCTGATAAGGGTGACTTCAAATAAACCATCGGACAAATCAGCATGATTCCCAAACGCATTCCGGATACCCGCCACCGAATCCGAATTAGAGACCATCCCAAAAATAAAGTCCCCCACCACTTCTCCGCCTGAATATTCGATGGTGCATTCATACGGGTGGATGTTGGGAAGCTTTAAAAGCCCCTCGATCAAGTAGGCAAAACTGCCAAGGATGTTTTTTCGGGGCTGGGGGGTTTCATAGGGGACGTCGGTGAAGGCGCCAAAGGCCGCCACATAGGTAAAATAACGGTCATTGAATTGCCCAATGTCAATGGCAACCGGATTTCCCGTCAGGCATAACCCAAGGGCACCCAAAGGATTTTTAGGGATTTGAAGGGTCGCTGCGAAATCGTTGGTAGTGCCCGTCGGCAAATAACCAATCGGCGTATGATGCCCATAAGCAACCATCCCCGTTACGGCCTCATTCAGTGTCCCGTCGCCCCCACTGATGGCCACCAAGCTATAATCACCGGCTTCGCTCATTTTTTTCGTGGCATCTCCCTGTTTTTGAGTGGGGAAAACCGTCACGGCATATCCCTGGGCACTGAATCCGGCAACCACGTCCAAAAGGGAATCCCGGATGATTCCCTTGCCTGAAATGGGGTTTACGACTAAAAGCAATTTTTTGGCAGCCATCCCACCCCTCCTTTGCACAGATGCATTTATTTTATGCAAACTGCAAAAAGTTATGCCCATTTTTACCATTTTTTGTATGAATGCTAAAATAATTGGCCATAATGAAGCATCAATAACCAAATCAGGAGGCAATACGATGAAAAAATTCCTAGCTTTGACACTGCTTTTGTTTATGGGCGCTTGCAGCGAAAACCATGAATATGACACGGATTTAACAGCTGTTTACAGCAATACCCCATTGATTTCTATCGAAAAGGATGCTTTATACCATGGCGAACGCCGTGTGGAAATCACCAACAACAGCCCTGTCCCTATTTCTTATATCGCCAGCGAAATTGGATTTGATGTGGATTACACGGAGCAAAGCCTGGATGTCTGGTCCAAGAAGAATCTGGCCCCTACCCAAAACGCCATCGAGGATCATATACTTGCTCGCCAGGGACAGGTAATCAACCCCAACGAAAGCCTAGTGCTCATTATCGACATGAACAACCACCCTTTCGATGTCAACTTTACCCTCAATTTTAACGTGGACGGGGAAGTTATCCCTAAGGAAATCACTTTGATGCAAGAAACCGAGTAATTCACATAAAAAGCAGGAAACCGGGAACGACTGAAAGGTCAACTACGGTTTCCTGCTTTTTGCAACCATCTTTAGGGGCTTGGCATTAAGCCAAAGCAGCTTTTAAAGCTTCAACTTTGTCGAGGCGTTCCCATGGAAGGTCAATATTTGTACGGCCAAAGTGGCCATAAGCAGCTGTTTGTTTGTAGATTGGGCGGCGAAGGTCAAGCATTTGTATGATCCCTGCCGGGCGAAGGTCAAAGTTTTCACGGATGACTTCTACGATGCGCATATTGGAAACTGCCCCTGTCCCGAACGTATCAACCATGATGGAAGTAGGCTGGGCGACACCAATAGCATAAGATAGCTGGATTTCGATTTTTTTGGCAAACCCGGCAGCGACTAAGTTTTTAGCGACATAACGGGCAGCATAGGCAGCTGAACGGTCAACTTTAGTGGCATCTTTCCCTGAGAAAGCACCACCACCGTGACGGGCATATCCGCCATAAGTATCTACGATGATTTTACGCCCTGTAAGCCCAGCATCACCATGAGGGCCACCAATAACGAAACGGCCTGTCGGGTTTACCAGGTAACGGGTGTTTTCTGTGACTAATTCCTGTGGAAGCACTTCGTCGAAGATAAACTTTTTGACATCGGCTTCGATTTGGGCATGTTCAACTTCAGGCGCATGCTGTGTAGAAAGAAGGACCGTGTCGATAGCGATTGGTTTTTGATCCTCATCGTATTCAACGGTTACTTGTGTCTTGCCATCCGGGCGCAAGTAGTCAAGCGTCCCATTTTTACGGACTTCTGTCAAGCGGCGGGACAATTTATGGGCCAAAGAAATAGGCAATGGCATAAATTCTTCTGTTTCGTCCGTTGCAAATCCAAACATCAAGCCCTGGTCACCAGCGCCGATTGCTTCGATTTCAGAATCAGACATTTTAAGTTCACGGGCTTCAAGGGCCTGGTCAACACCCATCGCGATGTCGGCAGACTGCTCATCAATGGCAACCAAAACCGCACAAGTGTCAGCATCAAAACCGAATTTCGCACGGTCGTATCCGATTTCACGGACCGTTTCGCGGACTGTTTTTTGGATATCGACATAAGAGGACGTTGTGATTTCCCCAAATACGAGGACAAGGCCCGTTGTAACAGATGTTTCACATGCAACCCGAGCCATTGGGTCCTGTGCCAAAATTGCATCTAAGATTGAATCGGAAATCTGGTCAGCAATTTTGTCTGGATGCCCCTCCGTAACTGATTCCGATGTAAATAAACGACGTTCCATCATCATAATAATTCCTCCTTATTCTTATTCATCCCTGTAGGATATTTTTTCCCATAAAAAAACCCGCGTGTGGGCGGGTCAAACATGCGCTGTCGACCTCTCATCGCTCATGCGGCTTGTGCGCATGCTTAGGACTGGCACCAGATTTAACAGGTTGCCGCGACTTCAAAGGCCCTTAACCTCCATCGCTCTACATAAGAGTGTACGATAATTATATTAAATTCGACAAGAAATGTCAAGCTTTATTCCGATGTTATTTCCGTTCCAGGCTTAATTTCCAGTTGTAAGCGCTTAATACGCCTTCCTTCAACGTCAATAACCGTAAATTCCAGGTGATGGTAATTATAAACATCCCCAATCTTGGGAATGTCTTCGATTTTCGAAAATATCCAACCACCTAATGAATGGACCTCTTCCGGGACGGCAAGTTCGATTTCAAGGCTGTCAAATAAATGCTCAACTTCCATCTCAGCCCTGATTTCATATAAGTTGTCGTGTTTTTTCAGCAGGCCTTCCGCCTCTTCATCGTCATGTTCGTCGTAAATTTCCCCTACGACTTCCTCGAGGACATCTTCCATGGTAACTACCCCAGCTGTCCCGCCATATTCATCGACAACAATGGCCAAGTGCTGTTTGGCAACCTGAAGTTTGGTAAGGAGGCTCGAAACGCGCATGGAATCCGAAACATAGGTAGCTTCCCGCATCAAATCAGTAATAACAGCTGTTTCCAGGCTGCCGCCTTCCACTACATAAGAAAATAAATCCCGTTCATATAAGACACCGAGGATGTTGTCCCGTGACTCCCGGTAGACAGGGACCCGTGAATACTTTTCTTCCAAAAAGACCCGCTTGATGTCATCGAAGCTAGCCCCTTCCTCCAAGGCAATGACATCGACCCTAGGAGTCATAATATCCTTGACAAAGGTTTCTGACATATCCAGGACACCTTGGAGCATATCAACTTCCTCTTCCTCAAGGACCCCCTCTTCTTCCATGGTATCGATAATCACGTTCAGTTCATCTTCGGTTACCGAAGGCTCTTCCTCGCGTTTGCTGAAATGCTTCATTAAATCCGTCAGTTTTTTCAAAACAAAAGTTATCGGCCATAGGATGGTCATTAGAAATCGAAAAATCTTCCCCGTGGCAGCAGCTACCCTTTCCGCATTGTCACGGGCAAAGTTTTTAGGCAGGATTTCCCCGAAAATGGTAATGACAACGGTCAACACCCCTGTGGCGACTACCGCCCCGTTGTCGTCTCCCAACATCTGGCTTGCCAAAATAGTTCCTATGGAAGCCGCAGAAATGTTGACGACATTATTCCCAATCAGTGTCGTCAGCAAAAATTCATCGAATTTTTCAAGCACTGCAAGGGCTTCTTTGGCGCCCCTTCTCCCCTCGTCGGCATATTGGCGCAGACGGATCAGGTTAGCACTGCTGAAGGCTGTTTCCGTCGAACTGAAAAATGCCGACAACAGCAGCAGTACAAAAAGCAATACGTAATTAATGGAAGGATCCAAAATCTTTCACACTCCTAATATTTTCAAAACTCTCTGAGTCCTAGTCAATGCCAATGGTTCACATACAGTCAGGATATATAATACCAATTTCACGGCCTTTTGTCAATTCCAACCTTTCATTACACATTATATGCCCGAGGGGCACCAGCTATTCAGAAAACTACTGGCGGTCCCGATAAGGCACATTAGCGTTTAGGAACTCCCCCGTTATCACCTCTTCTAAAAAACAGGACCAACGTTTTGCGTTGGCCCTGTTTCCAATCATGACCGAAGCACCTGCGGCCACATTTAATCCCGGTAATGCAGTGCTTTTCGAAGCTGTGGCAAAAGCCTTGGCTCGACCAGTTCATATAAAGCGAGGACAATACCGCTCTTAAGGAGGTTAAATGGAAAGTAGACAATCAGGATGGTGGCCGTGTATCCAAAATGAAAATGGCTTCCTTCAATGAAGCTGTCAAAGCTGGCCCATTCCATCACATCCCTAAACCAGAGGCCACCAAAATAGATGGGGGTAATGAACAACCAGTTGCAAAATGTGAGGAACGCTGAATACAAGATCATGGTACTGATAATAGCCACAGCCGGATGCTTGCCTTGGCCCTTGCGGAAGGCCACGTATAATAAGGAAAGGACCATGGAAGAAACAAGGGCTGTTATTTGGCCGATGGCCAGAGGACCGGCCATCCCTTTCATTAAAAAATTAATCAGGGATTTAATCAAAGAAGCTAATAATGCTGCCCCGAAACCTAAGGTTTCAAAAGCAAGGATGATAGGAAGGTCGCTAATATCAAACATCAGCCAGGGAACCGGGGGATAAGGGATTTCCACCAACATCAAGATGGCACCCATTGCTAATAAGATGGCCAATAATACCGTGCGCCTCGTATCCGAAAAAGTTTTCATTGCATTACCTCCATCTATTAGAATGTATTTAGCAGCGGATATAAAATGGGAACCAAAACCGCTACGATGCCCCCTACCACGACTAGGGCAATGCTTGCCATTGAGGCTTCCACTTCCCCAAGGTCAGCTGCAACTGCCGCGCCCATGGCATGCCCGGCAGTCCCCAAACCAATCCCTGTGGAAATGGGGTCTTTTAAATGAAAAGCTCGACCAGTGGCTTGCCTAAGGAATAAATAATCACCGCATTCAATATGCATGCCAAGGAGGCAATTTCTAGTATCCCCCCTATGCTTTGCGCTGTCGGCATGGCAATCGCCGTTGTTGCCGCCTGGGGAAGCAATGAGGCAAGGAACACTTCATCAAGGCCAAATAATTTACCGACGGCATCAATGGCGGCAATGGATATGATGGAACCTACCGTTAGCCCGCCTAGGATCTGGAACCAATATTCCCCCAGTACTTCCCGTTTCTTATAGAGGGGGATGGCAAAACAAATCATAGCAGGTTCTAAGAAAAAAGCAATCACCGAACCTCCCGGTTAAAGTCATCAAAAGATATCCCCGTTGCCAATAAGACCGAAATCCCAACAACCATCCCTACGAATAAAGGGGCGAATAAACAAAAGCCGTTGGTTTTTTTGAACAGGACTTGCCCTAGGTAAAAGGCGCCCACCGATAGCATGACATCAAACAGGGGGGGTTCTTGCAGCGATTTTAATAAGGCGCCCATGTTATTCCACCTCTTTGCCCGTAGTTTCCCACCCAGATTTCTTCTTAGATTTATTTTTTCCGGCGTTTAAAAATAATTGCGTGCAAAACCCTGAGCACGCCAGCAAGATGATCGTTGCCAAGAGGATGACAAGCAAATCCACGAATGGGTCCTCCCTTAAAATCCCCAGGGATTTGATGGCACCTACGCCAGCCGGCACGAAGAACAGTCCTACATTATCCACAAGTATATTCCCAATCGCTTCCACGTGCCCCAACTTGATGATGCCTGCGCTTAGCAATACAAATAGCAAAACCAAGCCAATAACCGATGAAGGGAGGGGAAAAGGAAGCAACATTTCGGTAAATTTGGAAAAAAGCATGACACTCCCAATGATTAACGCCTGAAACATATAATGATAAGTTTTTGCACTGGAAAACCTCCGTTTGAACAACCTTCCCCCATAGGATGCTCAAAAAAAGGAAAGAAGATACGAAGCCACGGAAAAACCTTCAGTTTCCTTCAGGCTTTCCCGTCAAAAATGAAAATCCCACCATCTAGGAAGGAAATTTTTCCCAAATCATGAGATTTTTTGGTTTTTATATAGTTATCAAATGACAAACCGGTCCTATACAGTTTAAGGGTGATGGGGTTGCCCCAATCTTTGTGCCGCTGTTGGCCCTTTCCCTAAAATCTGGTTGAGGACTTTCAAAAGGCGTGGGGAAATAGCTTGGTAAAGCCCCAGGACCATTCCCCCTTTCAGCAAGTTGAAAGGAATATAAATAATGGCAATCATTGCCGTATACCCTACGTTAAATGGGATTTCAAGGCCAATCCATCCCGCCATGGCATTCATATCCAACCAGTGGTAAACATCCGTGAACCACAGGCCGCCTGCGAAAATGGGGGTGATGAACAAAAAGTTGCAGAGGGCCATAAATAAACTGTAACCCGCAAGGATTGCGCCGCTGTGGGCAAGCCTGCTGCCAATACCCTTGATTTTAATGGACTTGGATGCCACCACATATAAAATTGCTAGGGAAGTAGATGAAAGGGCCGCCGTAACTAGCCCAATCCCATATGGGGTATTCGACCCCCTCACCATAAAACTAATCAGGGAAGCTATCACGGCCGTGGCAATGGCAGGGACAATCCCAAAAGCCTGGGCGACAAGCAGCGTCGGCAAGTCGCTGATATCAAATTTTAGAAAAGGAAAAGGCGGATACGGGACTTCGACCAACATCAATATTGATGCCAAAGCCGACAAGACCCCCATTAAAACCAATTTTTTCGTACTCTTAAAAACATTCACGGACAATTCCTCCTCAGGATGAAAAATGACGCTAACCAACCAACAAATAAAAAAACCCCCACGGACATTTTGCTTCCGAGGGGGAGAGGGGGAATTGTTCAAGGTTTGCCAAAAATAGCTGCCGGCTAGGCCCATCCCGTGCAAGGGCGGGGGCGCTAATGGCAGATGCTTAAAAAGGGCACCCAAAAATTATCCAACCTTCTCCCATCCAGACTTTAACTGTCGGCCCTGGAATTCGTACCAGGTCAACCTCCGGCCCCCATTCAGGGACCGTACAAACGGCTTGCGGGCTTTACCGCCGGTAGGGACTTTCACCCTGCCTCGAAGATTATTATTTGTGATTTGATCAACAAAACCATTGTAGCATGTCAAGGGGGTCAAGTCAACGATAAACAAGAAAATTTGTACATTTTTTCACAACTCTTGTTCTTTTAACTGCTGGTAAGCCTTTTTCGCCACATCATACGAAAACCCTTTGCGCCCCAGGGCTTGGATGAGTTTTTGTTTCCCCTCGTAATCTGGGAGGTGGCTGTATTTTTTATAGAGCTTTTCTGCCTGGGCAAACAGGATGCCTTCTTCATCTTCTTGGTCGAGTTCCCCAAGGGCGGCAATGGCGGCTTCACGGGCTATGGCTGAGGGGAAACCTTTAAGCTGGAGGGTCTGGGAAATTTTTTGTTTCAGGTAATGGGCCCCGTATTTTTTGTTTTTCGTGACGAGGGCTTTCGCCATTTTCAGGGCGCTTGCCATGGCATCGTCCTCGCCGTAATTGACCAGGTGTTTGTCGATGACCTTGGCGGCTATCCCTTTTCCCATAAGCTCCCGTTTCAAAAGTGACGGCCCCTTTTTTCCCATGGAAATGTGATGGCTGATGTAGGACATGGCATACTTTTCGTCATTGATCAGACCGATGCTTGAAAGCTTGAACAGCACTTCGTCCACCAGCCCTGCATCAAAATCTTTTGCCAACAATTTTTTGTCCAGGACCGCCATGGGATATAGTTTGGCGGAGGCAAGCCGCAGCCCCGCCTGGTACACTTCCCCGTAAGCCCGCTTGGACATGAACTCCGCCATTTGCTCCTCTGTCAGCTCCTTGCCGGCAACCAATCGGAATTTCAGCACCAATTCCTCATGGACCTGCTCCACATAGGTCTCCCCATTGGGGAACTTGAAATCCACCTCATACAGCTGCTGTTTTTTATGGGCGAGCTTTAAAACCGTGTAGACCTCTTTCATCCTCATCTCTCCTATCTAATATTGCATGGGCAGGGCCTGTTGGTAATCAATCCCTAAATAAGCCAGGGTCCCTTCGACGACAGCCTCCGCCCATTCTTTATATTGGGCTTCCCATAGGCGGGCTTCCACCGGGTTGTCGATGTAGGCATACTCGATGAGCATCCCTTCCGCACCATGCAGGGGGATGGATGGATAGGAAGCAGGATTATAGCGCCCAAGGGCCGTCGCTCCTGAGCGTACCCCGCCTGTTTCCCGGAGCATGAACAAGTAATCCCGCTGCTGGCCCGCCCCATAAAAATCATTGGACCATTTTTTAAAGGAGCCTTTGGAGACGCGGTATTCATTTTGAAGGCTGTCCCGCGCGACCCTTCCCGACCCGGCCAATTTTTCAGCCACGGAGGCGGACCAGCTGTCGTCGGTCATGACAGATGTGTAGATTTCAAACCCTTCCGCCATCACCCCGCCACCGACCGCATTCAAATGGTTTGAAATCAAGTATTTTGCCTGATAACGGTAAACCTGCTCTACTCGCCCGCCATCATAATAGGGCGTTTCCACGTAATGATATTCCTCATCGAGCCCGGGGTCATAATCCCCATCCCGGGTGAGCCGGACCTTCAAGCCATGCTCCTCGAAGCGTTTCGCCATATACTTGGAAATTTTAAGGGCTTCGTGGGATTCATAAAAACCGTCCCCTGTTGTTCCCGTGTCCATCCCACCATGCCCTGGGTCGATGGCCAGGTCATAGACTTCAATGGGCAGCTGCTCCACAAGGGCTACTTCCAGGGCTAAGAGGCCATGCTCGCTTTTGGGACGGATGCGGTGGGAAAATCCATGCCTTGACACCGTATGCCAAGAATCCACCGGCACCTCGCCCCAGATGACCGGAAGCCCATCCAATAACACATAATAAACCCCAGGCGCAACTTCTGCCAAAGGGATGCCCCCATTGTTTTGATGCCCATAACTGCCTGATGCCCCGGTTTCACCCTGGGCATTTTTAAGGGTATAAGACCTAGGGACAGCATCTGCCAGCCCTAGATGAAGGGATTCGCCTAAGTAACTAACCTCGCCTAAAGCATGGGCACCCACCGAGGTATCCAACAATCGAAACCCCGAGGCATCGGCACTGAGGGAATAGGGCCCGCTATGAAAGGAAAAATTTTCCCCGTCGGTCCGTATCTGACCAAAGTAAGACCCGTTTTCGTTGCTGCCGCTAAATTCAAGGAGGATGGCGGCAGCGCCCCTAAACCCGTCCAACGGGATGTTGGCTTCCATGATGCCGCCCCCCAGCTCGTTGGGAACCACTGTGATGGGTGTGCCTTGAAAAAGGGCACTGGCTTTGTAGTTCAGGGTTTTCCGGTCAATCCCCCGCACCTCATGGGTAAATGACAACGTCGTGCCATTAATCCTTATGCCTTTCAGGTTTTGGGTAAAACGCTGGTTATCGCCGGGAACCAAAACGGTTGCCGATCCCTTGTCGGACCCCCAACCTTTTTTTCGGCCCGCAATCAAAATTTCATAATCCGGCTGGGAGCCTTCAAGCACCGTTTCATATGAAGTTGCAGAAGGAGGCAGCATAAAAACCGCATCGTCAATTTTAAGGGTTATCCCGTGGTATTCCCCCCCAGGGGGCAAATCCCATTCCAGGCGCAGGCCATAAGCTTCTGTGCCAATGTCCGCTTCCATGTCCTCGCTAAGTGCAGCCCGGATCTCGATACGAGAGCTTTTAGGAAAAAATGCCACCGCTAAAAGCCCAACCCCCGTTGCCAATAAAAAAAATATAAGGTGCCACGTCCGTTTCATGCTAACCTCTTTCTACTTCTCGAATTTATAGCCAACCCCAAATACGGTAGCGACCTGCCTCGCATAAGGGCCTATTTTTTTCCTGATTTTTTTCACATGGGTGTCCACGACCCGGGAATCCCCGAAATAATCCACGCTCCAGATGGCATCCAAGATCCGGTCCCGGTCCATGACGGTGCCGGCATTCTCCATCAAAAGAACCAGCAAGTCAAATTCCTTCGGGCGAAAAGGGACTTCTTCGCCGCCAAGCCTGACGATCCGGGAGAGTTTATTGACCTCCAAGGTATCATAAATCAGCAAATGGCGCTCCTCAATCCCATTGGGATAGCATCTGTCAAGGAGACGGCCGATTTTTAAGGACAGCAGCCTTAAATCGCAGGGCTTGGCGATGAAATCATCGACACCCGCTTCATAAGCCTGGATTTGGTCCTCGGCCCCGTCCCTGATGGTGAGGGCGGCAATGGGGGTTTGCCCCTGGCTGCGGATCTCCCGCACAAGCTCCAGCCCGCTTTTGGCCGGGAGTACCAAGTCTGCCACTACCAAGTCTATGCGCTGGCTTTGAAAGATGGCCAAAGCCTTTTCGGCTGAATCGCCCTCTAAAACCGTGTATTTGCTTCTTAAATGTCCCGCCACCTGTTCGCGGATAATGGCATCATGATCCACTACCAAAAGGGTGTATCCCATACTCTCGCCTCCTACTCCTTATAATTTTAACAAAAATCCGCAAAACTTGCACTTTTTCCGGTATTATTTCTCATAAAAAAAGCCGGCTTCCCAATATCATGGGAAACCGGCAGCCAAAAACATGGCCTATTTTACGTAATCAGCCGTAACAGAAGATGCGACAGTCACTAATTGGTCTGCATCAAGGGAGTTGGACATGATGGAGAATTCCACCCCATCACGCATCCAGGTGATGGTATTGTCAGACAAGAAACCGACCATATTCCCCACAAATACCGGTGTGGCATCTGTAAATGTCGTCCGCCAGTCATCATTTCCCATCCCTGATTCTTGGATCAGGGTAAAGGATTGCTCCCCGTCAAAAGTGGTGATGATGCGTTCCCCCCCGCCAGGCGTTGCAAAGGCGGTGTGGTTGGTCATCATGGTCCCAGTCGGCATGGCGCTTGCCGGTATGACAAAATCCAGGCTGCCAAGGTCGATTGGGCTGGCATCCACTAAGCCCCAAGTATTTTGGGTTTGCTCCATGGCAGCCTCAGAATCAAAGAAGCTATCTAGGATTTCCGCATTGAATTCAAAGCTATCAAAAACCATGGACATGCGCACCGTCCCATTGGAATCTTTGACAGTGGCTGAAATCGGTGTCAGCTTATCGCGGCTGAATTCAACCGTCTGGGTCACTAAATCGCTGTTGCCATGATAGTTGGCTGCTGTTTCAAACGTGTAGCTGCTTTCCCCTGCGGTAAACACGGCGTTTTCGTCATTTAAAATATCGCCAAGCAAAGATTGGTACAAGTAAATCTGGGAACTGGACAGCGGCCAGTCGCTTTGGAATTTGAACTTCTTGTTCAAAGACGGCGTCAAAACAAACACACCCTCATCGTTTTTCAGGATGATTTGCTCATTGTTGGTCGTTTCATTCCGCATCGCTACCCTAAACATCCCGTCGCCCGCATTGCGCTGGAATGCCACCTGGATGGCGTATTCATACGTTTGCCCGTCACTTTCGAGAGTCATGGTCCCTTGGGTAAAGTACGAAGTAGCATCGCGAAGGTTCGACGTCAGCTTGCCAACAACGTCGTCTTGGGTCATGTTTCCGCAGGCCGCAAGCAAGAATGCGAATCCTAAAACGAACATTAATCCGATTTTCTTCATCATTGTCACCTCTTCTATTAAGATCATTTCTCTTCATCTTATGAGAGGGCCAGTGGATATATACAAAATGAGTTAATTATTTGCCCGACAAAATACGATAAAAGCCGGGAACAAGAACCCCGGCTTTATGCTATGATGGCTCGGTTGCCGGGAACGATTCCACAACGACGAACGCTACGGCATAATTTTTTTCATGGCTGATGGACAATTGGAGGTTGCCTGAATAATCAGGTCCCATAAGGTGCGGCTTGCCATCCGGCCCGTTCAAAATAGTGAACTGGTTGTAAGCATACCCCTGGCAAAAATCAGGGATGGCTTTGTAAATGGCTTCCTTCACTGCCCAGCGGCCCGCCAGGAATTCGATTTGCTTGAGTTCCAGGCTAAATCCCTGGTAAACTTCCAGTTCCCGGGCGCTCAGCACCTTGGCGGCGAAGGCTTTCCGGCGCTTCACTTCTTTGATGCGCTCAAGGCTTACGATGTCGGTCCCGACCCCAACAATGGCCATTAAATCATGGGCGGCATGTCACCCATAGGCGATGCCGGTTCCGGCTTTTCAATTTCCACGACGGCGGCTTCCGCTGTCAGGAAGGAGGCTGCGACGCTGGCTGCGTTTTGAAGGGCGGAGCGGGTCACCTTGGTCGGGTCCACCACGCCTGCCGCAAACATATCCTCAAACTGCCCGCTTGACACATTATAGCCATGCCCTGCTAGCATATCCTTCAGCTGATGGACGATGACAGAACCTTCGATGCCGGCATTTTCCGCAATCTGGCGAATAGGCGACTCAAGGGCACGGAGGATAATCTGCACCCCGGTTGCTTCGTCCCCTTGCGCTTCGATGGCAGCGACGTTCTGGTAAACGTTCATATAGGCCGTCCCGCCACCGGCGACAATCCCTTCCTGGACAGCGGCACGGGTGGCGTTCAGGGCATCCTCGATGCGAAGCTTGCGTTCTTTAAGCTCGGTTTCCGTGGCGGCACCCACTTTGATGACGGCGACGCCACCGGAAAGTTTCGCCAGGCGCTCCAAAAGCTTCTCGCTGTCAAACTCGGAAGTGGTGTTGTCAAGCTCGGTGCGGATTTGGGAGATGCGGGCCTGGATTTCTGAAGGTTGCCCCGCCCCTTCCACGATGGTGGTGTGGTCTTTGGAAACGATGACCCGCCCCGCATGGCCGCATTGGTCAAGGGTGGTGCTTTTTAGGTCGAAGCCTAGTTCTTCCGTAATAAGCTGGGCACCTGTCAAAATGGCGATGTCCTCAAGCATCTGCTTGCGGCGGTCCCCAAAACCTGGCGCTTTGACGGCAACCACGTTAAACGTCCCACGGAGTTTGTTCACCACCAACGCTGCCAATGCCTCATTGTCGATGTCATCGGCAATGATCAGCATTTGGCGGCCTGTTTGAAGGAGCTGCTCTAAAATAGGGAGGATGTCATTTAAAGTGGAAATCTTGGCATCCGTCACCAAGATGTAAGGACGGTCCAGGTGGGCTTCCATTTTCTCCGTGTCCGTCACCAGATAAGAAGAGAGGTAACCCCGGTCGAACTTCATCCCCTCAACCACGTCCATGGTCGTTTCAAACCCTTTGGATTCTTCAAGGGTGATGACCCCGTCGTTGCCAACCCGCTCCATGGCCTCGGCAATCAGGTCCCCAATGGCGCTGTCCGCCGCCGAAATCGCCGCCACGTTGGCAATGGATTCTTTGCCTTCAATGGGCTTTGACTGGTCTTTTAAGGCCTGTACCGCTACTTTGACCGCCAAGTCGATTCCCCGGCGCACCACCATGGGGTTGGCCCCAGCGACGATGTTTTTATTCCCTTCGCGGATGATGGCCTGTGCCAACACGGTCGCAGTGGTTGTCCCGTCACCTGCTACATCATTGGTCTTGCTGGCAACCTGGGCCACCAAACGGGCACCCATGTTTTCAAATTTATCCTCAAGCTCGATTTCCCGGGCGATGGAAACGCCGTCGTTAATAATTTGGGGAGCCCCAAATTTTTGTTCCAATATCACGTTGCGCCCTTTTGGCCCAAGTGTCACCTTGACGGTATCCGCCAGTTTATCGACGCCGCGGATCATGCTGCGCCGTGCTTCTGAACCAAATAAAATCTGTTTAGCCATAAATTTTCGCCTCCAGTATTATTTCTCCCACTATCAGACCGGGAACATCATTTATTCTGCAATTGCCAGGATTTCCGATTCTGCCAAAATGACCAGCTCGCTGCCTTCATGCTTGATTTTGGTCCCGCCAAAATTGGAGAACAGCACCCTTTGCCCGACTTCTACGGCCAACGGCGCTTTTAAGCCATTATCCAGGCTTTTTCCTGGGCCTACTGCCATGACGATGCCTTCTGCATGGGTGGGGGCACCTGACTCGCCGGATAAAATAATGCCGCTGGCGGTCTTTTTCTCTGCTTCCTTAAGTTCCACGACCACGTTGTCGTTTAATGGTTTCAACATTCGAATTACCTCCCGTTAATAGTCTACCTAAATTATACCAAAAAAAAGAGGCAAGTTCAAAGGGAAGGACAAAACACTCCACTATCTCACTTGCCTCGCCATTTTACGGCATCCCCTAAGGGCATCTATTAAATCATCGACCCGCTATCCTGCCGCTTCCTACCAGTTGCGCCAAAAAGCAGGGAAGGCTTGCGGGTTTACCTGCCTTCCGCCGCCATAGTCAGATCATAAATAATCTTCATACCTTTAAAGGGCAGGTCCACGTCGTAAATGTCGATCATGTCGGTTTCGTTGTAAATGATGCGACCAAGGCCCCCAGTTGCAATCACTTTCATAGGGACACCCACTTCCTCCTTGACTTTTTGGATGATGTACTCCGTTTGGCCCACATACCCAAATACAAGCCCGCCCTGCATACTGGTAATGGTATTGCGGCAGCGGATGCTGGCAGGTTTTTTGATTTCGATTTCAGGGACCTTGGCAGCCCCCGTCCAAAGCGCCTGACCAGAAATCTCGATGCCGGGGGCAATAAGCCCAAATTCGAACTCCCCTTTTTCATTGACGTAATCGTAGGTCGTCCCTGTCCCGAAATCAATGACCAGGGCCGGCCCGCCGTATATGTGATAGACCGCAGCAATGTCGACGATCCGGTCAGCCCCGAGTTCTTTTGGGTTTTCGGTTTTAATGCTGATGCCTGTGAGTGCCTGGGAACCGAGAATCATCGGCTCTATGTCAAAGTATTTGCGGATGGCGTTATTGAGGGAATGCATGACTTTTGGGACCACGCTTGAAATCAAGACCCCTTCCACGTCCGCCGGGTTCAAGTCTTTCGTCCGAAAAATGGAAAACAAGGTAATGCCGAATTCATCGGAGGTGCGCTGCATCTTGGTAGTCAACCGGAAGTTTCCCACGAAGGTGTCGCCTTTAAAAACCCCGACGGTAATATTAGTATTTCCAACATCTATCATCAGTAACATCGTATATCCCCTATCCGTTTTGTTTTTCGCCCAGCATCTGGGCCAATTTTTCCATGATGACCATGGCAACCGCGTCTTTGCCCATGAGTTCAAGGCTGGCGGCTTCGTCTTTGCCCACCAAGGTAACTTTGTTCGTTTCTCCCCCAAAGCCGGCACCGGCTTCGTTGAGGCTATTGGCAACCATCAGGTCCGCCCCTTTTTGATGGAGTTTTTGGGTCGCGTTTTCGATCAGGTTTTCCGTTTCCATGGCAAAGCCGCAAATGATTTGGCCCGGTTTTTTGGAGTCCCCCATATAAGCCAGGATGTCTTGGTTTTCCACAAATGCCACCGTTTTTTCCGATTGGCCATTTTTCTTGATTTTATGGCCTGCCACCTGTTTGGGGCGAAAATCCGAAACGGCTGCGGTCTTTACTAAAATATCATATTGGTCCTGGAAGGCTTTCATGGCTTCAAACATCTGGCTGGCACTCCCAACGGGGATGACCTGGACCCCGGCAGGCGGCGTTAAATGGGTCGGCCCGCTGATGAGCTTCACGCTGGCCCCCAGATGCTTGGCCGCCCTTGCCATCGCATAGCCCATCTTGCCGGTGGAATGGTTGCTGATGAAGCGGACAGGATCCATCGGCTCCCTAGTGGGACCCGCGGTGACGACCACCATTTTCCCCTTGAGTGGCTTATGGGTGACGAGCATTTCTTCCATCCGTTCTTCGATGTCTGCCACGTCGGCAAGCTTGCCTGCACCCACATCGCCACAGGCCAAAAGCCCGGAAGCCGCATCCACAAATTCAATGCCCATCTCCACTAGCATGGAAAAATTGCGCCGGGTCACCGGGTTTTCAAGCATCCCCGTATTCATGGCAGGGGCGATGAGCTTCGGGCACCTGGCTGCCAGGAAGGTGGTGCTCAGCATGTCGTCTGCCAGGCCATGGGCCGCTTTGGCAATAAAATTAGCGGTTGCCGGGGCCACCACAAACAAGTCAGCGGTTTGGGCCAGGGAAATGTGGTTCACATCATATTTAAAGGTCCGGTCAAACGTTTCAATGGATACCCGGTTATGGGTCAGCGTTTCAAAGGTCAGCGGTGAAATGAATTCCGTCGCATTTTTAGTCATGATCACATGGACATCATACCCTTTTTTCATCAAATTGGAGCATAGCTGGGCGCTTTTGAACGCCGCAATGCCGCCTGTGACCCCAATCACAATCGTTTTTTTCATGGATCATACCCCTATCTCTTTTGCAACATCATAAACTTTGCAGGACAGAACCCCGCTTTTCATCTTATAGTATTAAACAAAGCCCCGCCCCCTATTCAAAATAAGGAGAGGAGCCGTGCCTATTTCTTGCCTTGTTCCTTTTGGAGCACATAAAAAAACAGCGTTTCCAGTTCCATGTTAAGGTCCACTTCATGGACACGGATGTCCTCAGCCACATTGATGACCGTAGACGATAAGTTAAGGATGCCTTTGATGCCAAGGCCTTCTAAAGAATTAGCCACTTTTTGGGCAGCGGCCGGGGGTACGGTCAAGATCACATAAGTAATCTGATGCTTCTCTATATAAGCTTTAAGCCCGCTCAAATGATGGACTTCCAGATTGCCGATTTGCTGGCCCACCAGGCTTTCCTTGATGTCAAAGGCGGCAATCAAATCAACCGGTGTCTTGAAAATCAGGTCATTGAATTTATCGGAGCTGAAGTAATTCAAAAGGGCGCGCCCCAAATTCCCAATCCCGATGATGACCGCATGCTGTGTCTCTTCGGTTTTTAAAAGGTTATTGAAGGCTTCCAGCACTGTCCGGACTTCATAACCATATCCTTGCCGGCCCAGCTCCCCGAGATAAGAAAAATCCCGCCTGATGGTCGCGGAATCCACCCCGATGCGCTGGGACAATTCCCCTGACTGGACCCGCTTAATCCCTTTATCGTATAACTCTATAAAACAGCGCCGGTACAGGGCCAGCCGCTTGATGGTCGCATTTGGAATGGTGTGCAACATAAAAAGTCCTCCCTCACAAAAATACTAACTTCCTCCATTATAACAAAAAAGCCAGCGTTAATCATGCAAAACACACCCTAAAACGACATCTTTGACAAAAATTTCACAAATCTACCTGAAAACATGCTGATTCTCCCAGTAAGGGGAAGCGCCCACTAGCCAATCCCACACAAATTTTACAGTGGCCAACATTATTTTTTATCTTTTCATGTCGTTTCATGATATACTTAGGGTGAGGTGTTCATAATGATTTTACTACAAACCAGCAAAGTAACCAAGACCTTTTCCGGAAGCCCCATCCTTGAAAATGTCCAATTTGAAATCAAGCGCGGGGAGCGTGTCGCCATCGTCGGCAGGAACGGGGCGGGGAAATCTACCCTGTTGAAAATACTGGCAGGGGAAACATCCTATGACAGCG
>WRGF01000174.1 GCA_009787345.1 Turicibacter sp.
GGCAATCACGCAAATAAATAACAGCGAGGAAGAAATTAATCCCGATATGAGGCAGCCCAGAAAAAATAGTGCCGTAATTATGAAAAATGCCAGTCCATGGAAGAGTTTCCCCCACTCCCGCAAGGCAAATCCCTCGTAAAAGAGCGCCCACATATTTTTCAGGTTCCCCGTCATGATGGTATTATTCAAATCCATCGTCCCCATGGTGCGAAAAAAACAAAGGCCGGCGCCACCCGTAAAACTCAGGAGAAGGACGCTTCCCCACCTTGGGATAAATGCTACGAACGCTCCGTTAATCCAAATGGGCATTGCAAAAACCATCCAAGCCAATAGGTAACGGTTCGAAGATTCCTGAAACTTTCTCAGAAGGGCTGTGCCCACCGTACATCCCATTCCAAAACCGAAGAGCAAAAGCATGTTACTGCCCAAAGAAGAAAAATCCCCTTCGCTGACCATAATCCCCAAATTGGTGAGATTCCCCGTCTGGGCGCTGACAAAAGTCCCCTCGTTGAACTTGATAGAATAAACGTTCAGATGCCCGATAATGAAAGCGGACAAACAAGTCAAAGCAGTTAGCACCTTATTCACGGAATCAGCCCCTTCATGGCGTTTATCCATAGTGTCGGCTTTTTGGGGGATTTTAATAACAAAAACAGAAGGACACCTAGCCGGTTTTGCTAAGCATCCTTCTGTTTTTATTATATAACCTTTTCAATCCGTCCGACAACGGTGTCTTTCCCTAGCAATGCTAAGGCTTTCGGTAGGTCTGGGCCGTGCATTTGGCCTGTTGTTGCGATACGGCATGGCATGAATAGCATTTTTCCTTTGGCACCGGCTTTTTTGCCTGCTGCTTTGATGGAAGCCTGTATGCCTTCAGCCGTGAACTCGTCAAGGCCTGCTAACTCGTCCTTGAAGGCTTTCAACGTATCGGACACTCCTTCTTGGGCGATAAACGCTGCTTCTTCTTCTCCGAGTTCCATTTCGTCGCTAAAGAATTCATCGTATAAATCAACGATTTCGGCTCCATAAGATAGGCGGTCATGGAAAAGCGTTACCAACTCCGTTGCCCATTCGTGTGTCTGCCCTTCTAAAATACCGGCAGATACTAAGTGCGGCATGCAAAGTTCAAGGAGTTCCTCGGTGGAAAGGTCTTTGATGTAGCGTTCGTTAATAAACGTCAATTTGTTTTTATCGAAGGTGGATGGGGATTTTGACAACCGGTTCACGTCGAATAATTCCACTAGGCGGTCATGATCCAGGATTTCCTCTTCGATGCCCGGGGACCAGCCCAATAAGGAAATGAAGTTGAACATGGCTTCCGGCAAGTAACCCATGTTGGCATATTGCTCGATGAACTGAATGGTATCCTTGTCACGTTTGGATAACTTTTTCCCTTGCTCGTTGACAATCAATGTCATGTGGGCAAATGTTGGGATGTCCCACCCGAAGGCACGGTAAACCATCATTTGTTTAGGCGTATTGGTAATATGCTCTTCTCCCCTGAAGATATGGGAAATCTCCATTAGATGGTCATCAATCACGCACGCGAAATTATATGTCGGGATGCCATTGGATTTAAGGATAACCCAGTCGCCAACATCCTCGGATTGAAAGGTTACTTCCCCGCGGACAATGTCATTAAAGGTGTAAGTTTCCCCTGCTGGCACTTTCATCCGAACGGAGTATTCCCCTCTGGCTTCCAGTTCCGATAAATCAGCTCCAGTAGCATTCATACAGCGGCGGGAGTAGTGTATGTTGTCGAATTTGTTGTCGGATAAGGCTTCGCGCTCCGCTTCAAGTTCCTCGCTGGTGCAGTAGCATTTGTAGGCAAGCCCTTTTTCCAGCAACTCGTCCACGTATTTTTTGTAAATGTCCAGGCGCTCCAATTGACGGTACGGCCCATAGTCCCCGCCTACATCGAAAGATTCGTCCCACTCGATGCCAAGCCAGCGAAGGAAATTCATCTGGGATTCCTCGCCGCCTTCCACATTGCGTTCAAGGTCGGTGTCCTCGATGCGTAGGATGAACTCCCCGCCTTGGTTTTTGGCGAATAAGTAGTTATATAAAGCGGTCCGGGCATTCCCGATGTGTAAAAACCCCGTCGGGCTCGGTGCGTAGCGTACTCTAACTGACATATAATACCTCCAAGTGATAAGTAGTAGGTGTGAATATTGGGGAAACCCACTCCTACATTCACACCTACTATTTGATTTTTTAAAAACATAATCTTTAGGGCACCTCTAATAACTCCAATTCACTCGACTTTGCGGTCTTTTCCCGCCCATCCTTCGTCAGCAAAAATGCCATGAACCTCCAGTTCACTGCATTTTAACTTCCTGGACTGGACGAGAAAATCCTCGCAAATCCGAGCAAGGCTCTTACGGTTTTCTTGTTCTGAGGAACGGAACGAAGTGAGTACCGTAGGAAACAAAGCGAGTTAATAGAGCTACCCTTTACTTATGCATGTTTGAGCGCATTTTTAATAAAACTGTAGCCTTTTTAAATTTTATCAGATTTATTATTGGCTATCGACGGAAAAGTGCTTTTCTTTTTTGTCGGTGGCCAATAATAAAACTATGGCTTCCGCTCCCATGCCTTCTTCACGTCCGATAAAGCCCATTTTCTCGCCTCGGGTCGCCTTGATATTGACCTGGCTTACCACTGCCTTTAAGTCGCTGGCGATGTTGTCCCTCATTTGTTGGATATGGGGCGCCATTTTCGGACGTTCGGCGAATATGGTTGCGTCTAGGTTGCCTAGTTTGTAGCCATTAGCGACCATTAACTCATAAGTTGCACGAAGAAGCACCCTCGAATCCACCCCTTTGTATTTGGGGTCCGTATCCGGGAAATGCTTTCCTATGTCCCCAAGTCCCATGGCCCCGATAATGGCTTCCGTGACAGCATGGCAAAGAACATCCGCATCGCTATGGCCAAGGAGGCCTTTTTCATGTTCGATATGAACCCCGCCTAAAATCAGGGGACGGCCTTCAACCAGTTGATGGACGTCTTTTGAATGACCTATCCTCATAATTATTTTACCTCCAACAACCGCTCGGCGAAAATCAAATCCTCCGGCGTGGTTAATTTAATGTTTGAGTAGTTTCCCGGCACGATTTGGACCGGGACGTCCAAGTATTTTTCGATAAGGGTTGCTTCGTCTGTGCCTAAAAAGCCTTCTGAGCGGGCGCATTCGTGGGCTTTTCGTAAGGATTCAGTGAGCGTACCTTGAGGGGTTTGGACGGCAAAAAGTTCTTCGCGATTCAAAGTTTCCACGACTTCGCCGCCTGTTGCTACCCGTTTGATGGTGTCCTTGACGGGCATTCCCACCACAGCAGCCGCACCTTTTTGAATGACATTTAGGCATTCGTCAATCATCGCCTGTGTCACAAAAGGCCGCGCCCCGTCATGGACTAAAACCGTTGGCAGCCCCACCTCAAGCAACCCTTGGTAGACACTGTCTTGACGCTCCTTGCCCCCAGGGATAATTTTAACATCGGATAACAACCTCCGCATTTCAACCAATTCGTTGGTGACAACGATGATTTCTTGGCACGAAGGGTCGGCTTTGAACCTTTCAACCGTCCTCACAACTACGGGTCTCCCACCTAAAAGGTAAAGCATTTTATTGTAGCCTAAACCCATGCGGGTGCCGGTGCCGGCTGCTAAAATAATGACGCTATACATATTAGAGGACCAAATCCTTGATTTTATCATGCTTGCGGTCTAAATAATGGATGGATTGGATCCTTCGGACCGTTTTGGATTGCCCACGGATGAGCAGGGTTTCCGTCGAGGCGATGTTATCCTTATTGTTGATCCCCTCCAACAAGTCGCCCTTGGTAATGCCCGTTGCGGAGAAAATAATGTTATCGCTTTTCGCCATTTCTTCCATGAGAAGGATTTTACCTGGTTCCACTTGCATTTCCTTACAGCGCCGCCGTTCGTCCTCGGAAATTTCCAGGTTCTCAGGCGTTTCCCCTTTCACGTCTTTGCGAAGGAGCAACCGGGCTTGCATATCACCGCCAAGGGCGCGGATGGCTGCCGCAGAAACGACCCCTTCCGGTGCCCCCCCAATCCCATAAACCATATCCACTTCGCTAAAAGGCATGCAGGTCAGGATGGAAGCGGCTACGTCACCATCCGGGATGGCAAAAACCCGTACGCCTAGCTTATGCAATGACTCCATCACGTCATCGTGGCGGGGTTTCGCCAATGTCATGACCGTAAAAGAAGATAAAGGTTTGTCAACAGCTTTTGCTACCCGTTTGATGTTCTCCTCGATAGGTTCAGACAGGTCGATAAGCCCACAGGCCTTAGGGCCGACAATGAGTTTTTCCATGTACATGTCTGGTGCCTTTAAAAACGAGCCTTTCTCGCCAACAGCTAGGGTTGTCATGGCATTTGCCTGCCCAAGGGCTGTCATGCGCGTCCCCTCGATAGGGTCAACCGCAATATCGACATCATCCCCGAAGCCTGTCCCGACTTTTTCTCCAATATAAAGCATAGGGGCTTCATCGATTTCACCTTCGCCAATGACAATTTCGCCACGGATGTTGATTTCATTTAAAATGTGCCTCATGGCTAAGACGGCTGCTTCATCCGCTTTATTTTTATCGCCACGGCCCAGCCATTTGTAACCAGCTAGGGCGGCCGCCTCTGTTGCACGGGAAAATTCAATTGCAAGTTCTCTTCTCATGGGGAAACCTCCTGAAGTCGTGAAATACTGAAGTAGGAAATATATTCTATGAAAATTATATCAAACTTTCATGAAAATTTCCACAATCACCGAAAAGTAATGACGAAAAAGCTGACTAAGGCAAAGCTTAAAAGGTAAAAAGTGTCCCGAAGCTGCCAGTGCCTGACCCGAAGCTTGGTGCGGCGCCTATCCCCCTGATAGCCGCGGACATCCAGGGCATTCCCAAGCTCTTCTGCCCGGTAAAAGGAGGAAACAAATAAAGGCAGAAACACGGGAATAAGAGCTTTCATCTGCTGATAGATATTCCCTTCCCCGAATTCGACACCCCTAGACTGCTGCGCCTTCATGATGCGTTGGGATTCGTCCATCAGGGTGGGGATGAACCGCAAGGCAATCGAGAGCATGAGCGCCACGTCCTGCACGGGAACGTTCAAATAGCGGAGGGGACTTAGCAAGGATTCCACCGCATCGGTAAATTCAATGGGCCGGGTCGTAATGCTTACGGTGATGCTCATAAAAATCGTTAGGGTGAAGCGCAGGAATACGTTGATGGCCTGGATGATGCCGCCTTCCGTGATGCGGATTGCCCCGAAGCGGAAAAATACTTGGCCGCCTCCCGAGAAAAAAAGTTGTAAGAGCGACGTGAATACGATGATAACCAATAGCGGACGCACGCCTTTTCTAAAAATTGCGAAAGGGATGCCCGAAAGTTTCATTAGGATTGCTGTAAATAAAATTAGCCCCAAATAGGTGAGCCAGTTGGTCGTCAGCAATAATATTAGGATAAATGCAAATCCCGTGATGAGTTTTGCCCGTGGGTCCAGGCGATGAATCAGTGAATTTCCCGGGAAATAACGGCCAACTACCATACTACCCCTCCTGCTTTTCCATGGATTTTACCTATATTATACCAAAAAAATAAAAAAGAGGATATGGGGAACAGGGAAAAACCTGTCCCTTGCACCCGCGATACCTCTTTTCCTATTAATTTAAGGTTGCTCGTTATGCTTCTTCTACTTTAACGTCGCCATTAACATGGCCATCGTCCAAGTTGGCGGAATCCTTGAATTCCTGGCTTGCAAAAATGATGTTTCCTTCTACGGTTGCATCATCTAAACTGAACCCTTTGGCTTCCACGTAAATATCACCGCGCACAATCCCTTTGGATACTACTGTATTCGGGGATTTGATAACCAAGCGTGGGGCTGTCAACGTAAAGCGTTCCAGCACGTTATGGTTATCATCTTGCGTGTAAAGGGCAATTTTGCGTTTGTGGTCATTTGCTTCGTCGTTTTTATCCCAGAAGTCGCCTTCCACTACGAAATCGCGGTCGAGTTCCAAATCGCGGGTTGCAGCCCCAATCCACCATCCTTTAGGACCGAAGTTTTCTACGAAGGCATTTGCATCTTCAGTGACAGAAGCCCCTGTCCTTGCTTCTGCTTCCCCATCAGGTGCGTGTTCCCCAGCAGCATTGTTCCCATTTTCAGCGCCTTCGCCTGCGGCTGCCCTGCCACAAGCGGCCAAGCTGGCTGCGACCATTAACACGGACATCATTGACGTGAATTTTTTGTTCATTTGTGGAATCTCCTTTGCCAATGCAATATTGAGCACTCAGCTGGCAAATATCCTATTGTCGCCATCGTGCTAATATTAGTTATTGCCAAGACACCGGGTTATTATTCTATAAATCGGCGAAATTCAGCTAAAGGGCACCTTTGTTTGCAGGGAGGCCACTTCCTTGTCCTGCCAAAAAGCAAGGACGTGCTTCATTATTTCAAGTATTTTGCCAATGTTTCAAACAGTAGGTCCTGGCACAGCGGCTTGGTGACGTAATCGGACATTTCGGCTGCCAGGCATTCGTCGACGTTGCTTTGCAAGGCATTGGCCGTCATGGCGACAATGGGGACTTCATGACCCTGGATTTTCATAAACTGGCGGAGTTTTTCGGTGGCTTCCAACCCGTCCATGACCGGCATGTGAAGATCCATAAAAATCAGCTGGTACGTTTCAGGCGCTTCGGTATATTTGGCAACCGCTTCAGCCCCGTTTTCAGCAAAGTCGATGACCACGCCGGTTTCTTCGAGGAGGGCAGCTACGATTTCCCTGTTCAGTTCCAAATCCTCTGCCAATAAAATCCTTCGTCCCCTAAACAGCATGGGCTTTTTCTCTTCTGGAAAGGGAATCCCAACATTTTGTTGCCTATGGGTGTGGCGATACACAAGGTCAATAAACGCCGAAGGCATGACGGGCCGGATCAAAAAGTCGTCTACCCCGAATTCTTCCGGTGTCCGTTCAAGCCCAATCCAATTTGAAGAAAGCAATGGAAGTACCGTACTCGACGGGTGTTCTTGCTTGATGCAACGGGCAGCGTCCATCCCAATGCCATCCTCAATGGCACAGTCGATGATATATACCCCAAAACTATCGTTTTCCATCAGTTCCTTAGCCTGTGCCAAGCTTTGGGCTTTTTGACTGGTTACCCCTTCTTTTTCCAAGTGGTTGCCATAATAATTCAACACTTCTTCATGATTACTTATCATCAATGCCCAGGTATTCGCCATTTTATTGCCCTTTGGCTTTTTCTCTCCCGGCAACGCAAGGGTGAAAGAAAAGCTTGAACCGACCCCAACTTCTGACTCTGCCCAAATCTTGCCTCCGCAAAGGTCCAGGATGCGCTTGGTAATAGCCAATCCGAGCCCAGTACCCGGCACTTGGTTCTTGAAGGTATGCCTTTCCTGTTCAAATGGTTCAAAAATATCTAATAATTTTTCCGGGGCGATGCCACAACCTGTGTCCGTTACCTGGACTTTGATTTCAAAAAGCCCATCCTTCATGCCGACCAGTCCTGCCCCTAGACGGATAGTCCCTTCGTTGGGCGTGAATTTGACCGCATTGTTCAAGAGATTGGCAAGCACCTGGGTCAACAGCTGTTTATCGCCAATGACTTTCTCTGGCAGGTCAGCATCGATGCAAAGCAATAATTTTTGCCATTTCTTACTGGCGCTCAGCTCCACGATGTCCAAAGCATTTTGAAACATTTCCTCGAATTCAAATGGCTGGGGGCGTACTTCGAGTTTTCCAGCCTCAATTTTCGACATGTCCAAAATATCGGAGATGATGCCATACAAATGGTTGGAGGCGCCTTTGATTTTTTCAAAGGCGTAGTCTTTACGGTTGATGTTATTGGCTTTTCGACCGATATTCGCCATTCCGCTGATAACGTTCATGGGTGTCCGGATTTCATGGCTCATGTTCGCTAGGAACACGCTTTTTTCCTTGTTTGCCTTTTGTGCCATTTCCATGGCGCTTTCAAGACTTTCAATCATCGCTTTTTCCTGCCTGGTGTCACGGATATAGACGATGTAGATGATTTCCCCATGTAGGTTGGATTCCACAATGACGACTTCGCTGGGGAGGAGTTCTCCTTTGGACGTACAATAATTCCACGTAAATTCAACGTAGCCATTCTTTTTAGCATCAGCCAAATAGACAGCCAATCCTTCTTTTGAAGGGGTTCCATCTGGCTGAAACGGGGGCAAAAGCTTCTCGTTATAATCATAAAGCGCTTGGTCTTCTTCCACCACATCGAAAAATTCAAGCCCGTATGGGTTGATTTCCACAAAATTAAAGTCATGGTCACAGATGGCAATGACGCTGGGCGCGTTCCCTAAAAGGCTCTTAAAACGTTCCTGATGCTTCGCATTCTCTTCTAATTCCAATAAGAGGTGCTGGAAAGCATAAAGGACAACTAACGCTAGTATGAACAAAACTGAAGCGACAAGGCCTGTGATAAGTATGGTATAATTCTCCAATCGTTCTTGGATGAAAGCTTCGGGAATGATGGTAACCAGTTGCCAGTCCAGCGCTTCTAAAGACCTTATGGAGAAAATTGAGCATACGTCGAATCCCTCGTCAATAAAAACACCACTATTTGATTCCCCATTAGACCCAAAGGATACTTTACCATCCTTAATTGCTTGATATAGGGGTTGTGTCGCTTCTTTGGTATCGAAACCTTTAGGAAAAGAGATGATTTCCCCTTGTTCATCCACTAAAATAAAATAATATCCCTCCGATAAGGAATAATCGTGGATAAGGTTGGTGAGGCTTTCCAAAGAAGTGGATGTCCCTACGACCCCGCCTATCCCAGCCAATCCAGGTATATACATAGATATGGCGATGTTTACGGTTTCTGTAGCAAAGGAAAGGTAGGGTGGGGCGATGGCGATTTGATATGGCCCCGCTTGGTATGCGCTGGTATACCATGGGCGGGTACTTGAATCAAATCCAACGGGCGGATTCCAGCCTGTGCCAGTCATCATCGTACCATCCGAGAAGCCAATGATAACATTGTTCAAATCCCCAACATCCACATAGTTGGCGATGATAGGTTTGAACTGTTCTGGCGCAACGACTTTTAGGGTGTTGACCAGGTTTTCGACCCTGCTGATGGAAAGGTTGAACCAATTATCGATTTTATTGCTATATAGTTGTTCTTCCTGCAAGGCCATGCTGGAAATGTTATTTTGTACAACATTCCTGATGACCGAGGTCACGATCAAAAAGACAACGATGGTGCTCGCAAGGAACAAGCTGCCTGCGAAAAAAAGCATTTTTATTTTTTTAGGAAAGATGAACCATTTATTCTTTAAGGCCAAGGCCTTTTCATTTATCAACATTTTTTTCTTTACCTTTCTTTTCACGGGCCGGGCCAACCGGCCACAATTTCAAATGCAATTTTAGCATAAGTAGGCACTCGAACCGTGAAGGAATCTGTCGAAAGGTAACTATCTTTGCCCGATAGCGCGATGTTAGCGGTTTTATTTAAACGGTTAACCCGCAATGATGATTTCGTCGTCATCAATCACCGGATTAGTTGTTTCGATCCGGATCATAAACTGGTGTGGCAAGCAGATACTCGTCTGCCCCGGTCGGCTGATCCAGCCGGTATTGACAGCAATCTGATCGGGACTATTATCTTCTTTGACCCTGATGCGACCCCCATCCACTTCCACGAGATTGTACTGCTCGCCCCGAAGGCCATCCTCATGAGTGTATAAAACAGTAAAGCTTTCCCCGCCTTCTTCAAGGGGAAAGCGCGCCACCACCTCCCTGCCAATGGTGACGATGGCATAAATCTGCGCATTATCGGGTATCTGGGCCTGCTGGTGGGCAAAAACAGCAATCGGCGCAAAGGAAAAAGCCATCAGGAGCACGGCAACTACCATGTCAAAAGGACGTATCATTTTACGGTATTTCAACATAAAAACCACCTCGATATCCCAAGTATACCACATATCCTCCCCTTCTAAAAGCAAATGGTTTATTTTGCCAAAATTAGGGAAATCCCGACTGCATTCAACAAAAGCCCCGCCCCGATACATAACTTCCTATGAACTCCCCATACTAAGAGAAAACCATGTGCAGCAGAGGAGAATCAGCATGTCCAAGACGACCGAAATAGTTTTAATCGGGGCCGGTTACGCAGGTGTCGCCGCCGCCAAAGCCCTCGCTAAAAAATATAAAAAAGATGATCGGGTGAACATCACCCTCATTGACAAGCATTCCTACCAAACCATGATGACGGAACTCCACGAAGTGGCTGGCGCCCGTGTGGAACCCGACGCCATTCAATACGATTTAAGGCGGCTTTTCGCCCGCACGAAAGTCCGTATTGTCACAGACGAAGTCGTATCGGTGGACCATGACACCATGGTGGTCAAAACCCAAACCGGTTTATTCGATTATGACTACCTGGTCCTTGGAATGGGTTCCGAGCCCAATGATTTCGGCATCCCAGGCGTAAAAAACTATGGTTTCACCCTTTGGTCATGGGGGGACGCGGTGAAAATCCGCCACCACATCGAAGAAACTGTCCGCAAGGCTTCCCTCGTCCATGACGAACGCAAACGGCAAGCCATGCTGACTTTTGCCATCGCGGGCTCCGGGTTCACCGGGATTGAAATGGTCGGCGAATTGATGGAATGGCGGGACAGCCTGGCAAAGACCTATAAAATCGACCGCAACGAAATCCGCCTGATGGTCATTGAGGCAGCACCGACTATCCTGAACCTTTTGGGACGTGGCGACGCTGACATCGCCGAGGCGTACATGCAAAAAGAAGGCGTGGAAATCCTGAAAAATTCCATGATTGTGGAGTTGAAGGAAGATGCTGTCGTCTTAAAATCTGGCGAAGAAGTGCCGACCCATACCTTGATTTGGACAGCAGGCATCAAAGCCAATACCGATGTCGCCAAGTATGGCATGGAACAAGGTCGCGCTGGGCGCTTGGCAGTCAACCAATTCATGGAAGCCAAAGGCTTGCAAAATGTTTATGTCATTGGGGATTTGGCTTATTTAGAGGATGAAGAAGGCAACCCGAACCCACAAATCGTCGAGGCCGCTGAACAGACAGGGCATTGTGCGGCATCCAATATCATCGCTGACATCAGCGGAGGGGAAAAGCATGCTTACCAAGGAAAATATCACGGGTTCATGGTTTCCATCGGGGCGCGCTGGGGGGTTGCCGACTTATCAGGCATCCATCTCAAAGGCTGGTTCGCCATCCTGGTCAAGCATTTGGTCAACTTGTTTTACTTCTTCAATATGGGCACCGCCTACTACATGTGGCGTTATGTGGAGCACGAATTTTTCCACGTCAAGAACCACCGCCAAATCTTCAGGGGACTTTTAACCCGCTACGGAAATGTGCTTTGGTCACTGCCGCTGCGGGTAATGCTGGGATTTTTTTGGCTCAATCAGGCCATGGCAAAAATTTATGGTCACGATACCTGGCATGGGGCAACCCGTGGCTTCGAGAACATCGTCGGCTTATTTACACCTGAAAACGAACTAGGTCATATGGGGATTTTCCCGGCTATTGGCAACTTGTTCCGGGAAATCTTCCTTGGCATCGGACCCGACTCATGGCTCATCGACAATTCCGTTAAAATGCCTTTCGAATGGTTGCAGGATGTCACGACTGGGGCAACAGCAGCAACAACGGCGGCAACCGGCGCAGCGGCAGAGGGAGCTTCCCAGTGGGCGACGCCAATTTTCTCCCAGTCGCCACAGTGGTTCCAGTGGATTATGCGCATCGGAATGCCAAATGCCAGTGTCGCCGTTTTCGGCCAATACGTCATCGTCTTTTTCCAATTAGCCATGGGGCTTGCCTTGCTCGTGGGGTTATTCACTTGGCTGTTTAGCTTGGCAGGGGCAGGGCTTTTGGTTGTTTTAATGTTCTCCGCCATGCTTGGATGGGACAACTTCTGGGCTATCCCGGCTTCCATTGCACTGATGAATGGTTCTGGGCGCGCCCTTGGATTGGATTACTATGCCCTGCCATGGATTGGTCGCCACCTGCACCGGGGTTGGTATGGCGAAGTCCAATCCCGTTACCGTGATCATGAAAAGTAATGTTTCAAGGAGTCAAGGAGCAAAGGGCATCCGTCCTTTGCTCCTTTTGCAAGTTAATTAGACCCCTCCCACAATTATTTCTGGCATCTGGTTGGCTCTTTTTCCGCCTCTAATCGTTGGCAAGCATGTCGAATACCCTCCGGGTATTAGCCATGCTCACCGCCTCGATAGACGAAAAAATAGCTCACCCAGCCACTCATTCTAATTATGGAAGAGGTCTATTGGCTAACTCTTGTATTTTTCGCCAAAAAATGGTTAAATAATAAGTACACATCCAACAGCTGAAGGTGGCTTTGACATGACACGAAACCAACGACTGGTACTTATTTCCCTTTTGGCGGCCCAAGCCGTTATTATCGGGCTTTTAGAACGCTATATCCCTTCTCCATTTTCCTTCGCACCAGGGGTCAAGCTTGGCCTTGCCAATATCATCACTTGCATTGCCCTTTATACCCTTTCGGTAAAAGACACGGTGATGATTATCATTGTACGCCTTATTTTGACGACGTTCCTCAGTGGGACACTTTCCACCTTTTTATATTCTTCAAGCGGTGCCATCCTTAGCTTCATAGGCATGTTCTTCATCATGCAGCTAGGTCCAAGCCGTGTCAGCCTCATAGGCGTCAGCACCGTCGGCGGCGTCTTGCACAACTTCGGGCAGTTGATTATGGCCAGCATCATCACCAATGAATGGACCGTGTTATTGCTGCTTCCCTATTTAACAGGCGCGGGCATCCTCTCTGGCATCGCTATCGGGATTGCCGCCAATTATTTGCTCCCCCACGTCCATTCCCTAAGATTTTACAAAGCACCTAAGAAGGAAGTGAGCCGCTGATGAATATCCATGCCATGTGGAACGATTATCCCCAGGTCCGTAGTGACCTCTTAGAAATGCTGCGGGTGATTGATAAGAACATTAAAATCAGAGAAAAGCAAATTGAGCAAAACATTAAAAATTTAACCCAAGCCGGGGGGAAACTCCTTCGTCCCGCTTACTTTTTACTAGCTAGCCACATCGGTCCCCAGCACAACAAGGAACAGGCCATCGCCATTGCAGCAGCCCTCGAAGTCCTTCACATGGCGACTTTGGTCCATGATGATGTGATTGACGATGCCCCTACCCGAAGAGGGCTAGAAACGATCCAAGCCAAATTTGGGAAAAACTATGCTGTCTACACGGGTGATTATTTGTTTTGCGTGTGCTTTAAAATTTTGTCCCGTTACTCGGACGACTTGGCTCAAATTGATTTGAATACTGGGAGCATGGAGCGCATTTTGCTCGGAGAACTGGATCAAATGGGGATGCGTTATAATTTCAACATGGGCGTAAAGGAATACCTGCGGCAAATCTCAGGAAAAACCGCCCAGTTATTCGCCCTCAGCTGTTATTTAGGGGCAGAGGTTAGCCAGGCCAATAACTTTTACAAGCATCTTGCCAAAAAGGTCGGCCACAACATCGGGATGGCCTTTCAGATTATGGACGACATCCTGGATTATACCAAAAATGCCGACCTTATTGGAAAACCGGTTTTGAATGACATGAAACAAGGGGTTTATTCCCTGCCCCTTATTTATGCTATGAATCAAGACCCCCAAGCCTTCCTTCCTTACCTGAAGAAAAAAGAAAACATGACCGACTCGGACCTTTTAGCGGTGGTCAACCTTATCCATAAGTACAAAGGGGTCGAAGAAGCCCAAAACCTTGCCTCAAAATACACCGACAAAGCCATCCGGCTAATCCAAACCCTTCCCGAAGGCTCCTACCGAAGCCAAATGCTTCGGGTAACCTTATCTCTTTTGAAACGGGAAACCTAACCCAATAATGCAAAAAAGGCTTAACGCAAGTTAAGCCTTTTTTGTGTTTTGTTTTATATTATAATACTGATGATAAGCCCGATGACAAGGGCTCCGTTCGTTAATATCAGGTTTTTGATAGCGATGACGAATGTCTCAGATTTGACTTGCTTTCGTTTAAAGACGGCCAGGTTTTTCCAAACCGGAACGGCGGTTAGCAACGTTGCCAGCATAATGGGATGAAAAACTCCCGCGGTGACTGCGATAACCGTTACCAAATAGCCCCCTAATGCCAGGATGTAAAATAAACGGACGGATGCACTGTTTCCGATGTAGTATGGCAGGGTAAACCGCTGATTGCGGATATCTTCTTCAACATCGCATATATTATTGGCTAGCATTACATTAGCGATGGTAAAAACAAGGGGAAGGGAAATTAGCATAATCACCAAAAATTCAGTAAAATGCAGTTGGAAGATCCAAATCTCTCCTGCGAAATCCATGCTAAAGAGGTTGCTGTCAAAAATATTGACGTAAATAGTGAGGAATGTTATGCCCAGACCCATGACCACACCAGAGAAAAACTCCCCAAGGGGCAGGCGGGACAGGGGAATCGGGCCGTAAGTGTAAAAGACGCCGACCCCGAAGCAGATGACGCCCACCAGTAAAATCACAATATCGGTCAGGTAAAAGAGCCAAAGCCCAAGGAGGGAAGCCAGCACCAGCATGACCAAAATCGTCGCTACTGCCACACCCTCGGGAATATTCTCCTGACCAATAACGTTGCGGGTCTTGCGGTAATCGAAATCATGGTTATCCGTCGCCTTTTTGTAATCCATATAATTGTTGATGGCTGTCGTTGTCATGTCAAAAATCAGCATCGCAGCGAAAAACACAGCCGTCTGAAGGGGTTTTACCGTCCCATAACGGTACGTCACAAATAAAATACCAATCAAAAAGGGAAATAAGCTGGCGAGCTTCGTCTGAATCTCCACCAATTTCAAAAAAGTTTTTACGCTCAAAGCTGTCACCTATTCTCTCAAAGTAAATTCATCGCTCGTCAGGGTAAATTGTCCCACAAGCCCAGATGATACCACCACTTCATCCGTATCCGTAATGAAAATGGCTTCCACGTTGTCAAGTGACTCTACAAATTCAAGCCCCCCGTCCAATCCCTTGCCAAACAAAATCGTAGTATAGCCTTCGCCGTCCACTGCCCGGTCTGAAATAACCGTCACACTGACCAAGCCTGTGCTAAAAGGAAAACCAGTCGTGGAATCCAGGATGTGATGGTAGTGGACGCCATCCACTTCAACGTATCGTTCGTAAACCCCTGAGGTCACCACCCCTTGATTAATGACAGGAATCCGTCCGACAAGGTTGCTGGCACCTGGGTTTCGGCGGGCGTGGGGATTTTGGATACCGACTTTCCAAGGATTCCCTTGGCGGGTACTACCTAAAAGGAATAAATCGCCCCCCATATCGAGCAAAGCACTTTCAATGCCTTCATCCTGTAAAAAGCTGGCGATGTAATCAGCGACAAACCCTTTGGCAATGCCCCCAAGGTCCAGCCTCATCCCAGGTTCCTCCAAAAACACGGTCCGATCCCCCGTATTTAAAATGACCTTGTTAAAGTCCAAGAGTGGCAAGGCTTCTATGATTTCCTCGTCATCCGGCCGCCTCGCGCCTTCGAAGTTAATGTTCCAAAGCTTAACCAACGGGCCGATGGCCACATTGAACGTCCCATTAGACATCTGCGTGTAACGGACCGCTTCTTCTATTAAGGAAAAGGCTGTTTCTGAAACTTGGACGGGTTCGATGCCCGCTTGGCGGTTGATTTCAAGGATTTCCGAAGGTGCTTCTTCATCATTCACGGTGAGAAGCTGCTCCAAGCCTTCTATTTTTTGGAATGCTTCGTCAAGGATGCTTTCGGCATCGATGCCAGAACTAGGTTCCACATCAATCCTTACCCTGACAGCAGTACCCATTAATAGCTCTTGGCGCTCGAAGCGGGTTTGGCTTTGGGAAGGTGCAGAACAAGCCCCAAGTACAAACAAAGCAAAGATTAGGATTGCTTTTTTCATTAGATTTCCTCCCGACTTAAACAAAAGAAAAGGGCGAAAATATCCGCCCTTTTTCATTATATTTTATTTTCAAACATTATTCAACTATTTGCTCACCGTTTACAGTCGCACCATCCAAGTTTGCAGAATCTGCATACGCTTGTGAGGAGAAAATGATGTCCCCATTAACGATAACGCTGATTAATTCAAAACCATTTGCATTAACGTAAATGTCAGCATCAACCACTGGCCAGTCAAGGTCGCCTAAGTTTTCAACTTCCCCACCCATAATCATAGTATTTTCAGCATTGACCACGATGCTTGGAGCAGTTAAGTTAAAGACAGACGCAATGGTGCGGTCGCCGTTGCCAACACGGGAATATAGGCCAATTTTACGAGTGTATCCTAAAGACTCGTCGTTTGTTTTATAAACATTTCCGTCAACTGTGATAACATCGTCAGAATCGATGTCGGCCGTTGCTCCGAATACCCACGGTCCGTCAGCCGCCATTGCAGCTTGTAATTCTTCAGCAGTGTTTCCTACCACACTTGTTGCACGAGTATCAACGTCCGTTGAAGTCCCAGCATCTGTTGTCGTAGGCTCATTTGCTTCTTCTCTACTTCCACAAGCCCCTAAAACGGCTACTAATGCCAAGGCTGAAATTGCTGTTAATAATTTTTTCATAATTGGTTCCCCTTTTCAAATGCAAGATTTTTTCATTTGAGAATCCTTTCACTAACTTAAGCGCAGAGTAAATCATATCACGCCTTTTGGACCGGCACAATAGATTTGTAAATTTTACCACATGATTTACGCATTTTTCAAAAGATGTTTGGACTTCGTGTGTAAACCACGCTTGCGCTACTTTTGACCTGTTGACCATAACCCACGCTTAAGTTATACCACAACCCATTTGTCACTTATTGCCTTTTTTTGAAACGACGGTATTTTTTTCAAAAATAGATGGAAATTTTTCTTTCATTTGCCCTACCAAACATATTTAATTTGGGTTTCTACAAATTTTCCTAGACTTTTCCATGGATTTCATGTAATATTTACCTTGTTAAAAAAATCACATGATAAAAAGTCGAATCTATTTGGGAGAGGTGCTTACTTCAATGGATCAACAAAAAAACATCGTCATCATCGGTGCTGGCTATGCCGGTGTCGCAGCCGCCAAAGTTTTGGCAAAGAAATACAAAAAGGATAATTCAGTTACCATTACCCTGATTGACCGTCATTCTTACCAAACCATGATGACGGAACTCCACGAAGTTGCAGGGGCACGCGTCGAGCCTGAAGCAATCCAATATGACCTTCGCAGGTTATTCGCCCACACCAAAGTCCGCATTGTCACCGATGAAGTTACAAAAGTTGATCATGGGGGTAAAACTGTCTTTACCAAAACCGGGACATTTTCTTACGATTACCTAGTCTTGGGCATGGGGTCTGAGCCAAATGACTTTGGGATTCCGGGGGTCAAGGAGCACGGGTTTACACTTTGGTCTTTAGAAGATGCTGTTAAAATCCGTTTGCACATCGAAGAAACCGTCCGAAAAGCAGCGCTCATCCATGATGAAAAAGAGCGTCAGGCCATGTTGACCTTCGCTGTTGCCGGTTCCGGGTTTACGGGAATTGAAATGGTGGGCGAGCTCATGGAGTGGCGCGACCGCTTGGCGAAAACCCATAAAATCAATAAAAATGAAATCCGTTTGATGGTCATCGAAGCTGCACCGACAATCCTTAATTTATTAGGGCGAAAAGATGCTGACGTGGCTGAGGCATATATGCTAAAACAAGGCGTGGATATATTGAAAGATTCCATGATCGTGGAACTCTCCGGCGATGCCGTGGTATTGAAATCCGGTGAGCGTATCCCAACCCATACTTTGATTTGGACCGCCGGCATTAAAGCAAACACCGACGTTGCCGACTACAACATGGAACAAGCCCGTGCCGGGCGCCTGGCTGTCAATGAATTCATGGAAGCCAAAGGCCTTGAAGATGTTTACGTGATTGGGGATCTTGCATATCTTGAGGACGCTGAAGGACAGCCAAACCCTCAAATCGTAGAAGCCGCTGAGCAGACAGGGCACTGCGCGGCTTCCAATATCATTGCTGATATCAGCGGTGGGGAAAAGCATGCTTACAAAGGAAAATATCATGGATTCATGGTTTCCATCGGTGCACGTTACGGGGTTGCCGACCTTTCCGGGATTCACCTTAAAGGGTGGTTCGCCATTCTGGTCAAGCACATGGTCAACCTGTTTTACTTCTTTAACATGGGGACTGGCTTTTACATGTGGAGATATGTGGAACACGAATTCTTCCACGTTAAGGATAACCGCCAAATTTTCCGTGGCCTTTTAACCCGTTACGGAAACGTACTTTGGTCACTGCCGCTTCGACTGATTATGGGCTTCTTCTGGCTCAATCAGGCGCTTGGCAAGATTTACGGCCATCACGTTTGGGGAGAAGCGACACGCGGGTTTGAAAATATCCGCGGATTCTTCGGCTCTTACGAAGATGGTACGATGGGAATCTTCCCTGCCATTGGGCATATGTTCAACGAAATGCTACTAGGGATTGGATCGGATTCTTGGTTGGTAGACCATTCCATCCGCATGCCTTTCCCTTGGTTGCATGGCGATGCTTTATCCGGGGCAACCGCTACAGCTACCTCTGGGGCAACAGGTGCCGGTGCGACTGAGTGGGCCTTGCCAATTATTGCGGAAGCCCCTGGTTGGTTCCAGTTCATTATGCAGCACATCGGGATGCCAACACCAGAAATTGCGGTTGCCGGGCAATTTGTTATTGTTTTCTTCCAATTAATCATGGGATTTGCCTTGATTGCGGGCTTATTCACTTGGTTGTTCAGCTTCGCCGGGGCAGGGCTACTTGTCGTACTATTGCTTTCGGCCATGCTTGGGTGGGATAACTTCTGGGCAATCCCGGCATCCATCGCGTTGATGAATGGCGCTGGGCGCACCTTAGGGCTAGACTATTACGTCCAGCCTTGGATCCAAAAACAGCTTCACCGCTTATGGTATGGCGAGGTGAAATCCATTTATTCCGACCATAAAAATGATCCTTCTGCCCAAACTGATAAATCAATCAAACCTTTGAAATCCATCAAGGGATAAATAATCAAAAGGCTTACTTGTGCCAATGCACAAGTAAGCCTTTTGATTATTCTAGTCCATTTTTTCTGTGATAAGGGTGAACCCGAAGGTAAACAGTTCATTCTCGCCAAGACGTGGGCTGCTCACAAAGCGGGTCATGCCGCTGCCTTCCACGAAAACCCGGTTTTCTTCATAGCGCTCGTCGGCAAATCCTTGAATTCCTTCGACTACAGTCTGGGTTTCCACTTCCAATTTGCCGTCTTTGTTAAGGTCGGCACGGATAATCGTAGTGATGGCTTCGTGGAGCCTTCCTTCGAACATAAAGGTATCTGACCAGGCATTCCCCGATTCAAGGGGAGCTTTCAGCAACGTTTTTCGTTCAATAATGGAGTGGAGCAGCACATCGTTGCCCAAACCTTGCCCTGCATCATAATTACGCACAAATTCGACAATGGAATCCCCATCAATGCGGTACATAAGGTTAAATCCTGCATCTTGTCGTCCACTGTCGTTGGAATACCCTTCAAAATAAAGCTGTAAGGAATCGGGTGTTTCCGTTACCCGCCGCAACCGCTGGACAAATGCATAAGAGTCCCGTCCGCCAAAAACCTGGAGGCGCCC
>WRGF01000175.1 GCA_009787345.1 Turicibacter sp.
GGCAACATCAGGAACGCAGACCATCCCGGTTGTGGCGGGTCAACTTAATTTGGTTTTCAACTGGAACCGCACTAGTGTCAACGTGCCGACCAATCGGAGCACCATCATCTGGGAAGTGCTTCTGGTTTCCACGGCTACGGCGGTTGAGTTGGTATCCACCCAGAACACGAACATCAACGTCCAGATTGAAGGCAATACCGTCCTTAATGGGTCAATCCAAGTCGGTATTTTGCCCAACATGACAAGGACTTTGGCAACAGGGGCGAACATCAACATCCCGCACGAAGCGGACGGCACCAAGACCTTTTCTTGGAATCTCTCTTGCCAGTTTGATGTAACTTACCAAGCGACCCCATTAACGACCATCACGGCAAGCGGTTCAGGGGTATTAGACCCCATCCCAAGGGCGACACAGGCAACGTTGACTGGAAATCCGTGTACCTTTGGCAACTCACTTACCATCAACTTGCCCCGCCAGAGCACTGCTTTTACCCACGTCATTACTTACATCTTTGGGAATCTTTCAGGCACTTTGACCACCACGGCAACCAATAGTTTTGTTTGGACACCACCTATGACGATGACTTCTGAAATCGCCTTTGGGACAAGCGGGACAGGTGTCTTGACAGTCGTAACCATGGACGGAGCTGACGTTATCGGGGTGGTCAGGTTGAACTTCACCCTTGAAATCGGCTCACGTCCTCCAGTGCTTTCAGCCATCCAGTTGACCCAAGCGACCACAGACATTGCGACTCAGTTCGGGGCGAATGTTTATGTCCAACTTTATTCAAGGCTAAGGATTCGGCTGACCGCTACTGCCCAAGCGAATGCAACGATTAAATGGATTAAAATCAAGGTCAATGGACAGGAACTGGACGGCAGTTCTGGGGCGACTGTCATCAATGCCAACGTTGTCACTGACAGGCTTATTACTTCTGGGGCGAACCCAGTGGAAATCACCGTGACTGATTCAAGGGGGCTTCAAACGACTTGGACAGGTGGAATCACCGTTACGGCTTATAACTTCCCGAACATCTCCATTGACAGCGTGCAAAGGGTCACAGCGGGGAACGTTTTGGATGACAATGGGACAAGGATGCGGATTACTTACGACTTTTCTGTGACCAACATTGGCGGGAATAATACACCAGTCATCAACGCTAGGACACGGCAAGCCAGTGGGACTTGGGCGACCCAGAATGGTATCCAATCAGGTGCTTTCTCTGGGAACAATGTGCAGTATCTTCACCCCGCCACTTTCTCAATTAATTACGGTTATGAAATCGAACTGACCATCACGGATTGGTTTTCAAGAAATGGTTACAGAACGGCAACTACTTCAAATTTAAGTTACCTGAACACCCCTTTTGTGTTGATGGATTGGAACAACTCGGGGAAAGGGATGGCATTCGGCGGGTATTCCTCCCTCATCGACAGGGTTCATGGTCTTGAAACCATGCCTTGGCAGTTCCAAGAAGGTGCGATTTATGCGGGACGTGGGGCAACCCCTGTTAATGGGGTTCAGAACGTACCCGCCACGACGGATGTGGATACCCTTGTCAATACTGGTGTTTACTGGTTGGCGGGGGCTTCTGCCAATCGACCCATTGCCCAAACGGGTTGGCTCAACGTTTTCAGCAGTTCGGAAGCAAATAGGGCTAGCACCATCGTGAAACAAATCTGGTGGGCATATTCAGGTAGCCATTCCGTTATTTATGTCCGCCGAAGGGATGGGGCGAGTGCTTGGACGGCATGGCAAAGAATTGATGCGACAAGCCATTTTTTCAATGCGACCTTGACTGGGAATAACCTGTATTTTTATGATGTGAATGGGACACAGGTGGATGTCGTTGATTTATCATCGTTCGTCCGTTCTCTACGCTACAATGACACAGACGAAACCTTGGAATACCGCAACACAACAGCGGGGACAGCGGGTGTCATTGGCACCGTGGACATGAATCCTTTCCTTTGGCGGGTCAATCGTGTCAGCACAGGAGTTGACTTGAACAACTACGTGACTACGAATATCTATTACTTTACCAACATCACCTCTAACAGACCTTCCCTTTACCGCCACGGAGCGGTTACTTCGGGTTGGATGATGGTTTTGGAGGACAGGCGGGAATCGGGGGTTGACATCAAGCAAATTTTCTACACCCACGGAGCAGGAACCGATACTGTCGCAGATGGGACACAATGGCATACTTTTGTTCGTTCCAGAATCGGCGGGACATGGATGTCATGGGTTAACCTCATGGACACACGGGAGCATGTTTTGGCGAATGGGCAGAACTTGAACACGTTGCGAACCACGGGGGTCTATGTTGCCAATAACGATGGTTTAGGTAACAGCACGACCAACCGCCCCCAAAATATTCAAGGTGCTTACCATCTGGAAGTTAAGCAAACATGGGCAAGTGATGGTACTTCATGGGATGGTTGCATTCAAACTTATTACCATTATTGGAATCCGGCAGGCGGGGCTTTTACAAGGCTATGGGACGGAACCTCATGGACACCATGGAAAAAGCAGTTTGACAGTGAAGATGACACAGGTTGGCAACAACTGGCTTTGACAGCCGATTTCGTAGAAAACACAGCTTTAACAGGCTCTGGTGCGTGGTATCGGGTCAAATGCGGTGTCCTTTACGTCCGATTAGTAAGGGTGGATGCCGTTTGGGTCACTTCTGGAACGACCTATTTAGTCGCTACGTTGCCAACCAACTACTATATCCAAACATTGACCAAAACCTTGCCGAACGTGGAAAGGAATGAATTTCTAGGAGTTACAGGGGACAGCTCTTTTTGTCGGATAACTGTTAATAACCGAAACATCCAAGTCCTTTATTTCCAAAACTCCAATCAATGGTTCTCTGGTTCAGTCGCTATACCGCTTAATAGCTTTTAAAATCAACGAGGAGGTTCGAGATGGAAACGATTTTCGATATTGGGGAACTAGGTAAACACGGAGTGAGCATTTCAAAACGGGAGCAGTTCGAGTATCAGGGGAAAATGTTCCTGTATTCAGGGCAGTGCTTTGAGTTTGATTCCACCCAATACCAAGCAGTCTATGACCTGTTACACGGTCAAGATGACAAAACATTGGGAATCATCAATCTGTTATGGCATCCAGAACAAACGCAGATTGACCTTGAAGCCATTGCAGAAATGGATTTGGAGGTGAAATAATGAACTTCTTGGACATTTACAAAATCTTTTATGCGGGAGTAGCCACAGGTCATCCCGTTTTTGTTTTGCTTTTTATCGTTATCTTGTTGGACATTGCCCTTGGCACTTTGCGTGCTTGGGCGCAGAACGATTATTCATCCAGAAAGGCAAGGGAAGGCGTAGCCCAACATGGCTTTTTGTTGCTAACTATTTCAATGGTCTGTCCAATTTTAGCGTTCATAGGGTTAGGCGCAATTAGTCAAACGTTCATGGTACTTTTGGCGCTATCGTATCTATCAAGCATTTTGGCGAATTTTTCAGCGCTAGGCGGTTACGTCCCTCCCCTTTTAGAACGGATGGTAAATGAAAAACTCGGGGCAGAAATCAAGTCAAAAGAGAGCAAAAAAAAAGACAGCGAATAACGCCGTCCTAGTTACCATAAAACCATTGATAACCTTTGTGGGTCTTTGCTGTTTTGTGAAGACAATTATCAACAGCGCTGTAATTAAATCCATCTTTTCGCACAAAACCAATAGTAGGGTATTCTATTAGATGACCAGTATTTACGCAAACGCCGTAGATTGGTCTACCTTTTGCTAATGACAGTCTTTCGTTATGCAAGCCGTGATTGCAGTTGTCTTTAGCAGTAGTCCAGTAAAGATTTTCTACGTTAGCATTACCCGGATTTTCGTCCCAATGCCCCACTTGGGGGAGATTATCAGGATTAGGGATGAAAGCTATTGCCACTAAACGATGCACTTGTTTGAAATACCTTTTCCCATTTTTGTCAAGATGAACATATAAATAGCCTTTTTTATCGGGACAAGGTTGTTTTACCTTGCCGTTCAAAAATTGTTTTCCATAACGTTGGCGGTCGATGACCCTATCCAAACTACGAACACGCCCCTTGTTGCTCACTTGATAATACCCTTCAAAGCCTTCAATGTCTTTCCAAATTTCCAAAGCAATCAACCCCTCGATTTGATTGCCAGTAGTGCGATATTCGATTTTTCCATGTCGGCACTTTTATTATAGGGATATTTTACAACTTTCTGCCCCTCACTATTTTTAAAAAAATGGAGCTGATTAAAATGAAAAAAGTCATGATTGATATTGGGCACTACAAAGACTGTCCCGGCAAGCGGACACCAGATGGGGTTCAAGAATTTACCCTGAATGAAGCAGTGGCCAAGGAAATTCAGAAACTTCTATCCTCATATATTGTAGAAGTCAAACTGAACTATGCCAAGGATGCCACAGATAGCCTTAATTTGCGTGTCAAGGCGATGAATGAATATAAACCTGACTTAATCATCAGTATCCACCATAACGCCTATCAGGGCGTTTGGGGCGATGCCACAGGGGTAGAAGTCTGGCACCATCCGCTACCGTGCAAAGGGGATGTGGAATTTGCCAAACTGCTTTTACCTAAACTGGTCAAGTACACCGGACTTTTAAGCCGTGGAATCAAACAGGAAGCGTGGGCGGTGCTCACTTCCAACTACACATCCGTTTTAGTTGAAGGCGGGTTCATGGATTCAAAGAAAGATTCCTTTTTCATCCGAACGGCAGACGGTCAAGGCAAGTATGCCCAAGCCGTAGCGGAAACTGTCATTGAATTTCTGAAACTGGAAAAGAAATCAACGGCTAAGGAACCCGCACCCCTTCAAAATGTCTGCCCTACGTGTGGTCAAGCAGTGGGCTACATCGTCCAAAAAGGGGATAGCTTATATCAGATTGCCAAATCTCACGGCACAACCGTGGAAAAGCTCATAGAGAAAAATGGCTTGAAATCCGATGTGATTCAGCCGGGACAAATCCTAAAATTTTAAGCCCAAAGTGGGCTTTTTTTCTTTGTTTATGAATAGGATTGTACAGAGGTGATTGCTAATGGGGCAAGAACCAGACAAGCCATTTGACTTCCTTAAATTTTGGGAAGCCGTCAAGGCAAAGCCAGAGTTTTGGGCGCTCCTTGAATTGATGGTAAATGAAAAAAAGGGCGACTAAATATTCGCTCTTTTCGTCATTTATTTACATGATTAAGGTTGACTCGGCGCTCGACGACGGTTTCATAAGTAACTATCGGGTCGCATTGGATACCTTCCAAATTGTTGGAAGTGATGTTTTTACCCTCAAGGTTATTATAATAACTTCCTCCGCCACAGTCGCAGCTTAGGCTGGGTGTACAGTCTACAGTCACATTCCCACAGCAATGACCATATTTTCTACTATTTCTTCCATATCTAGTTTCATAATCCATTTTTCTTAACTCCTTATACGCTTATATTTTGGCTTATCGCATAAGCACTACTATATAATATAGCAAAGTTTCTGATTGTTATAGGCGGAAGCACATTTTTGGGAGAATTGTGTTTAAAAAATATAGGCGGGTTGTAAAATGAAAAAATAAATTGGAAATAATTGCGCTTTATCTAGGGTAACTGAATCGAGGGGAATTTCCTCTAAAGTGGGATTTTAACCCTCAGGACTGGTGCACAGCCGAGCTTCAAAAATTATATCTCCACCCGGAGTTTCGTGGGCAGGGGCTTGGGGGACTGCTCCTTCGCCGGGCGCTGGTGTTTGCAAAGAAACATTATAACGGAGTTTATCTTGAAACCCATCATCGGCTGAAAGAAGCTGTTCCACTGTATGAAAAACTGGGGGTTTGAATCCTTAAGCAGGCCAATGCCTGGGAGCGACCATGGGACGATGGGCATCTGGATGCTAAAAAAATGGGATGCCTAGGCTAAAACCAATCCCTAACAGGGGCTTTGCCATATAGTAAAGTAGGCAGTGAATTGAGCCACCTTCCCACACGTTCCCAGCAATCTGGGGCCTTTAGCAGATTTCCGGAAAAAATCCTAAAATCAATAAATATGGCCAAATGACGCCTAAAACCTCCAACAATCACAACTTAACACGCAAATCCAAGGCAGAAAACGCCTTGGTCTTTTTACATTCTTTGCTTAAATGGCATTTTCCGCCCGCCAGCTGCTTATAGTGTAAAGTCGTGGGGGAATAAATCCCATGCGATTTTGAATCTAGTTCCACAAGCCACTCCAGGCTTGTTGCACTTTTTATTATACTAGGAGGATGTTAAAATGCAAACGACTAAAACTGTAAAGCAAATGGGCAACATGAAGAAAAGCTGGTACCGAAGCGCTTGGACATGGTGCGGGGTAGCCGTCATCATTGCAGGCGGGACGTGGATGGCCATGAATAATCCTACGGATAACACGGGGGTTTTAACGGAATACCAAGATGGCGTGACAGGGGATTACATGATGGTCCTTAATGCGGCTGAGGAGAAAATGGAGTACCGCCCATTCAGTATGGCAGGGCTTACGGATCAGTTGCTCGGCGAAGGTTATGAGCAGAGCGCGGTCACTTGGGCGGTGTACCAAATCGATACCGAAACGGATTGGGACCAGCAAGCGGTTGATTTTGGGCAATACATGATGAACTACCATGCTTATACGATGGATGGGCTATATGATGCCATGCTGGAAGAAGGCTTCACTACCCAGCAAGCCACCCATGCCATCGAAACTTTGAGCGAGTAAGTTTGTTCAGTAGTATACAAAGGATAGCAAAAAGGATTAACGGCGATCTTACCGTTAATCCTTTTTGCTATCCTTTTATGGAATTAGAAGTTAGAAGCTTTTGCCTCAACTTTGCCGATGAAATCAGCTAAGATGTTTTCAGCGTTTTCAGGTGCATAGGCATGCCCTTCAACAGCTACGTGGTCAGTTTCAGCGCCAACGAATCCGAAGATGGATTTTACGTATTGGCTTGATGGGTCGTTTTCACCGTAAACGCCACCGTTTGCTTGAAGGTGAAGCACTTTTTTGCCAGCAGCAAGGCCTTCAGGTCCATTAGCTGTGTAGCGGAAAGTTTTTCCGGCAACCATGATTGTATCCATCCATACTTTTAAGCGTGCAGGGATCATCAAGTTCCAAAGTGGGGAAGCAACAACGACTTTGTCTGAGTTTAGGAACTGCTCAGTGTATTGGTTGAAGCGGGAAACTTTATCTTGTTGTGCAGGCGTCAAAGCAGTGAACTCGGTCCCTTGCCCTAATGCGCCCCATGCAGTGATGATGTCTTCGTCGATTTCAGGGATGTCCGCTTGGAATACATCCAATACTTCAACTTCGTCAGCTGGGTTTTCTTGCTTGTATTTCGCCAAGAAAGCCTCAAGCCCTTTCACTGAAAAGCTCTCGTTGCTCGTAAGCGGGTGTCCTTTGACTGCTAATAATTTTGCCATTCTTATCATCCTCTCGTTTTTAACCTATGTTTATTATTTTACAGGAAAATCCCGGACCTGTAAAATAATATGCTCACATCTTTTAACTTGTTTGGAAATGGCTTCACAGTATACTTTTTGACACTATGATACAAAAATGTGCCTTATTTACATTTCGTCCCTCGTACAGTACAATTTGTGCAAAAGAAACTTGCCTGTTTCTTTTGCACAAATTGAAAATGATATAGGGGGCAGTACAATGAAACGTAAATTAGGAACATTAGCAGCAATCTTAGGTGCAACACTGGCACTGGGAGCATGCAGCACAGATAATAACAGCGATGCGGTCGCTTCATCTGAGGGAGAAACCATCCGCATTGCCGTAGCAGCGCCACTGACAGGGGCTAACGCAGATTACGGGATTGGTTTTCTTCGTGCCACAAATTTACAGGCGGAAGAATGGAATGCCAATGGCGGCCTATTAGGTCAGCAAATTGAAATCGTCGCATTTGATGATGCAAACGACCCGAACGAAGCGTCACAAGTTGCCCAGCGCATCGCCTCTGAAGGTGGGTTTGCCGGTGTCATAGGCCCATTCTCTTCCGGGGTAGGCCTTACGGTTGCGCCAATTTATGAAGAAAATGATATTATTTTGATTTCCCCAACAGCTTCCAATCCTGTATTTACTACATTAGGGGAAAATATTTTTCGTGTCAATACCCTAAACCAAGACGAAGTGCAGGCCATTGTCGACATCATTACGGACCAGTTGGGGCATACACGGATTGGGCTCATTTCCATTTTGACTGACTTCGGTGCCTTATCCGCCAACTCAATGTTTAGCATCGTCGAAGGGATTGAAGGCGTTGAAGTGGTTGCCCATGAAGAAATCGTAGAAACAACCAGTGACTTCCGCCCGGCAATCAGCAATTTAATGGATGCAGATGCAGAAGTGGTCGTTGTCGTTGGAATGTATTCTATTTTAGGCCCACTAGCCGTCCAATACCGCGAGCTGGACCCGAACATCGATATCGTGGCATTTGGGAGTGCATATACTTATAACTTGATTGATTTAGCAGGCCCTTCAGTTGAAGGCGTTTTGATTCCTGTCAGTTTTTATGCAGGTGCTGAATACGACGAGGTCAGGGACTTTGTTGGGCGCTTTGTCGGCGAACATGACCAAATCCCAAGCAACTTGACGGCACAGGCTTACGATGCGGCAGGTGCGTTGTTTACCGCAATCGAGATGGCTGGGACAATCGACAGCAGCCAAGTCCGTGAAGCCCTGATTGCCAATACCTATGAAGGTGTAACAGGCCCGATTGCCTTTGATGCCGATGGCGGCCTTAAAGAGCGGGTATTCAGGACGCTTGTCATTGAAAACGGGACGTTTGTAGAAGTCCGTTAATTTAGACTGGTTCCGTTTAGGAAAGGCAATTTTTCAAAACGGGACCAGTGTTATAAAAAGGAGGAATTTGCCAAGCCTGTTCAGGCTTGGCAAAGACTATATTATGAGAAAAGATTTGATGAACATGCCGGTTTTTAACCCGCAGCCACAAGATATAATCAACTTGACCATGAACGAAAACCCCTTTGCTGACCATAGTGGGCTTATCCAGGAAAAACTTGCCGGGATTGCGGCTAACAGCATGTTTTCAGCCTATGGCAGTGGGAGCCATGATTTATTGGTCCAGCGTTATGCTGATTATGCAGGGATTGATAAGGACATGGTGCTCCCAGGACCAGGTTCTGACAACTTGATTCCGGTGCTATTCAACGCACTCACTGAAAAGACCATCCTGACTTTCGACGTGGACTTTTTCCGCTACTGGGACGCCACCCTGATTTTGAAGCGAAACCATGTGACCGCTCCAATCAAGGAAGGGGTTTCAGCATTAATCCAAAAAGCAAAAGAAACGAAGGCAGAATTGGTCATCTTATCAAACCCCAACAACCCCCTTGGTATCGTCCAAGAGGACAGTGAAATTTTAAAAATGCTTCAGGAACTGGATTGCTATATTGTTATTGACGAGGCTTACATGGAATACTACGGGAAAAGCCTGGTCAGACAGCTTAAAAAATACCCGAAACTCATTATCCTTCGGACCATGTCAAAGGCTTGGGGCATTGCGGGGCTTCGGGTTGGCTTTATTTTAGCCCAGGCACCCCTCATCAAAGCCATCAATGCGGTCCAAGGCTACCATTTCCTCAATACGTTGTCAGCTGGGATTGGGGCGGAAGTCTTGACCATGGAAAAAGAAATGAAACAATGGGTGGGCGAAACCAATGCCATCCGTGATGATTTTATGGGATTCTTGGAAGCTTTGGGTCTTGATGCCCTAAAAAGCCAGTCAAATTTTATCTTTGTGAATACCCCTCATGCCGAAGCCATCGCAAAATCAGCGGTGGAGCAGGGCATAGCTATTATCTTGCGCGGGTCTGATGCCATCCGGATTACTGTTGGCACAAAAGAGCAAATGGAGCTGTTGAAGGCAGCCATCAAAAAAGTTCTCAAGCCCCAGCTTAAAAAAGGGGCTTGAGCAACCCATATTGGAGGAGAAACCATGGTTGATTTATTTCAAGAGGTAAGGCCAGGAAGCGGCCGCTTCATCAGTGGGGAAAACGTCCTGGCGGATTTGCCAGAGTATTTGGCGCCATTCAAGTCCCCGGTCATTTTAAGCGGGGAAAAATCATTGGATGCATTCCATGAATTTTATGGGCAAAAACTGCCATATGAAATTTTCACTTATGCAAGGAAGGCAAGCCGCGAGGATGCCAAACGGTTGGTACAAGAAATTGGCGAAGGGGCAGACGCTATCGTTGCCATTGGCGGCGGGATGCTTTTGGATACGGCGAAAATGGTAGCGAACCGGCTGGGTGTGGAGCTGGTTATGATTCCGACCATCGTGTCAAACTGCGCCCCCTACACGCCTTTGGCTGTTGTTTATTCCCACGAAGGCCATCAGTTCTTGGATACGGAGTTTATGCTAAAAACACCTTACATGACGTTGGTTGATTGGAAGTTTATGCTGAGGACGCCCCTTGAATTCTTCATCGCCGGCATCGGGGATACCTTTGCCAAATGGTATGAACTGGAAGCCATCGTCCGCCACTTGGACATTAAAAACCTAAAAGCAGCCCAAAGGCTTGGCATCGTAGCAGCCCGGGAAATTTTAAGCATTTTGGAGGAGGATAGCGAAAGTGCCATTGCCTCCCTAAAAGACGGTGTCATTACAGGGGAATTCAGCCGCGTCGTGGACACCATCATTGCCATCGCCGGAACGGTCGGCGGCTTTGGGGAACGGTATGGCCGCGTTTCCGGTGCCCATGCCCTGCACAACGCCTTATCCCTCATTGAATCCACCCACGAAGTCCTTCATGGTGCCAAAGTGGCATATGGGATTTTGGTCCAGTTGGCTTACACCGGCGACTGGGAAGAAATCAAAAAACTCCGCCCCCTTTATAAGCGCCTGGACCTGCCGAGGAATTTGGCGGACATCAAGGTAACGGGGGAAGGGATGAAAAAGCTTCCGAAAGTGGCGGAATTTGCTGCCAGCAAAGAAGAAACCTATATTTTACTGGATGCCGGCATTCAGGCTGAGAAAGTCCTCGATGCCATCCATAATCTCGAAAAGGTGGTATAATAATGAACCGGGTTAGCCAAATCAATTACAGCAAAGCACCAGAAACGGTGCAAAAAGAACATGATTTCCACATTGAAAACGTGGGGAAAATGACCAACATGAAGCGCACCCTTTTGAATAACATCCCTACGTTTCGGGTGATGATGGAATGGTACACGATGAAAGACGAAGCCAAGAAATTCTTGAACGACCTTGAGATTTACTTTTTATGCTACACTATCTCTTCTGAGAACGAGTGCGCCATCTGCTCCTTATTCTTTGTGAAGCTATTGCAAGAACAGGGGATCGACCACCGCAACTTTGAATTCAACGCGCGCCAGCAGGCCTTGGTCGATTATGGCCGTGCCATCGGGAAAAACCCGAAATCCATTTCCGATGAAGTGTTTGCCGCATTGAAAAAAGAATTTACCGAAGAACAGATCGTCGTCATTACAGGTTTTGCCGCCATGATGGTAGCGACCAATTTAATCAACCATGTCCTTGAAGTGGACGTGGATGGCGAATATGAAGGCATGGACTGGAAATAATTACAACAGGAGGAACTATTGATGAATAAGGAATTTTTAGGAAAAACGGTCTTTATTACAGGTGCTGCCAAAGGGCAGGGCCGTGGGGTCGCATTGGCTTTCGCTAAGGAAGGGGCAAATATCGTTGCTTTTGACCTGGGTGAAAAAATCGAATATCCGGCTTATAACCGCGCAGCAGGCGCTGACCTTGAAAACCTGCAAAAAGAAGTGGAAGCACTAGGCTCAAAACTGGTCATTGCCACAGGGGACGTGCGGGTAGCCGCTGATGTCAAAGCAGCAGTTGACAAAGGGATTGAGGCGTTTGGAAAAATCGACGTGTTGTTCAACAACGCTGGGATCTGTGCTTATGGGGCGACCCATGAACTTTCCGAAGATGAATGGGATGCTATGCTTGACATCAACCTGAAAGGGACTTGGCTTGTAAGCAAATACGTCATCCCCCACATGATTGAAGCCAAATCCGGTGTCATCATCAATAATTCATCCATCGCAGGGCTTCGAGGGATGAACAGGCTGTCCCATTACGCAGCTTCCAAATGGGGGATGATTGGGCTCACGAAGTCACAGGCAATCGAGCTTGCGCCACATGGCATCCGCTCCGTCAGCATCCACCCAACAGGGGTCAACACAGCCATGAATGACGGCCTTGCAGCTATGGAAGGCAAAACAGTCGAAGAAATTGCCGAGGCATCTGCTGGAAACCTTATCAACGTCCCATGGATTGAAGTGGAAGACGTTTCAAACTCTGTCTTGTTCTTGGCAAGCGACAAAGCCAAGTTCATGACAGGAAGCCAGTTGATTTTAGATGCAGGGCTATTGACCCGTTAATAAATCTTGCCCTTCATGTGCGGTATTTGCATGTGAGGGGTTTATTTTGAAGGAGTAGATAACATGTTTATCCAGCAACTTGTAAATGGCTTGGCCCTGGGCATGGTTTATGCCCTGATTGCCGTCGGGTTTTCCCTTGTGTTTGGGATTTTACGGCTCGTGAACTTTTCCCATGCGGCGATTTTTGCCTTCGGGGCCCATGTGGCGCTGTTTTTCATCGGGCTTGAAGTGGGGCCCATCCCTGCCATCCTGATTTCCATGGTGTTGACCGGGGGCGTGGGGATTTTAATTGACAAGGTCGCCCTGGCGCCCCTTAGGAAGAAAAAGTCAATCCCCATTGCGGGGCTGATTACGACCATTGGGGTATCTTATATCCTGCAAAACATCCTGACCATCGTCTTTGGCAGCGGGCGGGTCCATTTTCCTGCCATCATCCCCCCGGGGGGCTTTGATTTCTTGGGGACCCGCATTACGTCCATGCAAATCCTTATGTTCGGGGTTTCGCTGACGCTGATGCTGTTGCTTACTTATTTGGTCAACCATACGAAGATGGGGCTTGCCATGCGGGCCATGCAGCAAAACCCGAAAGCGGCAAGGCTGATGGGAATCAATGTCAATTCCGTCATCATGTTCACTTTCTTCTTGGCAGGGGCGACGGCTTCCATCGCCGGCGGCCTCATCAGTGGTTTTTACCAGATGGCTTACCCGGCCATGGGCGTGTCATTTGGGCCCAAGGTTTTTTCCGCAACGGTGCTTGGCGGGATTGGTTCCATGCCAGGGGCGTTTGTGGGCGGAATCCTCATTGGGGTCATCGAAGTCATGGCTGCCATGTTCTTGGGCTCGGCATACCGTGACGGCGCTGCCTTCGTCGTTTTGATTTTAGTATTGATCCTTCGCCCCCAGGGGCTGTTTGGCCGCAAACTGGCCTTAAAAGTTTAAGCCAAGGAGGCGGGCATTTTGAAAAAAGATTGGTTGTTTTTAATGGAGTCCATGCTGTTTAAGCATCGGCTATTGATTTGGGGCTTGGTTGCCGCCGTCGTGCTGACCTTGCCATTTTGGGGCCTGAGCCTCTTCGTCATGCGTACCATCATCATGATTGGCGTCTTTGCCATGCTTGCCCTGGGGCTTAACCTGCTGACGGGCTACACTTCCCAGGTGTCGCTGGGGCATGCCGGGTTCTTTGCCATCGGGGCTTATACCTCCGCTGTTTTGATGATGCGTTTTGACGTGCATTTTTTGGTGGGGATGCTAGCGGGGGCCGCTTTGGCTGGCTTGTTCGGACTAGTGCTTGGGATTCCTACCCTGCGGTTATCGGGAAGCTACTTGACCATTGTCACCATGGGATTTGGGGAAATCATCCGCTTGATTATCATGACCTGGACCCCGGTTACCAATGGGACTTTGGGGCTTATGTCCATACCCCGTCCCCGGTTTTTTGGGACAGAGCTTAACCTTAATAACCATGGGTTTTATTATTTGATGGTTGCCCTTGTCTTTTTAGTTGCCCTATTTTGCCATCATCTCCTAAACTCCAAGGTCGGCCGCTCCTTTAGGGCCATTGGCGAAGATGAGGTTGCGGCGTCCATGATGGGCTTGCAAACAACGGAGCTGAAGGTTTTAGCATTCGTCCTATCGGCGTTTATTACAGGGGTTGCGGGTGTTTTTTATGCGCCCCTCATGGGATTCATCGACCATAATACCTTTACCTTCGATGTGTCCATCCTGATTTTGTCCATCGTCATCGTGGGCGGCATGGGAACCCTTCGGGGCATGTTTTTGGGCTCTGCCATTTTGATCGTATTCCCAGAAATGAGCCGCTTTCTCATGGACTGGCGCTTTGTGGTTTACGGGCTGTTGCTCATTTTGATGATGCGTTTTAGGCCAAATGGGCTGTTGGGCTGGCAATCACGCCTGCCATACCCTATCAGGGGCAAAAAGAAGGAGGTCAAGGGACATGGCATATCTAAGCGTCAAAGAAGTTTCTAAAAGTTTTGGCGGCCTGACGGCCGTTGGCGGCGTCTCCTTTGAAGTGGAAAAGGGGCAGGTCGTGAGCATTATCGGGCCAAATGGCGCCGGGAAAACGACGATTTTCAACTTGTTGACCGGGGTTTATGAAATCGACTCAGGGACTGTCACCTTTGATGGCAAGCCTATCCATAATAAGCCCGTCCAAGACATTGTCGGTGCCGGGATTGCCAGGACGTTCCAAAACATCCGCCTCTTCCCGAAAATGCGCGTCCTTGAAAACGTGCTGGTGGGAATGGATAGGAAAATGGGCTATGGGCTGTTGTCCAGTGTCTTTCGGACGCCGAAATTTAAAAAGGCGGAGCAGGAATTTACCCAGCGCGCCATTGAGATTTTAGGCTCTATCGGACTCGGGGACGAAATCCACAACTATGCGGAAAACCTGCCTTATGGGGCCAAGCGCAAGCTGGAAATTGCCCGTGCCATGGCAACAGGGGCTAAAATCCTGCTGTTGGATGAGCCGGCAGCGGGGATGAACCCCCAAGAATCAGTGGAACTGATGGATTTCATTTCCAGCCTGAAAAACCAGGGCTACACCCTGATCCTCATAGAACACGATATGAGCGTGGTCATGAAAATATCAGATAAAATCTATGTCATCGACCATGGCGTTAAGATTGCCGAAGGAAAACCTGCTGAAATCGCCAATAACGAAGCGGTCATCAGGGCGTACCTGGGAGGGAGTGCAAAAGATGTTAAAAGTCAGTAACCTGCACGCATATTATGACAATGTCCATGCCTTAAAAGGGATTGACCTAGAGGTCAGGGCTGGGGAAATCGTTTCCTTGATTGGCAGCAATGGGGCGGGGAAGTCAACCACGCTTTTAGCCATCGCCGGGCTTTTAAGCCCAAGCGAGGGCAAGGTCACGTTTGACGGGGAGGACATCACCAAACTCCCAGCACACGGTCTGGTCAAAAAAGGGCTCAGCCTGACCCTGGAAGGGCGGGAAGTCTTTGAGGCCCTGACCGTTGAAGAAAACCTAATGCTTGGCGCCTATACGAAACAAGATAAAAAAGCCATTGCCGCCTCCTTCGAACGGGTCTACGGGCTGTTCCCGCGCCTTAAAGAACGGGTCAAGCAGCAAGCGGGAACTTTGTCAGGGGGCGAACAGCAGATGCTTGCCATGGGCAGGGCTTTGATGAGCGAACCCAAGCTATTATTGCTTGACGAGCCATCCCTTGGGCTAGCACCCAATTTAGTGGAGCAGATGTTTGACCTGATTGTGGATATCAATAAACAAGGGACCACCGTCCTACTGATTGAGCAAAACGCCAACATGGCACTTGCCATTTCCGACAGGGCTTATGTCATGGAAACCGGAAAGGTTGCCTTATCAGGCAATGCGAAAGAACTGATGGACGACAGCCGGGTAAAAAAAGCTTACCTTGGCCATCCATAAACTACGATAAAAGGATGAAGCAAAAAACCGCTTCATCCACTTGCTTTGGCATCAAGTGCCTTTTTTAAATAATCATAGACGGCAGGGTGGTCTTGATTTTTCATGAGTTCCTGGATTTCTTCTAAATGCCCGTTTTTTTCAAAATTGCATTGCAGCGTGTTCCAACGTTCTTGGAGCTCCTTAACCTGGGGGCTTGCTGTGGGCAACTGCTTTCGGTAACACTCGTCCAGGTTTTTGCTGAAGCACTGCATTTCTTTGGTGAAGCGGACCTGTTTTTTGTAACGGGGGGATTCCCGGGCAATCAGCTCCTGGGCAAGGCTTTTTTCTTCGGCGCTTAAGTGCTGGGTAAAATTTTGGGTGATTTCCAGCAGGTGCAAAAATTCCTTCAGGTAGGAAAAAATTTGGGTTTCGTTGTAAAATTCCTCCCGGGTTTTTGGGAGGGGATGGTTTTTGAAGTCCTCGATGGCGCTTTGGGCATTGGCGATGATTTCCTCGATATGCGCGAGGTCATGGAGGTGTTCGGTGAACATTTCTGTCAATGCAGCCAAGCCCCCTGCCTGGGCTGCGTTCAACGCTAGTGTATCCAGGATTTGTTCCAAATGACGTAGTTTCTCAAACTGCAAAAAACGCATTTCCATGTACTGGGCAAAGTAGCTGACTTCTTGGAACACGTAGTTTCCCTGGCTTTTTTCGGCCCGCCTTTTGGCGACTTCCAACAGTTTTTCCGTCTTTTCAAACAGCTCGCCGGCGGTAGTGGAAATCCCATATATTTTTTCCAAGAGGTGCAGCAGGATTTCTAAGAAATTCTCCTCGATAAGTTCCTGGTCCTCCGCAATTTTAGGGAGGATTTTTGGCATGTATAGGTTGGCCAGGATGGAAACCCCGGTCCCGATGGCCATCAGGGCCGCTTCGTTTTGCAAAAGTGTCCAGGTGATGGCCCCTTCCCCTAAGAGATGGGTGGCGAGGACGGCACTGGTGGAAATTCCCTCCGAAGCACTGGCCCCCACTGCCAAGGGGATGAAAAACAGCAAGTAAACCGCAAAGGCCGGGGGATGAAAGCCCAGGAGGGGGAAGACGATGCTGCCAATGGATAATGAGAGTACGGTTGCCTTCACCCGCTGCCAGATGACATCGAAGGAACGCTTGCGGGTGGACTGGGTGCTTAACAGGGTGATGATGGCGGCAGTGTACGGGAATTTCAGCCCGAAAAGCTCAGCGATGATGATGGCCACGGCTGCCCCGATGGCTGTTTTGATGACCCGAAGCCCGATTTTTCCCACTCTGACCGCCTCCATTAATTTCTTTATCCCTAATTTGCCACAAAAGGCGCCTATTTATGAACGTTTCCAAAAAAGTGGCGGTTTTTAGCATAAATCCCCGATGCCTTTGGCGGGGATTTGCACATAAAATAGTCAGATAATTAATAAACTAGTACAAATGAATGCACACATCACGAAAGCGGGGTACGAGCGGTGAGAAAATGGTGGAAAGAAGCGGTCGGGTATCAAATCTACCCCAAGAGTTTTTACGATGCCAATGGCGATGGGGTCGGGGATATCCGGGGGATTATCGAGAAGCTTGACTATTTGCAGGATTTAGGGGTCAATTTGCTTTGGCTGTGCCCGGTTTATAAATCGCCCATGGATGATAATGGCTATGACGTGTCGGATTATTATGGCATTGCCCCCGAATTTGGCACCATGGATGATTTTCGGGAACTCTTGCAGGAAGCGAAGGAACGGAATATTAAGATTATCATGGATTTGGTGCTGAACCACACAAGCGATGAGCATCCTTGGTTTCAAGCGGCTTGCCAGGAGTCCAGCCCGTACCGGGATTTTTATATTTGGCATCCGGGGAAGCCTGGGGGGAAGGAACCCAATAACTGGGGGTCTTTCTTTACGCCATCTTGCTGGGAATGGCATGAGCCAAGCCAAAAATTTTACATGCACATCTTTTCTAAGAAAATGCCGGATTTGAACTGGCGGCACCGCCCCATGCGGGAAAAACTTTACGAGATGGCTCGCTGGTGGCTTGACCTTGGGGTGGACGGCTTTAGGGTAGATGCCGTGGCCCACCTTGAGCGCCAGTGGGACTTGGCGGATTCCTCTAAATCAGGGCATGGCCCGTACCGGGAGGACTGGGGGAAGTTTTCCAACCTGCCGAAAGTCCATGAATATTTACGGGAGATGCACGAGGAAGTGTTTTCCAAGTATGACATCGTAACTGTTGGGGAAGTTGGCGGGGACGCTGGGATCGATGCCGCCTTAAATTACGCCGGGCCAGGTTCAAACCAGTTGGACATGGTGTTTACCTTTGACCACTGCTGGATGAACCGGGGCTGGAACTCTTACGAGTCCGGCTGGCATAACCGCACGGACCTTTACTGGCTCAAGCAGACGTTCAAAAAATGGCAGACGGGGCTATATGGGAAGGCATGGAATCCCCTGTACTGGCTGAACCATGACCATCCCCGGGTCATGTCCCAGTACGGGGATCCGGAGAATTTCCCGAAGGAATCGGGCAAGATGCTGGCAACCGCCCTGATGTTCATGTGGGGCACCCCTTTTATTTACAACGGGGAGGAAATTGGCATGACTAACCCTAATTATGAGGAGCTTTCAGACTATAAAGACCAAAGCACCATGGAAAAAGCCCAGCGGCTCCTGGATGCAGGCCATGACCCAAAACTGGTGAAGCGCTACATCCAGACCACTTCCCGGGACAACTCCCGCACCCCCATGCAGTGGGACGATGGGGCGGGCGGCGGTTTTGGCAGCCAGACTCCATGGATCAAAATGAACCCAAATTACAAGCAAGTCAATGCGAAGCAGCAGATTTTAGACAAAGACTCCCTTTACCATTATTACAAGAAACTGATTGCCCTGCGCCGGGCCTCCCATTACAAAGACGTGATGGTTTACGGGGATTTCGCCCTTTTTGATGAATTCCACCCTAATATCTTCGCATTTACCCGCCACTACCAGGGGATGACCCTTTTGGTCGCCTGCAACTTCTTCGCTGAGACCGCATACCTTGGCCTTGGCCCATTGGCCCTAAAAGAAGAAGTAGCATCCAATTACCCGGATGCCAACGTTTATGAGGGGACCTTGTGCTTAAGGCCCTATGAAGCCGTTGTTTATGAACTGAAAAATTAGCCTTGCCGGACCCAATTTATGGGTTCGGTATTTTTTTTGGCAAAATAGGCGAAAAAAGTCAAAATCCAGTGCCTGGCGAATACAATACAGTAAGGCAAAAACTTTTTGTTTGCGTGCCTTGTGAGTTGTGATTATAGAGGGTACCTCTAATAACTCCAATTCACTCGTCTTAGCGGTCTTTTCCCGCCCATCCTTATAGCCCACCAAAGGAGGATACCTTCCTACGGAAGGGCGGGGACCCTGCCAGTGAAAATGCCATGAACCTCCAGTTCACTGCACTTTCACTTCCTCGGCTGGGACGGGAAATCCTCGCAAATCCGAGCAAAGCGAGTTATAAGAGCTACCCAAAAATGTCTCAGATTGAGGTGAAAACCATGGATAAAAGAGACCCAAACCAAAGCTGGAACAAGGGGATGACTTTTGGCCGCACCGCTAAAAAAGCCCCTGTCAAGCAGCCGGTCAGGGAATCCGCTGCCGATGAAAACTTTCGGTGCGCGGCCCCTATGGAGGAACCGGTTGCCATTAAAATGCCGGCAGCTATGGAACACCGTCCCGAAAAAAAGAAAACTAAAACCCAACAAGGGCCTCATTCCCTTAAAAATAAGAAACCAGTGAGTACTAAGCCTGCCAAAAAAACGCCCCTGCAGGAATTCGATGTCAAGGCTTTTTTTGAAGAAAACCTATATGATATCATCGACCTGGAGGAGAACCGTTCCGGTGTCTGTGAATTTGAAGACGCCTATAAGGACGAGTGACGGCCTATGGAAGAGCTGCCACGGCTTGTCGCAAGTGCGGATATCCACCGAGGGAAAATTTTTTACGTGGCTTTGCCCTATACCGAAGGGCGGCCCTTTAATTTCGTAGAGCAAGACCGCCACTACCCTGATATTTACCGGATCCAAAAAAAAGACGATGGCTTTGAAGGAAAGACCGACAATTCCGGGAAAAAGCGCAGCGAGGTCCTCAATATCATGACCGGCATCAAGCTGCGCCCCTGCGTGGTAATCCAAAAGGATTTTTATAACCACAACGA